>NZ_SZXC01000079.1:0-291241 GCF_005281055.1 Citrobacter sp. wls711 | reverse complement strand
GCTGTCATCCGGGGCCAGAATTTATCAAGCACATTATCGGGTTTCATTCCCACCGCCCGGCCAATTATTTTTTTAGCATCACAGGTGTCCGTAAACGTGACGGCTACACCGGTCATTTCTTCAATCAGATCCGGGCAGAGATAGTTCTCTATTTCACGTTTGCGCGTGGCGAAGAATACCTTACCGGCATCCTCCACTTCTTTTTTACGTTTCTGAATGGACAGAACCTGTGCAGGGTCTCCCCCAATATCGGAGTCCAGAAATACGCACCAGGGAAGCCCCAGATCGTTGGCCAGATTCAATGTCACCCAGTGTTTGACGCTGCCACACCCTCCTATGAGGACTGGCACTATTTTCACGTCCTCCAGAGAGGCTGGCAACATACCTGACTGTTTTAATGAACTGGCCGCATGCCTCAGGAAAGTGACATCCGACTTTCCCTCTACCAGAACTATCCCCTGCGCCCTTTCCATACCGGTCTCTGGCAGCACCCCCAGGCTTTCAGTCGCTTCCTTCAGCACAGCGTCATCCGGCATTTTTACTACGGGTTCACCCGCCTCATTTCGGGTGACATAACGTACGCCTTCGACAGGGATCAATCCGGCCAGCGCCGGGACATGGGTGGTGACGATAATCTGACGGTGCGGCTGGCCTGCCAGTGCCAGTAACGCTTTCATCAGCATCATCTGATAGTTCGGATGCTGTGACGTTTCAGGCTCCTCTATGGCATAAATCACATTTCTGGGCGTCCCCGCGACATGCTTCTCGGCCTCAGCCCGGAAAAAATTCAACAGGATAAGCCTCCTTATCCCGCTGCCGCGCTTATTGATGGGGATGCCATTTTCCCCGTCCAGGGTGAAACTGAAGGTCCACTTGGGTTTCTCCTTAAATCGTGGAGTCAGTTCACTGGCGAGTTCGGGGGCCATTTCACGTAATTTATCCAGCGTTCTCTGTGCGACATCCAGTACGCTGTCCTGGATCTCATTTTCCAGCGCTGTAATTTTGTCCTGCAGCGCAGCCTGAGCGTCTTTTACGGCCTGCTGTAAGGGGTTTTTAGCTTCTGAATCCCCGTCGCTGCTTTCCCTGTCGGCTTTGAAAATCGCATACGTGGGCAGCAAATCGAGGATCTTACCCCATAATGATTTTGTGTCGGTTCCAAACTCTTTATCGACATCCAGCAACATTTCAGAACAGGTATAGGGAGCGGCGGCTTCCCTGATGGCCTGACGCCATAACGATGCAGTGCGTTTATCCGCCACATTTTTTTCAGCTTCTTTTCCCACCGCCCTGAGCTCGGAAATTTTCATTGCCAGTAAGTTTCTCAGGGGCTCCTCTTCGGGATGGATGCAGCGGATGCAGGTCTGCTCCGGTTTTCCTGAAGTCGTTGCTTTAAACGTTTTGACGATTTCAAAATTGCCGTCTTCATTCAGCAGATGTTCTGAGGCGAGCGTGGTCTGCACCCTGTCGTCGATCATGATAAAATCGGGCAGGTCATCAAATTCACAGGCTATTTCAAAACGGCCGTCCCCTTCTCTTAGGCTGAAACAGTTCATGTCATTCTTGTCAGCCTTCATTCCTTCTGTTTCAAAAAAAATAGCCAGCGCTTCCAGAATCGTTGACTTCCCAAAGTCATTACGACCGACAATACCCGTCATGCTTTCATCAATAATGATTTCAGTAGAGTTTCTGTAGCCTCTGAAGTTTTTCAGTTTTAATTTTCTGAGCCGCATATGAAGTCCTGTGTGTAAGAAAGCGTTTTGCTGCAACCTGAATACAAAATATATTTTCAAATGCCTGCCAACATGCAGGGATAACCGTTATTCAGAATATCTTAACGACATTTCTGGATTATGATCTGGTCGCGCTTTCTGAACTTTACTGCTCCTCAAAACACCGGAAGCCAACTTGTGGTTCGATACATGGCTAAGTTAAAACTCCAGAATGATGGGTAATAATTTCAATGCTCATTATATTTTTTGGAACTGACTCATGGCTTTTATGACTTAAATGATAATAATACACATTCTTTGATATTAATTATGTCGTACGGACATTGATAAATTTAAAGGTAGATAGATTTTCATTTACGGATTATTTCCTAAATTCATCGATAATGTGATCGACATAAAATTTTCATTTAAGAGTGAAGAGATAATTTATGGTTGTCCGAAACAGCTCAAACTGGTGTATTTAACATAACAGAAGAAACGAAAGGCTTCATAGCAACCTGATACTTCAGGCCGCTAAGGGGTTAATATTGCTGCAGACAATTAGACCGGGAAGCGCATGGCGTCACCATTTCTCCCGCCTGGCTGGAAGTGAAGAATCATTGTGCAAAGCTCCGTATTCGGGCTTTGCATCTGACAATGGTTCCCTGGATGAAAGTACGATCTCCACTCCAAGGACGCTGAACACTCTAAACAAACGCTCAAAACCCACACTTGCAGGGTTGGCCTCCAGTCGGGCATAAGTTTGCTGTGTTACACCCAAACGTTCAGAAACATCTCTTTGCGTCAGTCCATTGGCTTTGCGAAAGCCGATTAAAACAGGACGCAACTGATTCAAGGTCTTCAAAGCGTATTGAGTGTTCATAAGTGATCTTCCGTATCGACGGGTTAACAAGCACAACGAATGGATTTACAGCAGATAAGCTGTAATACTCATTAACAGACTATAGGCTGTAATACGCCTCTTGCCAAGATTCGGCATCTTTCAAAAACAAGGCCGTGTTGAGTAAGCAGTACTGGTATCTAGCACCCCTGACCACTTTGCTTGAGAGTGACCCAGTGACATTTATCGTGATCGTAGGTCTTTTAGACGTTGTTGCTAACCGGCATCATACTCAGGTGGTAACCCCCAGGGATACTCGGGAAGTGATAATTTATTCCCGCCCTAATCAAAATATATAACCCTATCTTATTAGCTTTCTTAGTAGTTTATAAATGAAGTAAAAATTAGCGAAGAAGCTTTACATTAAAAAGTGAGCAAAAATTTTTACCATTGAACCGGCAAAATTTGCAATCTGCGGCTTTTAGCCTGAGAAAATCCACATTAACAGAATAATCATCAAGTCCAACAGAGGCATAACTTACGTCCTCGAATAAATCGGTAATAAATGAGTTGAAATTACAAAAATTAACCTCACTCAATATCCTGAACACCGCAGAAATATAACTACTATGCATTATCCTGACTTCAATAACCTTTAATAAACTAGAATGCGATTTACTTTTAAAGAGGTCAAAGAGAAAGTAAACCAGCTCATTTTTATTGTCAGAAATCCATTTTAAAATTTTATCCCTGGCACATGGCAATAAATACACTGGAGTTTTGAAAGGATTTGAAATGTCAACCACAAGGGAACAATAACCATGAGGATTTATTCCACTTATAATTAAGTCACTAAGTCCTTTCACTGCATCCAAATAGTTGTCAAAACAAACCTCATATAAACAGGTACTATGAGCTGCACATTTAGATTCAAACAACCATCTATGACGAAGATAACCAATGCCTTTAGAGTGTATATCTTCAATAATACATTTATGGCAGTAACGAATCTTTGAGATGTTTACCAATGGATATGAATTAGTTATGTGTAAATTATTTCGACAGGCATCTTCAACAGCGTTGAAATACCCGTAAACACCAGAAGATAACGACACTATATTGGAAGTTAGTATATAACCATTTCTTGTGGCAAGAATGTCATATATATCCTGCAAACTATGCAATTTGTACATATCAATCAGTTCGAGCCGAGGAAAGGCATCGTACCTTAGTTCACCATGCTTAGATATTATGTTCCTGCAATTGGATAAGTTATACATTATCTGTGAACGCAGAAGAAAACTGTGCCACAATTCATTTTCGTAAACCATATCACTCCCTCTTATTTAATTAGATTCTTTTTCCTGAGAAGTGTCATTGTCATTGGTAGTTTATCTCTGTATTTCAAAAGCCAGTTATGCCCCCCCAGTAAAGCATCCAGGCTTGTAAGTGACATCGGGTATTGCCCCTGAGATAAAACAACATTTATTAATGATGATGAGATTATATCTCTCTCGCTCCAGTCTACTCTTTTATTTCTATAACATCGTACTGCTTTAGGAAGACAGGAATTAAGCCAGCCATTTTCATGTTTATTTAGCCAAAAGAAACTAGCATAACAACTTTCCTTGACTAACTTTCGCGTTACAGAAATGGATTGATTATGTATAAATCTTAATATTTTCTGCTTATGACGCCGTCTTAAAGAATCTTTTTTACATTTTTTACGCCATGAGCATAAACCGTAACAAGATGAAATTACAGAGGATACAGTTCCTTCCGATAATGAGTTTTTCTCAGCTATGGATGCCAGACTAAACCCCCTTACAGCCATAGACTTGATAAGCAATTCAGTGAATATATTAATTTTTGTGTTTCGCTTAAACGCCCTCAGGTATTTTTTATAAATAAGTGTTTTAATGTAACATCTGCTGCGATTAAATTCTCTCCCAAGGTTGCTAACACTAGTATTATTTTCAGCCATATGAAAGCTGTATTCCTTATGACTTTTAAAGATTTCTTTCTTTTTATTAGGACGACTTCCTGCATACGTTGGCCAGCAAGTATTTAACAAACAATAACAAAGCAAAAGGTGCTTTGTGGGATGCTGACAACATTTATCTTTGAGTATAGGCTCCCAGTAGTGATAATCAGTAAGGGATGTCGGTAGAAGCTCCGATGAACCCTCCCCAAATAACTGGCACTTAGCATAAACATGTGCGTAAAATACATTTTTCTTCAGATTCCCGTCCAATGATAATAAATTTAACTTTTTAAGTACATCCATGTAATTTGGGTGACAAATTTCTTTTCTTCTGATTATATTTATGGACTCATAACAAAATTTAGCAAAATCGAAGTCTGTCTCATTGCTGAGTTGTTCTGTATACGAAACAGGAGGCATCAGTCCAATACGTATGTGCGGTGCAGAAGGGACATTGATGCTTTCAAGCACTACCTGGTGCCGATGGCAGGTTGTAACCCCATGAAGTTGATGCGCCAGATGCCAATAAGTAACACCATAATGAAAAGTATCTTCACGAGCGCAAACCGGGCAAAACTTCAATAGTGTCCGCTGTCCTAGTGAAAAATTACTAAGGCGGCACAATCGATTAAGCCTGGCAGGGGTCGTGTTGAAATCCATAATTTCATTACGACTGATTGGTAGTGCCCAGGCAAACAGAGGGAGTAAAGTCTGTTCATGCCAGAGCTGGTCTGCACTTTCGGATGTATGAAGAGAAATAGCCTTTAATCCTGAATTGAGAATTGGATGGACGCTCATATCAGGTTTGTGGAAAATGATCGTTAACAGAGAAGATGGGGACATACCGTACACGGTAGCTGTCCGACAAAACCGACTGAACAAGGATTCATCAGGTAAAACAGACAACATTCTCATTTACCCCACCTCTCTTTGACCGTTACGAACTGATGACCTCATTACAATTTATTAAGTGGATCTGTATTTATAAGCCCGCAACGCTGAAGAGCATCGTAGGTATTTTTCTTTTCAGCTGTTCTGGTGATAACAAGATCATGGTCAAGAGACAGTATTTTCTCGTCGAAATTGCGCATAACCTCGTCTATTTTTCTTACGAATTCCTTGTGCTGTGGCCTGTCTATATCTCCAGGGATCAAAGCTTTTAAGGGCTTCTCTGACATGAACTTAGCCGAAGCATCACTTTCATTAGATGCAGAGAGCCATTTGGCTTCCTCGTCTTCAGTCGCTGCCCCCGGGAGTAAAGTATCCTTATATTCCTCCGTATGGCTTACGAGTACCGGTACAGAGGCCGACAAGACTGCACCAGTTATGATTTCATTACCGCTACCGATAACCTTTAATTGTGCCCCCCGATAAATCATCTGAGCCAATCCAATGTTGCCTTTAGATAAAATGAATAATTTTTCGTTTAACTCATCATTTAATGGTGTTTCAACATTTGTCCATTGTAATGGCCATAAATAATGAATAAACGATTGCCAGTCTTGTGAGTCGTATCTGACATTTGAAATTTTCATATAACCACCAGACTCTGCCCGCCTGGCAATTCTCATTTTCTTTGTCAGAGTCTCGTCAAAAGGATGATTTCCACAAAAAACCATAGATACCCCCATCGAATCTACAATTTCATGTAAAAAATCAATCAACTTACTCTCACCTCCAGTTCTTGAAAATTTTAGCCTCTGCATTTCATCAATAACAAGGATACCTAAAAATGATGATTTTATTCTTTGCGCAATCTGGCGAGCCAGAGCACCATTTCTAATCTCTGGTGTAGTTCGTTCAATACCAATTGCATCATCTAATTTTTGTAAAATCTCTTCACAAAGGTCTCTCACACTTGAGTTGTATGGACAATTAATCTTTACCCATACGATTTGCTTACTGAAGCCGGGAAAAACTCCTTTATAGCTGCTGTGTTCTATAATCTGAGGGAAATGATCCATGACTTGCTCGATCATGGTAGTTTTTCCAGAACCACTCATTCCAACTATCGTAATGGTTTCAGCCTGGGATTTAAAATATCCACTTTCGGGTTCAATATCAGGACGCTCAGTCCCATAGTAATGAAGATATTGAATAGTTCCGCTTTTTAAAGGATTACGGGCTGCATAGCTTTCCCTAAGTGCCCGTAAAATCATTTTATAAGCCTGGATAAGATTGGTTTGAGGGCAACGGAATTTCTTTATACGTTCGACATACTGCTCTCTAACATTCGCCGGGGCAGTCCAGCGGATTTTTTCGTCAATTTCGGGAAAATAACTCATTTCCAGAAGTACTTCATCTTCCGTAAGCGCTTCAGGAAGTGCTTCAATTAAGGGGTTGCCACGATACTCAGGTAACTCCTGTTCTTTATATATCGCTGAAACGCTCCGTATAAGGTTCATTATTCTGCGTCCTCAGTCTTCTTCTTACCTTTTAACCATCTTTGTTTCTCCTCCCGGCCAGGCAAAAGCAGAACCTTACTGGATGACGGAAGTAGGGGTTCAGGTCTTCCATTAGCAACATCAGTTCGCCCTAATGAATCAAGTTCATTTTTCCTGTTCTTTTTAATATCTTTACCATGTACCCGTCGAGATTCGTATATTTCATTTAATCTTTCGTTACCTTTCTTGTTAAAATCATCTTTATTATTGATATTGCTGAGTGAATCCAGAGTAAATAAATTAATTTCTTTTTGAGTATCTACCCAATCAGCCATTACATCTGTATCAAGATGAGCTTTACCTTTAAATATATCTCTTTTCTTAAGCAGGTAATGCTTTTTGAAAATGCTATTTTTGTCAAATCTTACATATATATAATCTACGCAATTGTCATCTATTCTTGCTTCACAAGTGGTTCTTCCAAATACTCTGGCACCTGATGCAATGTCTGGATCACATTCATAAAAAAGATTATTGTACTGAATCCCACCGGCGGTAATGTTAGCGTTCACAGGGATCAACAATCGTGCGATCACTTCGTCGGCCCCAACGGCTCTTGCGCTGAATCTCCCGTGCTTTAAGCTTATCATCCAACTATTTTTTGGTGATATTACGAGATCATTTTCAATCAGTAAGGGATTGATATAAGCCAGTTCTTCATATGTTCTCTGATTATGTGCAAGTATCTCCCGAATCAGTAAAGACGTGACCTCCTGAATCGTTAAACAAGCCCTGGATTGCGGTGTTGGCGCTCCTTTAACAATCTTACCCCTTCGTGTTGTTCCAATAAGCCTATGAATAACTTCATCATTTAGAATACCGAAACAGCGTTCAACAATGCTTTTTCTGTCGCCTCTACCGACTGGCGCAAACTCAAGTTTTGTCAGGGGGGTCATCTTTTCCTGAGGTTTAAGACCAATCATCTCCCCGTTGTCACACATCAATGTTAATGGAATATGAGAACAAGGCCAATCATCATTAGTAATAGAGATTCCAAATAATCTACAATATTCTTTTTTTGGCATAAAGCAATTTGCTAACGCTTGTCGGGCAGCTCGCCATGAAGCATGGTATAAAGAAACATGAAGGCCAACAATCATTCTTGTTGCGCGATCCACCACTGTATAAATAGTTGGGCGCCCAATGACTTTTCGTCTGTTTAAACTCGAAATAAGATGTACATCAGCGACAGTTGAGTCTATTTCGAAAACATCACCCGGTAAAACAGTTGTATTAGCCGCACTACCTAAAAGCGCCCGCATTTTGAGGTCTATTTCTTTTTTCGTGTTCTTCTTCTTTATCGAGAAATCTTTAGTGAAGAGTTTTTTATTCCAGTATGAAAATTGTTTTAAAGAAGGAACATATGGAGCTCTATTTTCTAAGTTCGCTGTTTTAATTTCATCCCTAAAATACAAATCAATATGTCTCTCTAATGTTTTCTTTATCGTATCTCCGTTAACTTTATAATGATACATAATGAGAGATTTTCTAATATTATTTATATCTCTTTCATTAAGAATGAAAACACGTGAACGTTCATTAGGTAATGCTCTGTTTTTCTTGGAATTCCCAAGTTTAATTTCATGTTTGATTCTACTTTTCCCAGCGGCACCACAGTTCGAGAATGCGGGTAGTAATGCATAAACATCCTGCCCATGTCGCCAGTACAACGCCAGAAGCGTTCTGATAGTATATTGTGATATTTTTTTATTTCTGGAGTAGTCCATTAAAAGGTGAGACTTTTTATGTAATGCATAGTCGAACAGAAACATTCTGTCATCTACAAGATCTTTAATGATATTGTAATTTTCATCTCGCCTTCCCCTGTCTTCATCTGTTATTTCTTTCTCATCTACTAACATATATGAAGGGTATATATAATCTTTACAAGTTATGCTATTTGATTCAATATAATATTTAAACAATGAAAATGAGAAAGGAATTGGCTTACCCGTTCTTTCTGATTTTATTTTAAACAAAATTAACAAATCAACCTTTTTGTCAAAATCCAAAACACGATAAAGCCCCTCTGCAAGCAAATCAGTGCCTTGAGAGAGCCAGACTGAATTTCTAATAATATCCATTTGCGTTCAGTCCTATATAGTGGCCATTGGATATTATCTTTATCAGACCGGTTTCGAGTATTGGATATGATAAATCAATTTTTATCATTTTTAATCCAATCATTGCCTGCAATAACATCATCGCTTCTTGTGCATCTACCCCAATGATTGATGAAATCATTGCACGTAGTCCCACTATGGGATAAACATCTGGTTTAAGCTTCCATAGGATTTTATCAAGAGGATATTTATCATAAAATACAGAACCATCTCTTAATACAGAAGTAACCCAACAAATATTTTTACCGACGACGTTATTGAGTTCCGAGCCAACATAAATTTGAAACTCAACATCAATCAACTGCCAAAACATCCTCTCTATTTCAAGTTTTTGGGCTTCGCGTTCAGGTATGCTCTCGTTTTGTTTTACTGCTACAGCTTTGTATCGAAGTCCGCCTTCAGGAGTTCTCAAGGTCAGTAAAAAATCGGTTGTCATAACATTCAGAACTTCGACAGGTACTCCTCTTACTCCCCTCACCATAGGATGTTGAAAATGTAGATGATTTGCTATTTGTTGGGTAAGCCGGAGAGGAAAGAGTGGGAATTGTTCCCGGATATCAATCACCGAGTCATTAAACTCAGCCAGATAGAAAAAGTTACTTTCGACAGAAGAAAGGAGATGATGGTTTCGAAACGTCTTAAGGCCAAAGACTATCGAACGGTTTCCACGGGATTTAACGTCCTGAGCTCTAAGCCAGGGCTGATAACTTTGGCCATAGCCCACTCCTATGCCGTCACCTAGCGCATTTTCATAATCCAAATAGGATTTGAGACGCCTACCCCTACCCATGATCGTACCCAAAAAACGACATTGATACGTACCTATATGTGCATTTTATAGTCTCCAACCCTATAACCACACATTCAGTAAGTATACAACATTAGCGTCGTTTTTTGAGAATGGTTACAACTTTAGTGCTTTGTGTACAACTTTATTGTCTTCGGACAACACTAAATCCTGCGCACACGCCCAGGCGCTCGACCATGCCCACTGGAAGTTATAGCCGCCCAGCCAGCCGGTGACGTCCATCACTTCGCCGATGAAATAAAGGCCCGGTACTTTGCGGGCTTCCATGGTCCGTGAAGACAATTCGTTGGTGTCTACTCCGCCCAGCGTCACCTCTGCCGTACGATACCCTTCCGTGCCGTTTGGCTGTACGCGCCATTCGGTCAGCGTTTCCACCAGCGCTTGTTGATCGCGTAGGTTAAGTTGCTTCAACGTCACGTCCGGGATTTGCCCCAACTGCTGCAAACACTCCACCAGTCGCTTCGGTAATTGCATCGCCAGCGTATTCTTCAGACTCTGATTGGGGTGTGCGCTGCGCTGTTCATCAAGGAAGCTTTCGAGGTCAACATCTGGCAACAAATTAATGCTGACAAATTCACCCGGCTGCCAAAAACTGGAAATTTGTAAAACGGCCGGGCCTGACAGCCCGCGGTGCGTAAAGAGCAGGTTTTCACGAAATACGGTGCCGTCTTCGGCGGTAATGACAGAGGGAACAGACACGCCGGAGAGCACCTGAAGCTGGTCAAGCAGCGGCTTATGCAGCGTAAAAGGCACCAGACCCGCACGCGTTGGCAGCACATTCAGGCCAAACTGTTCGGCGATTTTATAACCAAATGGCGTCGCACCCAGACCCGGCATAGAAAGCCCACCGCTGGCAATCACCAGTTTCGTCGCACCAACGGTTGCGCCGTTGAGCTCCAGCGTAAAGCCCTCATCATCCCGTGCAACGCTCAGAACTTCGCTACGTAAGCGCATCGTAACGTTACCTTTTTCGCATTCCGCTACCAGCATATCGACTATTTGCTGCGCGGAGTCGTCACAAAAAAGCTGGCCGAGCGTTTTTTCATGCCAGGCAATGCCGTGTTTACCCACCAGATCGATAAAATCCCACTGGGTATAGCGCGCCAACGCTGACTTACAGAAATGAGGGTTTTGACTCAAATAAGCCGCAGGCTCAACATAAAGATTGGTAAAGTTACAGCGCCCCCCGCCAGACATGAGGATCTTGCGCCCGGGCTTTTTACCATTATCAATAAGCAGTACTCGACTTCCTGCTTGTCCTGCCTGCGCGGCACAGAACATACCCGCTGCGCCAGCGCCTATAATAACGGTATCAAACCTTTCCACGTTGCGATCCTCTCTAAAAAGCGGGCGTGAATTGTAAAGATTCCTCAGTGGCCGCACCAGCACCAAACCATCAAAAATAGGTATTTATCTGAATTCTATAAGATAATTCTTTAGTGGTGTCATACAAAGCAGGAGACAAATCAAAAAAACTCTATATTTCACTTTGCCCGCGCCGCCAAAGTCACTGATAATGCGCCGCGTTCATGTCCTCAAAATGGCGTAACGTCCTATGCTACATTTGTTTGCTGGCCTGGATTTACATACCGGGCTTTTACTCTTGCTTGCTTTGGCTTTTGTTCTGTTCTACGAAGCAATTAACGGCTTCCATGATACAGCCAATGCCGTCGCTACTGTGATCTACACCCGTGCCATGCGTTCGCAATTGGCGGTGATCATGGCTGCGGTGTTTAACTTCTTTGGTGTTTTGCTGGGCGGTCTCAGCGTAGCGTATGCCATCGTGCATATGTTGCCAACGGATCTGCTGCTCAACATGGGTTCATCACATGGCCTCGCCATGGTGTTCTCTATGCTGTTGGCGGCAATTATCTGGAACCTGGGTACCTGGTACTTTGGTTTGCCTGCATCCAGCTCCCACACGCTGATTGGCGCGATTATCGGTATTGGTTTAACCAATGCGTTGATGAACGGCACATCGGTCGTGGATGCACTTAACATCCCGAAAGTGATGGGTATTTTTGCCTCTCTTATCATCTCGCCGATTGTCGGCCTGGTGGTTGCAGGCGGCCTGATCTTTTTGCTGCGTCGCTACTGGAGCGGTACTAAAAAACGTGCCCGTATTCACCTGACGCCAGCAGAGCGTGAAAAGAAAGACGGCAAGAAAAAGCCGCCATTCTGGACGCGTATTGCACTGATCCTCTCCGCAATCGGCGTGGCGTTCTCTCATGGCGCAAACGACGGGCAGAAAGGCATTGGTCTGGTCATGCTGGTACTGATTGGCGTAGCACCTGCCGGTTTCGTGGTGAATATGAACGCTTCCGGTTACGAAATTACGCGTACCCGCGATGCCATCAATAACGTCGAAACCTTCTTCCAGCAACGCCCTGACCTGCTCAAGCAGGCGACCGGCGTAGACCAGTTGATTCCGTCACCGACGGAAACAGGTACAGCGACGACGACAGAGTTCCATTGCCACCCGGCTAATACCATTAACGCGCTGGAACGTGCGAAAGGTATGCTGGCGAATCTGGAAACCTACGACAAGTTAAGCGTTGAGCAGCGCGGACAACTGCGCCGTATTATGCTGTGCATTTCCGATACCACCGATAAGGTCGTGAAACTGCCTGGTGTAAGCAACGACGATCAGCGTCTGTTGAAGAAACTGAAAACCGACATGCTGAGCACCATTGAGTACGCTCCGGTGTGGATCATCATGGCCGTTGCGCTGGCTCTGGGCTGCGGTACGATGATTGGCTGGCGTCGCGTGGCAACCACTATCGGTGAGAAAATCGGTAAGAAAGGCATGACCTATGCTCAGGGGATGTCGGCGCAGATGACGGCCGCCGTCTCTATCGGTCTCGCCAGTTATACCGGTATGCCAGTTTCCACCACCCACGTACTCTCCTCTTCCGTTGCGGGTACGATGGTCGTTGACGGTGGCGGCTTACAGCGTAAAACAGTGACCAGCATTCTGATGGCCTGGGTCTTCACCCTGCCTGCGGCGATTATTCTTTCCGGGGGGCTGTACTGGCTCTCCCTGAAGCTTATCTAAGCGAATGCGCAATAAAAAAGCGGGCCTGCAAACAGGTCCGCTTTTTTTTTACGCTGTCATCAGGTTCAGTGCCAGATAATCAGCGCAACCATACTGATTAATACCAGTCCACATAACGAACTGGTGAGAATGAACTGGCCACGCACGCGCTCACAGCGGCGAATAAACTCATCATCATGATGATCGCGATAGCGCTGGGCGTAGATATACCACACCAGACGCATCTGCTTGTTGGGTTGCCCATGCGAGGTAAAAAAGCCTCCGCCATCAACATACTGGTAAAGCAATGGATCGCAACCACGAAGTACCACTAACAGTGCGCGCAACGACGAGAAATAGCGCGCCATATTAACAATGCAAACGACACACAAAGCCCAGAATAACGCAATGGTGCTTATCATACCCCCTCCCCGGCGACCCGCCCACGGAGTTCCTCTCCGGGACTACCGCTCCCCGATACCCTACCAAACTATGCAGTGAAGAGTGCTACCGAAACCGCTCGTGTTAGTGTCACGCATCCGAGCGCCTCTCTAGATAGTGTAGGAGATTAGTTAATTTTTTTGCCAGAAGGTTAATCACTATCAATACAATTAACTGAAAAATTTGTTTAACTACTTGGCAATCAAGGTGGATTGACGGATTATTCTGGTCGCTATAATGTAAGGATAGTCCCTATAGGGTACGTCTTTACGACTGGACTAGCCCCGCGCGTAAGGTCCGCAGGATGCGGATGACGCGGCGGCAAACGATCGCCAGAAGGCTAGTCATCGACAACTTATGGAAGGAGTAACACTATGGCTTATAAACACATTCTCATCGCGGTTGATCTTTCTCCGGAAAGCAAAGTTCTGGTTGAAAAAGCGGTCTCTATGGCGCGGCCTTACAATGCAAAAGTTTCCCTTATCCACGTTGACGTAAACTATTCCGACCTGTACACCGGGCTAATCGACGTAAATCTGGGCGACATGCAGAAACGCATTTCTGAAGAAACTCATCACGCGTTAACCGAACTGTCCACCAACGCAGGCTACCCTATCACCGAAACCCTGAGCGGTAGCGGCGATCTGGGTCAGGTTCTGGTTGATGCCATCAAAAAATACGATATGGATCTTGTCGTGTGCGGCCATCACCAGGATTTCTGGAGCAAGCTGATGTCCTCTGCGCGCCAGCTGATCAACACCGTTCACGTCGACATGTTGATTGTCCCGCTGCGAGATGACGAAGAAGCATAAAATGCTAGCTGTCGGGGGGTAACCCGCCCCGCTGTAAACATTTAAGCCTGTAAGCGCCCGCCTGTGCGGGCGTTTTTGTTTTTGTACCTTGCGTGAAAATTATTGCCTATCAGTACATCAATCCAACAAATAAATCATAATTAGTGTGATCAACTAATTGGATCGAAAACTATCTCTATAATACTCTACCCGCGCGGCCTATCACCGCAGTCTATAACAAAATAAGACTTTTTCGGCGCGTTTTAGAATACGCGTTCATACTTTTCGGGATGGCTTTGAAAGGCGAAGGAATATGAATACACGAGCACCTACGGGCTTGCTGCAGCAACCTCGTCCGTTCTTCATGATCTTTTTTGTAGAATTATGGGAACGATTTGGCTATTACGGCGTTCAGGGCATCCTGGCGGTATTTTTTGTTAAACAACTCGGCTTCTCTCAGGAACAGGCGTTTATCACCTTCGGTGCGTTTGCTGCGCTGGTGTACGGCCTGATATCCATTGGCGGCTACGTTGGCGACCACCTGTTGGGCACCAAGCGCACGCTGGTTCTCGGCGCCATCGTGTTAGCCATTGGCTATTTCATGACCGGAATGTCGCTGCTGAAACCCGACCTGATTTTTATTGCGTTGGGTACCATCGCCGTAGGTAACGGGCTGTTTAAAGCTAACCCGGCAAGCTTGCTGTCAAAATGCTATCCGCCAAAAGACGCCCGACTGGACGGCGCCTTCACCCTGTTTTATATGTCGATTAACATCGGCTCCCTGCTGTCGCTGTCGCTGGCGCCGGTCATTGCCGATAAGTTTGGCTATGCGGTGACTTACAACCTGTGTGGCGCGGGACTTATCGTTGCACTGCTGGTCTATTTTGCCTGCCGTGGCATGGTGAAGGACATCGGTTCTGATCCGGACCATAAGCCGCTGGTATTCCGCAATCTGCTGTGTGTACTGGCCGGTACCGTGGTGATGATATTCGTGTGCGCCTGGTTGATGCACAACGTGAAAGTTGCCAACCTGGTGCTGATCGTCCTGTCGATTATCGTCACCATCATCTTCTTCCGTCAGGCATTCAAACTGGATAAAACCGGGCGCAATAAGATGTTCGTGGCCTTTATCCTGATGCTGGAAGCGGTGGTATTCTACGTGCTGTACGCGCAGATGCCGACATCACTGAACTTCTTTGCCATCAATAACGTACACCATGAAATTCTCGGTTTCGCCATCAACCCGGTGAGCTTCCAGGCGTTGAACCCGTTCTGGGTGGTACTTGCCAGCCCGCTATTGGCGGTGATTTATACCCGTCTGGGCAGCAAGGGCAAAGACCTGACCATGCCGATGAAGTTCACCCTCGGTATGTTCCTGTGCTCGCTGGGCTTCCTGACCGCGGCTGCCGCGGGTATGTGGTTTGCCGATGCGCAGGGGCTGACCTCGCCGTGGTTCATTGTGCTGGTATATCTGTTCCAGAGTCTGGGTGAGTTGCTGATTAGCGCCCTGGGGCTGGCCATGGTCGCCGCGCTGGTGCCGCAGCATCTGATGGGCTTTATTCTGGGGATGTGGTTCCTGACCCAGGCTGCAGCGTTCCTGATGGGTGGCTACGTGGCAACGTTCACCGCGGTACCGGAAAACATCACCGACCCGCTACAGACGCTGCCTATCTATACCAACGTCTTTAGTAAAATCGGTCTGGTCACGCTGGCCGTCACGGTAGTGATGGCGATTATGGTGCCCTGGCTGAACCGGATGATTAATACGCCGAGTACTGAACAGTAATACACCGTGCCGGATGGCGGCTATTGCCTTGTCCGGCCTACATTCATTATGCCCGATACGCCTTGCGCTATCGGGCATTTTTAGTGGTTATCCTTTGCGGGCGTCGATCCAGTCCTGCACTTCTACGACAAACGTATCCGGTGCTTTGCGATACATCTTACGCGCCAAATCCAGGATCGTGTGCTGACCAAGCGCCTCTTCCATACGCTGCTGCGCCATGTCCATCACTGAGCGCACGCCGCAAATCCCTTCACAGGCCCACTCCGGCGGATGCTCCTCAAAGATCGCTAAGCGCTGGCGGATTTCACGGCATTCGAAGATACGCTTGTCGCCGTCAATAGCATTGACCACATCCAGAACCGTGATGTGCTCGGCGGGCCTGGCGAGCTGAAAACCGCCGCCCTTTCCTTCACTACTGCGCACCAGTCCGGCCTTCGACAGACGGGTGAAGATCTTCGCCAGATAGTCATACGGCACGCTTTGTAGCTCAGCAATTTCCCGTACGCTCATATCCCGCGCATCCCCCTTACTGTCAACCATACACATCAGGCTATGGATGCCGTACTCAACCCCGGAACTGTAGAATGCCATGTTCTTATCTCAGCCAAAATGAATCTGAGTTATTGTAACTTTTTCGGCCTGCACATTCCAGATACTCAGAATTCACCCGCTCATAAATAAAATTTAATTCATTAAATATCAAATATATAAATACAACTCAACAGACAAAGAAGCGCTTTTACAGGGAATTACATTGCAATCCTTAACTACGACCAATAGAATCCGAGCAAATAATTCATAGTCACCAGTGAGAAACGCAAATGCGTAAAAAAATTCTGATCGTGGGCGCCGGTTTTGCCGGTATGTGGGCAGCATTAAGCGCCGCACGACTGGCGGATAAACATCAGCAGTCCATTGATATTACTGTTATTGCGCCGCAGCCAGAGCTGCGCGTACGTCCGCGTTTTTATGAGAATGATGTCCAGACGCTGGTTGCGCCACTGCAGCCGCTGTTTGATGTCACCGGCGTGAAGTTCCTGCGCGGCACGGTCACCCAGTTGCTTCCACAATCTAAAGAAGTGAGCTGGACGGACGCAACGGGCCAAAAACAGCGTCTCAGCTACGACAGGCTGATTCTGGCCAGCGGCAGTGAAGTTAATCGCAATAGGGTTGCCGGCGCTGCGCAGCACGCCTTCGACCTCGATCAGCTGGAAAGCGCAACCGTACTGGAGCAGCATCTGAAAGATCTCGCGCACAGACCAGAAAGCGAGGCGCGCAATACCGTGGTGGTCTGCGGCGGCGGCTTTACCGGGATCGAAATGGCGCTGGAATTACCGGGTCGCCTGCGGGACATTCTCGGTGCTGATGCTAAGACCAGAGTAGTCGTAGTTGAACGCGGCCCGCAACCGGGTGCACGCTGGAGCCAGGAGCTGCGCGATGTGATCGCCGAAGCCTCCGCTGAACTGGGTGTGGAATGGCGGGTCAATGCAGAAGTTGAAAGCGTGGATGCGTCAGGCGTGACGCTGAAAGACGGGCAGACAATTGCATCACAAACCGTTATCTGGACGGTCGGCGTGCAGGCAAACGGCTTAACGGCACAGATCGACGCCCCGCGCGATCGTCAGGGCCGTCTGCATGTGAATGCGCATCTTCAGGTTGTGGGCCACGAGGATATCTACGCGACGGGGGATGTCGCCAGGGCCGCCACTGATGACAAAGGCAACCACGCCTTAATGACCTGCCAGCACGCGATTCTGTTGGGTAAATTCGCCGGAAACAATGCCGCTGCCAGCCTGTTAGATGTGATGCCACTGCCCTATCGCCAGGAAAACTACGTCACCTGTCTGGATCTGGGCGCGTGGGGCGCGGTGTACAGCGAAGGCTGGGATCAGCAGGTGAAACTGACGCGCGCAGAGGCGAAGGAACTGAAGCGTTCAATCGTCAGCGAGCTGATTTATCCACCGAAAGCGGACCGTGCGGTCGCCTTTGAGATTGCCGACCCGCTGGCACCGTTTGTGTAATTGATATTGCCGGATGTCAGCGTACTCGCAAGGCTGCGCGTAGGCCCGATAAGCGTAGCGCCATCGGGCAGCAAACCATGCCGGATGGCGACGCGATGCGTGTTATCCGGCCTACGGAGTTCCGGCATAAATATCAAACCGATGCCCTTTGGTCACCACCGCGTTCGGCGTTGCCACCTCCGCCAGCGGCGGGGCATAGTCCGGGCGCTTGACCACCACGCGTTTAGTGGCTAACTGGCGCGCAGGCTCCAGCAGGCCATCGGCATCTAAATCCGGCCCCACCAGCGACTGAAACACGCGCATCTCTTTTTTCACCAGCGCGCTTTTCTGCTTATGCGGGAACATCGGGTCGAGGTATACCACCTGCGGGCGTGGGGTGATATCGGTGAGCGCCGTCAGGCTGGACGCGTGGATCAGCTGTAAACGTTCCTGCAACCATGGGCCAATTTCCGCATCGGCATAACCGCGCGCCAGGCCATCGTCGAGCAACGCCGCCACTACTGGGTTACGTTCCAGCATCCGTACGCGACAGCCCACGGAGGCCAGCACGAACGCATCGCGTCCCAACCCGGCCGTCGCGTCCACCACGTCCGGCAGATAATCGCCTTTCACGCCAACGGCTTTCGCCACCGCTTCACCGCGACCGCCGCCAAATTTACGCCGATGGGCCATCGCCCCGCCGACAAAATCAACGAAGATGCCGCCGAGCTTGGGTTCATCGCGCTTGCGCAGTTCCAGGTGCGCCGGTGTCATCACCAGCGCCATCAGATTGTCTTCATCATGTTCCAGGCCCCAGCGGGCAGCCA
Source organism: Citrobacter sp. wls711 (assembly GCF_005281055.1). Taxonomy (NCBI): domain Bacteria; kingdom Pseudomonadati; phylum Pseudomonadota; class Gammaproteobacteria; order Enterobacterales; family Enterobacteriaceae; genus Citrobacter; species Citrobacter sp. wls711. Next base: position 272,453 of record NZ_SZXC01000079.1, on the reverse strand, counting down.
GAACAGATAAGGCGCCGTCTCCGGCGCCCATTTCATCCAGTAAACAAATTTTCACGCCAGTTTTCAGCCCTTGATGCCGTAATGGTCCAGCATCGCATCCAGTTGCGGCTCACGGCCACGGAAGCGTTTGAACAGCTCCATAGGCTCTTCAGAACCGCCGCGGGTCAGGATGTTATCGAGGAACGACTGGCCGGTTTCACGGTTGAAAATCCCTTCGTCTTCAAAGCGGGAGAAGGCGTCCGCCGCCAGCACATCAGCCCACAGGTAGCTGTAATATCCCGCCGCATAACCGCCGGCAAAAATATGGCTGAATGCATGCGGGAAACGACCCCAGCTTGGGCCCGGCACAACGGCAACCTGTTTTTTGATCTCCGCCAGGGTGTCGAGAATTTTCGCCCCTTGCTGCGGGTTAAACTCAGCGTGCAGACGGAAGTCGAACAGGCCGAACTCCAGCTGACGCAGGATGAACAGCGCCGCCTGGTAGTTTTTCGCCGCCAGCATTTTATCCAGCAGTTCTTTCGGCAGCGGCTCACCGGTTTCATAGTGACCGGAGATAAACGCCAGCGCTTCCGGCTCCCAGCACCAGTTTTCCATAAACTGGCTTGGCAGTTCGACAGCATCCCACGGCACACCGTTGATACCGGAAACACCGGCCGTTTCGATGCGGGTCAGCATATGATGCAGGCCGTGACCGAACTCGTGGAACAGGGTAATCACTTCATCGTGGGTAAACAGCGCCGGCTTGCCGCTGACCGGACGGTTAAAGTTGCAGGTCAGGTAAGCGACCGGTTTTTGCAGCGTGCCGTCGGTTTTACGCATCTGCCCGACGCAGTCGTCCATCCATGCCCCACCGCGCTTGTTTTCACGCGCATAAAGATCCAGATAGAAGCTGCCGCGCAGTTCGTTGTGTTCGTCATACAGCTCAAAGAAACGCACTTCCGGGTGCCAGACGTCAACATCGGTACGCTCTTTGGCAGTGATGCCATAAATACGCTTAACCACTTCGAACAAGCCGTTTACGGCTTTGTTTTCCGGGAAGTACGGGCGCAGCTGCTCATCGCTGATGCTGTACAGGTGCTGTTTCTGTTTTTCGCTGTAGTAGGCGATATCCCACGGCTGCAGCTCATCAACGCCAAACTCTGCTTTGGCGAAGGCGCGCAGCTGGGCCAGCTCTTTCTCACCCTGCGGACGGGCACGTTTTGCCAGATCGGTCAGGAAGTCGAGCACCTGCTGCGGGTTCTCGGCCATTTTAGTGGCGAGAGATTTAAAGGCATAGCTTTCAAAGCCCAGCAATTGAGCCAGCTCGTGGCGCAGCGCGAGGATCTCTTCCATCACCGGGCTGTTGTCCCATTTGCCCGCATTGGGCCCCTGATCGGACGCACGGGTGGAGTAGGCGCGGTACATTTCTTCACGCAATGCCTGGTTGTCGCAGTAGGTCATCACCGGCAGATAGCTCGGGATATCCAGCGTCAGCAGATAACCTTCCTGTTCTTTGGCTTCGGCCTGGGCTTTTGCTGCCGCCAGCGCGCTTTCCGGCATGCCAGCCAGCTCAGATTCGTCGGTGACCAGTTTGGTCCAGCCCATGGTGGCGTCGAGCACGTTGTTGCTGTACAGGTTGCCAAGTTCAGACAGGCGGGTCGCGATTTCACCGTAGCGCTGCTGTTTTTCTTTCGGCAGGCCGATACCAGAAAGCTCAAAGTCACGCAGGGCGTTATCGACGGCTTTTTTCTGCGCGGTATTCAGAGTGGCGTAATGGTCACCTTCACGCAGATCGCGGTACGCCTGGTACAGGCCTTCATGTTGCCCAACCCAGGTGCTGTACTCAGACAGCAGCGGCAGCGTTTGTTCGTAGGCTTCGCGCAGTTCCGGGCTGTTTTTCACCGAGTTCAGATGGCTGACCGGAGAGAAGATACGCCCCAGGACATCGTCCACTTCCGCCAGCCGCTGGCAAAGATTTTCCCAGGTATATGGCGCCCCCTGCGCAACCACGCGCTCGACGTTTTCGCGGCAGTCGTTCAGCGCCTTAGTGACGGCGGGTACAACATGCTCCGGCTGAATTTTGGAAAACGGCGGCAGTTCGAAGGGAGTCAGCAATGGATTGGTCATTAGCGCAGTCCTGTAGAAAAGAGTGAATGAAGCGCGCATCCCGCGCTGTGCATATTATTTGTAGAATGGGGTTAAGTGTAGAGGATTTCAATGCCAGGCGTTGCGCTTTCGCGGCAGTGACGACTTTTCTGTATACTGTGGCGATACGCTCTATTTTCGCCCGATGGCACGCAGCTTATCGGGCCTACGTTTACAACCTGGAACACGTTTACCCATGCTCAGTTATCGCCACAGCTTTCACGCTGGCAACCACGCCGACGTCCTTAAACACACGGTTCAGAGCCTGATCATCGAGTCGCTCAAAGAGAAAGATAAACCGTTTCTCTATCTGGACACCCACGCCGGTGCGGGCCGTTATCAGCTGAGCAGTGAACGTGCTGAACGTACCGGTGAGTATCTGGAAGGCATCGCCCGCATCTGGCAGCAGGACGATCTGCCGGCAGAACTCGAGCCGTACATCAGCGTAGTGAATCATTTCAACCGTAGCGGTCAACTGCGCTACTACCCAGGCTCTCCGCTGATTGCCCGCCAGCTGCTGCGCGCGCAGGACAGCCTGCAGCTAACCGAACTGCACCCGAGCGATTTTCCGCTGCTGCGTTCCGAATTCCAGAAAGATGAGCGCGCGCGCGTGGCAAAAGCCGACGGCTATCAGCAGTTGAAATCGAAATTACCACCCGTCTCCCGTCGCGGGCTGATCCTCATCGATCCGCCGTACGAAATTAAAACCGACTACCAGGCGGTAGTGGCCGGTATCCACGAAGGCTATAAGCGTTTCGCAACCGGCACCTATGCCCTGTGGTATCCGGTAGTCCTGCGCCAGCAAATCAAACGCATGACCAAAGAGCTGGAAGCGACCGGCATTCGCCGCATCCTGCAAATTGAGCTGGCGGTTCGTCCGGACAGCGATCAACGCGGCATGACGGCGTCCGGCATGATTGTGGTTAACCCACCGTGGAAGCTGGAACAGCAAATGAACAATGTGCTGCCGTGGCTGCACCGCAAACTGGTTCCGGCGGGAACCGGACATACCTCGGTAAGCTGGATCGTACCGGAGTAATCGCAGCCATCGGTGGAACCTTTTGATTTCAGGTATACAATCGCGAATATTTTGGCGGAAGGCATAACGCTTCTCCGCCCTACAATGAACATGAAGGAGCGGTCATGACCAAACACTATGATTACATCGCTATCGGCGGCGGCAGCGGCGGTATCGCCTCCATTAACCGCGCGGCCATGTACGGTCAGAAATGCGCGTTGATTGAGGCCAAAGAACTGGGCGGTACCTGCGTCAACGTTGGCTGTGTACCGAAGAAAGTGATGTGGCATGCCGCACAGGTTCGTGAAGCGATCCATATGTACGGCCCGGACTACGGCTTCGATACCACCATCAATAAATTCGACTGGGACAAGCTGATCGCCACCCGTACCGCCTATATCGACCGCATTCACACCTCATACGACAACGTACTGGGTAAAAATAATGTCGATGTGATCAAAGGTTTTGCCCGCTTCGTTGATGCCAGGACCATTGAAGTAAACGGTGAAACCATCACCGCCGATCATATTTTGATTGCTACCGGCGGCCGCCCGAGCCACCCGAACATTCCAGGCGTGGAATACGGTATTGATTCCGACGGTTTCTTTGAACTGCCGGCACTGCCGAAGCGCGTTGCGGTAGTTGGTGCAGGTTACATCGCCGTTGAACTGGCTGGCGTGATTAACGGCCTGGGCGCAGAAACACATCTGTTCGTGCGTAAACACGCGCCGCTGCGCAGCTTTGACCCGATGATCGTCGACACGCTGGTTGAGGTAATGAATGCCGAAGGCCCGACCCTGCATACACACGCGATTCCAAAAGCGGTGGTTAAAAATGCAGATGGCAGCCTGACCCTGGAGCTGGAAGATGGTCGTAGCCAGACCGTGGATTGCCTGATCTGGGCGATTGGCCGTGAACCGGCAACCGATAACTTTAACCTGGCGGTTACTGGCGTGAAAACCAACGAAAAAGGCTACATCATCGTTGATAAATACCAGAATACTAGCGTTCCAGGAATTTACGCCGTGGGCGATAACACCGGTGCCGTTGAATTAACGCCGGTTGCCGTTGCCGCGGGTCGTCGCCTGTCCGAACGTCTGTTTAACAACAAGCCGGACGAACATCTGGACTACAGCAACATCCCGACCGTGGTCTTCAGCCATCCGCCAATTGGCACCGTCGGCTTAACCGAGCAACAGGCGCGCGAGCAGCACGGCGATGATCAGGTGAAAGTGTATAAATCATCGTTTACCGCGATGTATACCGCTGTCACCACACACCGTCAGCCGTGCCGTATGAAGCTGGTGTGCGTGGGTCCGGAAGAGAAGATTGTCGGTATTCACGGCATCGGCTTTGGCATGGACGAAATGCTGCAGGGCTTTGCCGTGGCACTGAAAATGGGCGCAACCAAGAAAGACTTCGACAACACTGTCGCTATTCACCCGACCGCGTCGGAAGAATTTGTCACCATGCGTTAATACTATAAATGCCGGATGGCGACTGATGCTTTATCCGGCCTACAAACACCATAATATGTAGGCCAGTAAAGCATCAGTCGCCCTTCGGTCACTTATCCTGCATATACGGCGTATAGATCCCGTTGAGGCTTTCAAGGAACGCCACGATATCGTCGATATCTTTTTGCGGCAGTTCTTTGCCTACCTGATAACGCATCATCAGTTTTACCGCGCCGTCGAGGGTTGGCACATCTCCCCGGTGGAAATAAGGTGCAGTCAGTGCAACGTTACGCAATCCAGGGACTTTCTGGCGCAGCTTATCTCGTAATTCATTGGTGACGTTCATTCGACCAATATCTACGGCAGTGACCTCACCAAAATTAAAGTCCTTTTTCAAGCCTAAGGGTTCAAATGAACGCCCGCCTAAAATAATACCACCATGGCAGGTGGCACATTTATTTTCCTTAAATAATTGATAGCCATGTTTTTGCTGGGCCGTTAACGCGCTTTCATCACCCCGTAGCCATTTATCAAACGGTGCATTTGGCGTAATTAGCGTTTTCTCAAACTCAGCAATCGCATCGGTAATATTGTCCCCGCTGAATCCCTGAGGATAAACGGTGATAAATTCTTGTTTCAGCACCGGGTCTTTATCTAACTTCTGGATAATTTCATCCCAGGATTTCGACGCCACCGCCACCGACACCGATTGACGTTTTCCTGCCATCCACACCGCCTGCGTTTAATGCGTGGCAGTGCGCACAGGAGATCGTGCTGTCGCCAGAAATGCGCGGGTCATGATACAGCGTAAAGCCCAGCGCCACTTTGCGGGCATCAGTCGGAATACTTTCCGGTATTGGCTGTACGGGCTCATTGCGATGCTGCGGGGCGGTATCACGGCTGGCGTAGTACTGCTCACGTTGTTTGGCTACCCAGCCAAGAATGTCTTCTCGCTCAGCATCACTGACCTTACCGGCCCAGATTACATGGGCCAGAACTATCATTTGAATAGCCTGCACCTATTACAGGGATCGGACGTTAGCGGGTTCTGTTCACACCTCGTTGCAATCGAATGTTCTGAAAATGGAAAATATACAGATCGCACAAGACCAGTAATTCTTCATTATTATCATTAAGATAGTTTTATTTTTTAAATATTAAAAAACATAAGAACGTGATCAACCGCACGCTTTACTCACCCGACACCGAAGCGAATGTCTACGCTTAACAGACAGCCGGGCAATAGCCGTTTCCTTTCACCATCTCTTTACCGGAGGTCTTTCTCATTATGCTCAACCAGAAACTACCCCACGCCCCTTCAGAAGAACTGACGATCGACCTCGATCTGCTTTATGAAATGGATCCGTGCGAGTTAAAGCTGGATGAAATGATTGAGGCAGAACCTGAGCCGGAGATGATTGAAGGGCTGCCTGCCTCAGATGCGTTAACGCCCGCCGATCGTTACCTCGAACTGTTCGAACATGTTCAGTCGTCAAAGCTGTTTGCCGACAGCAAAGCCTTCCCCGACTGCGCACCCAAAATGGACCCGCTGGATATTCTGATCCGCTATCGCAAGGTTAAGCGGCACCGGGACTTTGACCTGCAGCGCTTTGTTGAGAACCATTTCTGGCTCCCCGAGACCCCCTCGAGTGAGTACGTTTCCAACCCGCAGGACTCGCTGAAAGAGCATATTGACCAGCTGTGGCCAGTGCTGACACGCGAACCGCAGGATCACATTCCCTGGTCCTCGCTGCTGGCGCTGCCGCAGTCATATATTGTGCCAGGCGGACGTTTTAGCGAAACCTACTACTGGGATTCCTACTTCACTATGCTCGGTCTGGCGGAGAGCGGTCGGGGGGACCTGCTGAAATGTATGGCGGATAACTTTGCCTGGATGATTGAAAACTATGGCCATATCCCGAACGGTAATCGGACCTACTACCTGAGTCGCTCGCAGCCGCCGGTGTTTGCACTGATGGTGGAACTGTTTGAAGAAGATGGCGTGCGCGGCGCGCGGCGTTATCTGGATCATCTCAAAATGGAATACGCGTTCTGGATGGATGGCGCAGATTCCCTGGCGTTAAACCAGGCGTACCGTCATGTCATCAGAATGCCGGATGGTTCTCTACTCAACCGTTATTGGGACGATCGTGATACCCCGCGCGATGAATCGTGGATCGAAGACGTCGAAACGGCCAAGCATTCTGGCCGGCCGCCGAATGAGGTGTACCGGGATTTGCGTGCCGGTGCGGCTTCCGGCTGGGATTACTCCTCACGCTGGCTGCGCGATGCGGGCCGCCTTGCCAGCATCCGCACCACCCAGTTCATCCCCATTGATCTCAACGCCTTCCTGTACAAACTGGAAAGCACCATTGCAAACATTTCGGCACTGAAAGGCGATCGCGAAACCGAGGCTCTGTTTCGCCAGAAAGCCACCAACCGCCGCACCGCCGTGGACCACTTTCTATGGGATGATGAAAACGGCTGTTATCGGGATTATGACTGGCGACGCGAAGAGATGGCCCTCTTCTCCGCCGCCAGTATCGTGCCGCTGTATGTCGGTATGGCGACCCATGCACAAGCCGACCGCCTCGCTAATGCCGTACGCAGCCGTCTGTTAACCCCCGGGGGTATTATGGCGACGGAATACGAAACCGGTGAACAGTGGGATAAACCCAACGGCTGGGCACCGCTGCAGTGGATGGCGATTCAGGGCTTCAAGCTGTATGGTGACGACCACCTGGGAGATGAGATTGCCCGCAACTGGTTGAAAACGGTTAACCTTTTTTATCAAGAGCACCATAAGCTTATCGAGAAGTACCATATCGCCGACGGCACGCCCCGTGAAGGGGGCGGCGGCGAGTACCCGTTGCAGGATGGCTTTGGCTGGACCAACGGCGTCGTGCGCCGATTAATCGGTCTCTACGGCGAGCCGTAACGGTCTGACAAGATGTTGCTCATCAGGCCGTCAGTTAATGGCGTCATACAGCGCGGTATGAATTTTCTGCCATTTCTTGTTTTCGGCGTTTGGCTCCGCGCGAGCGCGTCGTTCGGCTTGCTCGGCGTCATACCGTTGGCGCGCGACAACGTCCGGTTTAGCACAAAAACTTTGCAGATAGCTTTTATGCAGCGACGTCAGCGATGCGCCGTTCGACATCGCATGACTTAGCGTACTCATAAACTGCTGACAGGGCTGGGTTTCATCCATCTGCGAGGGATAGCGCAACAACAGCTTCAGCACAGCAGTATTGCCCGCAGAGAACGCCTGCTCCGTCCACGCCAGCTTCCAGTCCATCCCGCCTTGTAAAAACAATGACGTAATGCGGGTATCATTGCGATCGATAGCCGCCCGCATGGTAAACGCATCCCACGAAATACCCATGCGGGTCACGGCTTCCCGTGCGGAAGGAGCATCACGTCGCGGTTCCTCTTGTATGATTTCAACCGATTGACCAGCGGTCACCCGCGGCGCAGGCGAGCTAAATAACCAGAATGCGCCCAGCGATATTGCCAGCACCATCGCGCCAACGACTATCCACAGCATGTTGGAAATCAGCTGCTCACGCTCTTCAGCCGTACGCTGCGCTCGCTTTTCTGGTGGGTCAATGCTGTCGGCAATTTCTTGTTTATCATCCCCGGTCTGTTCAGCCTTTTGCTTTGCCGTTTCCCAGAACTGGCGAACGAGACCCTCATCAGATTCCAGATACGACGCGGGATTGATACGGACACGACGTTCTTCAAATGCCCGCTGCACGGGGTGGGTAATTTGTCGGTACTGATACTTTAACAACATCAGCTGTACCGAGGTCAGCGGCTGCGAAGCAATGATGCTATTGCGTGCCAGTCGGCAGTCATCAAGAAACATACGCAGCGTTAGGCGCGGTTCGACAAACAGCGTGAGTACCGAAGTGTCATTAAAAATCTGGGTAAAGTGGCGCACGAACAGTTTCTTATCGACCACCATCAGCGCCAGCTCGCTAAACAACATGCCGTCCAGCGCATCACGCCCCTCACCCAGCTTAAGCCAGCGGCGTAGCCGGTCAGCACCGAAGTGCTGTTTCAGGAAGCTGTTGAGCGGATGCTGGTCCGGCCATACCCGTGCGACAAGGGCTTTGAGGGTTAACTCTATCGCACGAAGCTGGCTCTGCGCCTGCATCTGCGCCTCGGGACTCTCGGCTTCAATATAGGTTTGATAGTGCAGGATCGGCTGAAGCTGGCGCAGTTGCTCCAGGGCGGCAACAAAGCGCAGCGCAGAAATGAGCTGGTTTTCACTGACATCCTGACCATTTTCATACTGGGGAACGTTTTGCTGAAGATGGCGTAACCGCAGGGTGAATTGGCTTAATTGCGCATCGTTCATCTGCAATCGTCTGGCTACCACTCCCCAGCCCCCCAGATTCAGGCGAGCCTGGTCGAGCTGTTCCAGAAACCAGCGCGGGTCTTTTCCCTCTGCAACATGCACACCTAACAACAACAGGATTTCCACCGATGCCTGGCGGATGATCCCCAAACAGTGTTCAAATGGCGTACATGTCGCCGGTAATGCGCTATTGGTCATCATCGTCCCTAAAAGTGCCGCAACGGTACGGCCTCACAATGGTCTTTATTGCTCTTTTTATAAACGCGACGCCGTGTAACAACGTGCCGGTGTAAACTGAAATACATTCATATAACAAATAAATATGTTTTACAGTGATGACCTCGTAATCATTGAAAATTATCCAGGAGATAAGCCTGTGCCCGTATTAAAAACACCACGGCTGACCTGCCGCCCGCTGACGGCGTCTGATTGGGATTTTTTCTTAGCATTACAGCAGGATTCTGGCGTAATGCACTATGTCTCCGATGCGCGCTCTGAACAAGACGTACGGGCAATATTCGACTCGCGCTTAGCCGAATGGTCTCCCGGAAGCCCACACTGGCTATGCCTGGTCATGTGCGATAACGACTCGGGATCGCCGCTCGGCGTCACTGGATATGTTCACGAAAATAATGAGTGTGCCGAAGTGGGGTTTCTGCTCGCGCCAGAAGCGCAAGGTAAAGGCTATGGCGCTGAGTCTTTGCATGCCGTGTGTGATTTCGCGTTTACAACCGGCGGGCTACACCGTATGACGGCCTGCGTCACCGCCGGCAATTATGCGTCTCGACGTCTGCTGGAAAAGACGGGATTTATTCTCGAAGGTACACTGCGCGAAAGCTATTGGCTGCATCAAACCTGGCACGATGACTGGATTTTCGGCCTGTTAAAGCACGAATATCCGCTCCGAGCGTCATAAGGCGTCTTACTGAAAAAACGGGCTGTATGGCAGGTACCGTAACGGAAGGTTTTCTCTAGAATGGTTCTCTTTGCAGAGAAATCAGATGTACCGCCATTCATCACATTTTACGCCCGCCTGTATCGCCTTTATTAAACAAGGACAGGGATTGTCGCTGGAAAAATATCAGGATGAACGCGGGGTCTGGGTCATTGGCTACGGGCATGAAATCACCGTAGGTGAAACCTTCACGAGCCAAATTTCAGTAGCACAGGCAGAAACGCTGCTGCTCATGGATCTCTACGCCTGCGAGGAATTAATCCAGGCGAAACTGCCGCAACTGAACGATATGTTTCAGCTGGAAGCATTAATTGCGTGGATGTTTAGCGTAGGGATAACCCGGTTTTGCGCATCAGAAATGTGGCCTGCTCATATTTCACAGCCAGAGACGATCTGACCGTGAAATAAGCGTTGATTAATGTACTTCGTTTAACATCATCGCCGCCTGGGTACGGTTTTTTACCTCCAGACGCTGATATAGCGACTCCAGATGCGCTTTTACCGTCCCGGTGCTGATATTTAACAGGCGACCAATTTGTTTATTGGACTCCCCCGCAGCCAGCATGGTCAAGATCTCGCGCTGACGCGAACTTAGTGCTTTTATATTTTGGCTACCGCACGCGGTTGGCGTTAAGCAATCTCTGGGATAAAACATCATGCCCATTGCCACGCTATTGAGCGCCAGCGCAAATGTTTCTGCGTCAGCGTCGCGCGGCACAATGGCCAGCACGTTTAACTGTGTCACCTCCTGCAGCCATTTTTTACGGCAATCTGTGGCGGTGATCAGTACTTTTACCGTCGCATAGCGTTGCGCGAGTTGTTGGAGCAGTTCACGGCAAAACTCACTGCCAAGATCGCCATCAAGCATAACCAACGCATTGGGATTGTCTTCCAGCTTTTGCCAAAGGTCATCTGCCTGACTGACACCCTGAACATCCACTCCTGGAAGATTTTCTTGTAAACTGACATTCATTCCATGAATAAATATTGACTGCCTGTCAAACATTATTACCTGCATTATTTCTCTCCGTCTGAATAAGATATTTGCCTTAACACGCGGAAGGGTATTACCCATGGGGTAAAATAAGAACTCACCATTTGGCAGGGGCCATTCTACCGATGAAAGAAGAAGAGAGAAGCAGAAGTTATGAATAGTTACAGCTCAAACAAAAGGATTACATAAAGAGGTCATAAAAAGACTCTGAATTAAGTAATTCCTTATTATTAGCGCACACCTCTCGCCAAGTAATATTAATTAATCAGAGTCTATGCTTTTCACCAAAAATAAGGAACATGGCATATCAGGGAAATATGTTACAAAAAACAATGTAGCATGAAGTGCTTATTTAATCAGAGTCAGTGACCGAATAAGCACGGGACGGGGTTACAGGAACATCCCGCCAGAGACCTCAATGCGCTGCGCGGTCATCCACGCCAGGTCATCACTAAGCAACGCAGCGATGGCATCACCAATATCATCCGGCAGCCCGACACGCCCCAATGCGGTTTGCGAGGCAATATACGCATTCAGCTGCGCATTGTCCCGCACGTTCCCGCCGCCAAAATCGGTTTCAATCGCGCCGGGCGCAATAATGTTCGCCGTAATACCGCGCTCCCCCAACTCTTTTGCCTGGTAGCGGGTCAGCACTTCCATCGCGCCTTTCATGGCGGCATAGGCGCTGTAGCCTGGCAGGGCAAAACGCGACAGCCCGGTCGACACATTGAGGATCCTGCCCCCTTGGTTTATCAGCGGCAACAGGCTCTGTGTCAGGAAAAAAGGCCCTTTAAACTGGATGTTCAAAAGCTGGTCAAACTGCGCTTCGGTGAAGGCAGAATACGGCGCAGTTATGCCGATTCCGGCGTTGTTCAATAAATAATCAAACCTCGCACATTGCCACTGGGTTTGTAGCGTCTCCTTCATTTGTTCAACAAAGCGCGGAAACGTTGAAATATCGCCGACATTCAGCGGCAATGCTGCTGCTTTGCCGCCAAGTTGGCGAATATCATCCACCACCTGTTGAGCTTCTTTTTCATTGCTGTTCCACGTCAGAATGATGCCCATTCCTTTACTCGCCAGCTTAAGCGCCGCGTTTTTCCCCAGTCCACGACCGCCGCCGGTCACCAATACAATACGTTGCGTCATAAGAAACCTCATTTCAGGCGTTGTGAAGATTGAGATAAAGCTTATTAGGTGTTAGAAAAACAATAAATATGTCGAATTGCGCATTACTGTTTCCCTGGGAACAACAATAGGGCAGAGAGATGGATAAAATTCACGCAATGCAGTTGTTCCTCCGCGTCGCAGAACTGGAGAGTTTTTCGCGTGCGGCCGACACCCTCGGACTGCCTAAGGGAAGCGTATCGCGACAAATCCAGGCGCTGGAAAATCATCTGGGTACCCAGTTGCTGCATCGCACCACCCGCCGCGTTCAGCTGACCCAGGACGGGATGATCTATTACGAACGTGCGAAAGATCTGTTGAGCAATCTGGATGAGCTGGACGGACTTTTTCATCACGATCCCACCAGCATCAGCGGTAAACTGCGGGTCGATATGCCGGTTGGCGTGGCCAGAAATCTGGTGATGCCCCGCCTGCCTGCCTTTTTGCATCAGTATCCGGGACTTGAGCTAGAACTCAGCAGCAGCGACCGTCTGGTGGATTTAATCCGTGAGGGTTTCGACTGCGTGGTGCGCGTGGGTGCGCTGAAAGATTCAGGGCTGATTGCCCGCCCGCTGGGGAAATTGACGCAGATTAACTGCGCCAGCCCACAGTATCTGGCCCGTTTTGGTTATCCCGAAAGCCTGGACGATTTGGCCTCGCATGCGGTGGTGCATTACGCGGTAAATCTGGGTACCCGTTCGCAGGGCTTTGAAATAGCGACCGACAACGGGCCCCGCTGGATAAAAACCGGCGGCATGCTGACGGTGAACAGTACCGAAACCTATCATGCGGCCTGTCTTGCCGGGTTGGGCATCATTCAGGTCCCACGCGTGGGTGTACGTGAGGCATTGCGCGCCGGTACGCTGGTCGAAGTCTTACCGCAGTATCGCGCCGAACCGATGCCGGTTTCTCTGCTGTATCCACATCGCCGTAATCTCTCCCGCCGGGTCCACCTGTTTATGGAATGGCTGACCGGCGTGATGAAAGACTATGTGGACTGACGCGCTATACTGTCCTGTGAATGCACAGAATAAGGACTACCGCCCTGATGACGCAGGAAAAAGACGTAAAACGCCCCATTCAGGAACTTGAGCACGCGCCGATCGCCAAAATTGACACACCAGAGCGTGACCAGGCAGAAACCAACAATAAGACCCATCAGGCGCTGAAAACAGCCCTGACTCTGGCGGAACGCGTTCAACGCCAGCCCATGATCGCCCACCTTATCCGCGCCGCAGAACGTTTTAATGACCGGATGGGAAACCAGTTTGGCGCGGCAATCACCTATTTCTCGTTCCTGTCGATGATCCCTATCCTGATGGTATCGTTCGCTGCCGCCGGTTTTATTCTCGCGTCGCACCCCACGTTATTGCAGGATATCTTCAGTAAAATCCTGGCCAACGTCAGCGATCCGACGCTGGCATCCACGCTGAAAAACACCATCAATACCGCCGTTCAGCAACGTACCACCGTCGGGCTGGTCGGGCTGGGTATCGCCCTTTACTCCGGGGTTAACTGGATGGGAAACCTGCGCGAGGCCATTCGCGCCCAGTCGCGTGATGTCTGGGAACGCACGCCGCAGGATCAGGAGAAAATCTGGGTTAAATATCTGCGCGATTTTGTCTCGCTGATTGGATTACTGATTGCGCTGATTGTCACCCTGTCAATTACCTCCATCGCCGGTTCCGCCCAGCAGATGATAATTTCGGCCCTGTACCTCGATGGTATTGACTGGCTGAAGCCCGCCTGGCGACTGATCGGCCTGGCGATCTCTATTTTCGCCAACTATCTGTTGTTCTTCTGGATTTTCTGGCGACTCCCGCGTCATCGCCCACGTAAGAAGGCGCTCATTCGCGGTACCTTTATTGCGGCCTTTGGCTTTGAAGCAATCAAAATTATTATGACTTACACGCTGCCGTCGCTGGTGCAATCCCCGTCAGGCGCGGCGTTTGGCTCGGTATTAGGTCTAATGGCTTTCTTCTACTTCTTCGCCCGTTTGACCCTGTTCTGCGCCGCCTGGATAGCCACCGCGGAATACAAAGACGACCCGCGGATGCCGGGGAAAACACACCGATAATCTTCGTTAACTGCCGGATGGTGCTACGCTTATCTGCCCTACTGGTGAGTTTTGTAGGCCGGATAAGCGTAGCGCCATCCGGCAATTATAATGCCGCCCGCTCTCACTGATTCAGTGAATAAATCCAACCCGTAACTTTTATTTAACCAAAAACCAGTTTTATCATCCAAGTTTTAAATTATGTGAAGCATTTCATAGAAGCGAAATCTTCGGCCTAAACATTATCCCCTTTTTGCCCGATTTTTGACCAAGCGCAACGATTGTTACAGATTGAAATGTCTCTTTTGCTGTGCGTAATATGACCGTTCGTTCGACAAAAAATAAGAAAATAATATGCAAGCAACCGCCACAACGCTCGACAACGAACAGGAACACACCCCGGTCAATTCGCGCAATAAAGTCGTCGTCGCCTCACTCATCGGTACCGCCATTGAGTTCTTCGACTTCTATATTTACGCGACCGCCGCGGTGATCGTTTTCCCCCATATCTTCTTCCCGCAGGGCGACCCGGCGGCGGCCACGCTGCAGTCTCTCGCCACCTTTGCTATCGCCTTTGTGGCGCGGCCGATCGGCTCGGCGGTGTTCGGACATTTCGGCGACCGCGTCGGGCGTAAGGTCACGCTGGTTGCTTCGCTGCTGACCATGGGGATTTCGACGGTGATTATCGGCTTGTTGCCGGGTTATGCGTCGATTGGGATTTTCGCCCCGATCCTGCTGGCACTGGCGCGTTTTGGTCAGGGATTGGGTCTTGGCGGTGAATGGGGCGGTGCTGCATTGCTGGCCACAGAAAATGCCCCACCACGCAAACGAGCGCTCTATGGGTCCTTCCCGCAGTTGGGCGCACCGATCGGCTTCTTCTTTGCCAACGGCACGTTTCTGCTGCTCTCCTGGCTGCTGACCGATGAGCAGTTTATGAGCTGGGGCTGGCGTGTACCGTTTATAGCCTCTGCGGTACTGGTGATTATCGGTCTGTACGTTCGCGTCTCACTGCATGAATCCCCGGTGTTCGCCAAAGTCGCGGCAGCGAAAAAGCAGGTCAAGATCCCGCTGGGAACCCTGCTGACAAAACATGTTCGCGTCACGATCCTCGGCACGTTTATCATGCTGGCGACCTATACGCTGTTCTATATCATGACCGTTTACTCAATGACCTTCAGTACCGCCGCCGCCCCTGTGGGCCTTGGTTTACCGCGTAATGAAGTCCTGTGGATGCTGATGATGGCGGTGATTGGCTTTGGCGTGATGGTCCCGGTTGCCGGACTGCTGGCCGACGCGTTTGGTCGTCGCAAGAGCATGCTCATCATCACCACGCTTATCATTCTGTTCGCCCTGTTCGCCTTTAAACCGCTGCTGGGGTCTGGCAATCCGGCGCTGGTCTTTGTCTTCCTGTTGCTGGGGCTGAGCCTGATGGGGCTGACATTCGGCCCGATGGGCGCGCTGCTGCCGGAGCTGTTCCCGACCGAGGTGCGCTACACGGGCGCGTCGTTCTCGTATAACGTTTCATCGATTCTCGGCGCGTCCGTGGCCCCCTACATCGCGGCATGGTTGCAAGGTAACTATGGCTTGCCGGCCGTCGGGATTTATCTGGCCTCGATGGCCGCATTAACGCTGATCGCGCTGCTGTTAATCCACGAGACGCGTCATCAGTCGTTGTGATTATTTTGCCGGATGGCGGTGTAACCACCTTATCCGGCCTACGTTGAGCATGAAATCCAGGCCGGGTAAACATCCGGCCAGACATCACTTCTTCATTTGCGACAAAATCGTCCGGCACTGATTAGCCTCACCTTCTGACGGTGAGATCAGTGCCAGCAGGGCGGCAGCCGGTGTGACGAGCGTTGCCAGTGCCGCGGCGACGGCCCCACGCGCAATCAACGGCCCTGCTTTCACTCCGGCCTGCGGATTTTTGAATGTCCCGCGAACATACAGCGGTGAGCGCAGCGTAATAATACGAATGCCTTTACTCTCCGGATCGACGGTTAAATCCAGCTGTTCAGAGGCAAAACTCGCTGTTCCGGTAACATTGATAACCGCATTTTCGGTATCAAAAGCAAAAATTTGCGGGCGCGCAACGCCATTGACGATATCCAGATTCGCCGCCGCACAGTTCACTCGCACTTCGTCATCACCAAATATCTGTCCGACGATATAGTTGCCCAAATTCAGCCCCACTATTTCCATCAGGTTTCGACTGATCAACCCATCGTTCATCAACAACTTCAGGTTGCCATTACTGTTTCCGAGCAGCGCAGCCACCGAATTCCCGCTCCCGCGAAATTCGGCGTCACCGTTCATTTCACCGAGCGTTTTCTGCATCAGTTCTACATCCGGCATCAGCTCTTTCAGCTTCAGACGACGCGCCTGAATAGTCGCCCGGCCCTGCATCGGCTTTTTATCCCCTTCCAGATGAATGCGAGAGACGAAGCTGCCTCCCGCCAGACCAAATTTCAGCGGCTGCAGTTGCAGGTCGGCATTGTTCAGGATGATATGGGCGGAGAGATCGCTTACCGGCAGGCTGCTGCCATGCTCAATACGCCGTCCCTTGAAGCGCACATCAGCATCCATCACGTTCCATTTATCGGTTTCGAAACGGTCGTACGGCAAGACTTTATCCGCGGGCTGAACGCTCTTTTCGCCTTTACGCTGTTCAGATTGTTTGGCGCGTTGTGCACCTTTTCCGGAATCCACGCCAATCAGCGGCCCTAAATCCGCCAGCCGCAGCTGGCGCGACTCAACGTCGCCTTCCAGTTTCGGGCGCGGCTGGCCGGTGGTGTAAGCCAGCGTGCCGTGAATATCGCTGTCGCCGATGCGGCCATTAAAGTCGCGATAACTAAATACGGCAGATTTCTCGCTGCCTATTTTGGCCACCAGCCGCCCGTCAGTTTCAAAGGGGGGAGTATCCGGCAGCAGAACGCCGGTCAAATCGTACAAATCCCCGAGCGAATCACCGGAGAATTTCAACTGAAGATCGACGCCGCCCATATTCATCGGGTCATTTACCGCACCGACAAAGGCCACCCGCGTATTAGCTGAACGGAAATCGGCCTGCACCGGGAACGGTGTGCCTTCGCCGCGTAACGCCAGCATCCCACCGATTTTTCCACTGCCGGTTAGCGGTTCACCGCGATACCGCCCTTGTGCCTTCAGGCCGAAAACGTAATCGCCAACGTTGGCACGCTTTTCTGTGCTTTTCGTTCCCGTCACTTCGCTAAAGGGCAACGGTTTGCCCAGCGGATCAACGACGATCTCAATCTCCGATTGGGTGATCTTATCGTTGATGGCGATACGTCCTTGATCGAACAAAATATTATCGAGTCGAAATGACCAGACTGAAGGCGGGGTGTTGGGATCGGGGTTTTCACTCCCTGCGAGGGTAAAGGTCCAGTTGTTGTTTTTCTCCGACAGGCGAATAAGCCGCGCATCCGGCTGCTCCAGCTTAATCCACGGTAGCCAGACCGTTTTGGTCAGCAACGCCAGCGGCGCGAGTGTGGCTTCAACACGCGGGAGATGCACCATGGTGATGTCAGGGATATCCGGCGGGTTGCCGAGGATAATATCCTCCGCATGAATGTGCGGCCACGGAACCCAGCTTCGCCAGCCGGTTTCCTGCTTCTGGCGTTCCCAGACGACGCCCAAATCACCGCGTATCGCGAACGGTCGGTTGAGTTCAGTAGAGACTTTCTGGTTGATGGTCGGTTTGAGCCGGTTCCAGTCAAATGTCGCAATCACGATGATGAGTACGACGATCAACAACAAGAAAACCCCTGATGCTGCTGTGGTTATTTTACCTGCTTTCGTCATCTTTTACCTCCTCACTTTCTTCCTTGCCTGTTCTAAAGATAGTCCAGCAGGGTTAAAAGGAGGCCGATGACGCCAACATCACAGCGACAATATCACCTCTTCAAGGGTATTCAGGGGAACCGGACGCGAGAGAAAATAGCCCTGCGCAGCGAACGCCGGCGAGTTTTGCACGTCGCGCCACTCTTCCAGTGTTTCCACACCTTCAACAATCACGCCGCGGCAATAACGGTTCATTAACTGCAGCAGCAGTGTGAACAGGTTGCGGCCTTCCGGCGTCTGGCGCAGCATAATAAACAGATCCCGCGCTACCTTAATGTAGTCATAGCTGACTTCGCTCAGAGCGGAGAAATTCGCCATCCCGGTGCCAAAGTCATCCAGCCAAAGCGGACCAAACTCGCACATTGAGGCAAATGACGCTCCCTTCGGTAAACGAATATGCTCCACCAGTTCAAAGCGCAGCCACGGCAGGCATTCAATGATTTTCAGTATGTCGGGATCCTGGCGCATCGCCAGCAGCGTCGGGCCATCGACGTTCACCGACGCCAGCAGGTCGTGGGCTCTGAAAAAGTCGCTTTTCAGTTGGAGTTGCAGAAGCTGCTCTTTCACCACGTCAATACGATGACGTACGGCTATTTCGGCAAAATAGCGGTCCGGCGCAAGACGCTGGGCAGGATTGTCAGGATGGCTCACCACTGTCAGCAGTTCAACGGCCATCAGCCGCCCATTGGTCTGGTAAATCGGCTGGTAGGTGTAAGCACGCTCGCACTGCAGCCAATAGCGTCTCTCCAGCAAGCTCTCGATACTCGCATCAGGCGTAATTAGCTGCTGGGTAACCTGCTTTATCATCTGAGATGTCCTGTAAATAAGAGTGTGACTGACCGGACTCGTCAAAGGTTATCGGCGCTCGGGCGCAGAACTTTACATTCAGCACATCGCAAAATAAAAACCAGGCAGCAAAAAATTGCGCAGAATACGCGTTGGCTCAAAAAATTAATGGAACGATGTTTTAATATAGTTGACCACTTAACACCCACAGCGCACACTACCGTTAATTTTTTTCAGAGCAGGTTACGACTATGTCCAGCAAGATTGCCGTGATTGGCGAATGCATGATTGAACTGTCACAGAAAGGCGCAGACGTTCAGCGCGGTTTCGGTGGCGACACGTTGAATACATCCGTTTATATCGCCCGTCAGGTCGATTCTGCGGCCCTTTCTGTACACTATGTCACGGCGCTGGGCACGGACAGTTTCAGCCAACAGATGCTGGAATCCTGGCATGGCGAAAACGTCGATACCTCATTAACGCAACGCATGGACAATCGCCTTCCGGGTCTCTATTACATTGAGACAGACAGCACCGGCGAACGTACCTTCTATTACTGGCGTAATGAAGCCGCGGCAAAATTCTGGCTGGAGAGTGAACAATCCGCCGCCATTTGCGAAGAGCTGGCGACGTTCGACTACCTGTACCTGAGCGGTATAAGCCTGGCGATCTTAAGCCCGACCAGCCGCGAGAAACTGCTGTCACTGCTACGCGAATGCCGCGCCAACGGCGGAAAAGTCATTTTTGACAATAACTACCGCCCGCGCCTGTGGAGCAGTAAAGAAGAGACGCAGCAGGTGTATCAGCAGATGCTGGAATGCACCAATATCGCGTTCCTGACGCTGGATGATGAAGACGCACTGTGGGGTGAAAAACCCGTTGCTGAGGTCATTGCCCGCACCCACGCGGCCGGTGTGCAAGAGGTAGTGGTGAAACGCGGCGCAGACTCGTGCCTGGTGTCTATCAATGGCGAAGAGCTCATTGATGTACCGGCGGTAAAACTGCCGAAAGAGAAAGTGATTGATACCACTGCCGCGGGCGACTCGTTCAGCGCCGGGTATCTGGCCGTACGCTTAACCGGTGGTGATGCCGCAGAAGCCGCCAAACGCGGTCATCTGACGGCCAGCACGGTGATTCAGCATCGCGGGGCGATTATTCCCCGCGACGCAATGCCGCAGTAACTTATTGTTCTTGTAGGCCGGATAAGGCGTTAAGGCCGCATCCGGCATTGGGTACGCCGGGGGCGTTTCGCTTGCCCGGCCTACAGGTTACGATACCCTCTACTGTACTGGCGGAATATCCGTCACTTCAGGATGCGACTCATCGGTTTCAACCGACGCTGCCGCAGCGGCCACCGGCGCCATGATGGCATCCCACGTCGCCTGCAGATCCTTCATATTGAATTCCGGCTCACCCTTCGGCTGCAGCAGAATGAGTGCCATTTCTTGCGACAGTTGCTGGCGCAGGTCCTGATTCAACATTTCTACGGTCAGGCCATTGAGGAAGTTCTGGCGTAAACGCTGGTACTGTTCCGGCGCAATATCCACCACCTGATTTTGCAGCGAGCGCAGGCGCTGGCTGATTAAGATATCGGTATCGGTTCGGCCATAGGTGGCAAACAGCTTCTGCAGTTCCAGATTTTTTTGTGCCACCAGCGCGTTAAATTCATCTTCCGGCAGCCCCTTATCACGCACTTTCGCCAACTCACGCGCCACCGTACCCAGATTCGCATTCAGCTTATCATTCGGTGACTCAACGTTAATGGCGCACTGCGCACGCAGGAACAACACCCGACAGTCAAAGCCGAGGCCGATATCTTTCGCATTGTTTTTAGTAAGCGTCTGCTGAATGTGCCAGAACAGCGCTTCACGGGCTAAATCAGCACGCCAGTAGCGCAACAGCGCGGCAGATTCACGAATCGGTTGCCACGGCGTATCCCACATAATTGAGAGGCGATCCTGGCGTACCGCATCGGTCATAATGCTCACCGCTTCAGCGCGTAGCGGAGAAAGTGTCGGCACCGGTGCCGGAGTCTCACGTTTACCTTTTAATTCGCCGAAGGTTTTGTTGATTTGCTCTGCCACGTTACGTGCGTCAACGTTGCCGACGATAATCAGCGTCATGGCATCCGGGGTATACCATTTCTGGTAGAACGACTGGATTTTCTCAGCATCGACCGGGGTTTTCAGCGGATCGGCAGGATCGTGTCCCAGCAGCGTTGATCCTTTCAGTCGGTAGCGCCACCAGCCTTCTTTGGTGTCCACCGGCCAGGTTGTCACCATATCTTCGCTGCTCAGCGCATGGTTGATGGTTTCTGGCGTGATGGTCAGTTTGCCGGAGATAGTCGCCAGATAAGAGAGCGACTCTTTCAGCAGGTCGTTACGGCTGTTGGGCAAGCTGAGGTTATACAGTGTGGAATCATAGGAAACGATAACAGGCGGCATGGGACGCTTGGGATCGAACCCCTGCTGCCACAGTGAACGGGCTTGAGTGGCATCAAGGCCACCGCTTTGCGTCAGCGCGATACGCGGGATCGCATGGCTGAAACCACTCTGTTGTGTATTTTCGGTGAGTGAACCGGTATTAACCAGCAGGCGAACCTCGATACGGTCGCTGGGGCGCTGGGGGGTGGCTAATACTTGCCACTGTAAACCGTTTGCCAGCGTACCCTGTTGCCACGCCGGGTCAGGCTGGAGCGCATCTGCCTGCACATAGCCGGCAGAGGCCATCATCAGCAAGCTGCCCACTAAAAGTCGAATTTTTGTGCCCTGCATGTGAACCCCTGATCAACAATCCTGGTAATAAAAAGACAGCCCTGAACAGGACTCTCTGAATATGACGTTAAAACACTTCGTGTTAGACCGCGAAAACATAAAAATGTCACGGAAGAAGTGAAAAAATCCCGAAGCCATCGGATCGACGGCTTCAGGTACAGGGGGTAATTATGCGCAGGAGCCCGTAGCCCTACAAGGGACTACGGGCAGAAGTGACGAGATTAAGAGGATAAATCGTGCGTTTTGCCATCCTGCGCACGGTTATTCAGCGTGTCATCCAGCTTTTTGGTATCCAATTCTTTCACCCACTTAGCCACAACGACCGTGGCCACACCGTTACCAATCAGGTTGGTCAGCGCACGGGCTTCAGACATAAAGCGGTCAATACCGAGAATCAACGCCAGACCGGCAATCGGTAAATGGCCCACAGCGGAGATCGTCGCCGCCAGGACAATGAAGCCACTTCCGGTGACACCCGCAGCCCCTTTCGAGGAGAGCAGCAGCACCACCAACAAGGTTATCTGATGGAAGATATCCATATGACTGTTCGTGGCCTGAGCGATAAACACCGCCGCCATCGTCAGATAGATCGATGTCCCATCAAGGTTAAACGAGTAACCGGTAGGGATAACCAGCCCGACCACCGACTTCCGACAGCCCAGTTTTTCCATCTTATCAAGCATACGCGGCAGCGCGGACTCGGAAGATGATGTCCCCAGAACGATCAGCAATTCTTCACGGATATAGCGGATGAACTTGAAGATGCTAAAGCCGGTTGCACGAGCAATAGACCCCAGCACCACCACCACAAACAGAATACAGGTGATGTAGAAGCAGATAATCAACTGCCCCAGCTGTACCAGCGTACCGACGCCATATTTACCGATGGTAAAGGCCATGGCCCCGAAAGCACCGATTGGCGCCAGGCGCATGATCATATTGATGATGCCGAAAATGACCTGCGAGAAGCTTTCAATCACGTTGAAAATCATTTGGCCTTTGCTACCCAGACGGTGCAGCGCGAAACCAAACATCACCGCGAACAGCAATACCTGCAGGATGTTGCCGCTGGCGAACGCGCCAATGACGCTACCTGGGATAATATCCATCAGGAAGCCCACAATCCCCTGGTCTTTTGCCTGCTCAGCGTACATCGCGACGGCTTTGGCATCCAGCGTGGCCGGATCTACGTTCATCCCGGCACCGGGTTGCACCACGTTGACGATGATAAGACCGATGATCAGCGCAATCGTACTGACGACTTCAAAATAAAGCAGTGCAACCGCACCCGTGCGGCCTACTGCTTTCATACTTTCCATGCCTGCAATGCCGGTAACGACAGTACAGAAGATGACGGGCGCGATGACCATCTTAATGAGCTTAACGAACGCGTCGCCAAGCGGTTTCATTTGGGCGCCCAATTCAGGGTAGTAATGGCCAAGGAGAATACCGATGGCAATCGCTGTCAGGACCTGAAAGTAAAGGCTTTTGAATATTGAGGTTTTCATAGGGTGTCCTTAAAGTAAAAACCACAGGTCTTGTAAGGTTTTATTTAACCTGCGGCCCTAAAGTAACACCCACACAACATGACAGAAATGTACAAAGATCATAATTGATACAAAAATGTTAAAAATTTTGAGCTGGCTCGCACAAGCGCACCCTTTTTTAAGTTTTGTAATCAGCCCATTACTGCGTTAAATAACGTTCTTCGAAGATATCTGCCGGAACGGGACGGGCAAATAAGAATCCCTGCGCCACTTCCACGCCCGCCTGTTCCAACCACGCGCGTTGGGCTTCGGTTTCGACACCTTCGGCAATCATCTGTAAATCGAGGCTGTGCGCCAGCTGAATAATCGCCGTGATCATGCTGCAATCCTCAGGCACGCCGTCGACAAACATCTTATCGATTTTGAGCACATCCACCGGCAGCGACTTCATATGCTGTAGCTGGCGTAAACCGGCGTAGCCCATACCAAAGTCATCCAACGCGATACGCACACCTGCATTACGCAGCGGGCGCAAAATGGCAACGGCCGCGTTGGGATCATCGATATGTCGGCTTTCGGTCACTTCGAGAATCAGCGTGCCGGGCTTCACACGATACCGGTTTAGTAGTTCCAGCAGGTCTGACACCATATTCGGGTGCATTAACTGCAGTGCAGAAAGATTAACCGATAGTGGAAGCATCAGACCGCGCTCCTGCCAGGCAGCAAGCTGGCGGCAGGACTCTTCCAGCACCCAGTACCCGACAGTTACCATCAGACCACAGGATTCAATCCTGTCGATTAACCCTTCCGGCAGTTCCCAGCTTCCATCCGGCTGCTGCATCCGTAACAGCGCTTCCGCACTCAGTATTTTGCCGCTGGCAATTTCTACCTGCGGCTGCATCCACAGCGCAAAGTGCTGGTTGTCCAGCGCGGTAAGAATGTCGTTCTCTTCCGTCAAACGCTGCTGAGCTTCTTCCATTTGCTGCGGGTCAAAGAACTGAATCTGGTTTTTACCCTTCCGGCGTGAGGTGAGTGCCGCAGAGAGCGCACGGCTGTAAAGCTGCTCTGCGGTCAAGTCGCCATAAAACATCGCGACCCCAATATTGCAGTTGGGGCGCAGTTGGATACCGTGGATAGGCAAACGCTCATTAATGATAGTGAGTACTTGCTGACCTAATGTAATGGCATGCCAGGGTTCCTTCACACCATGCGCAATAATGGCAAAATCGTAGCCACTTACCTGGGTAAGCACCATTCTGGGCGCCAGTACCGACTTGAGTTTTTCGACAACCGTCAGCAGCAGGATTTCCCGCTGAGTTTCGCTCAGCACGCCTGCGGTATCCCGCAACGTTTCGCAGGTGACAATCATCAGTGCTGTGGTCTGCTTACGGGATACAACCTGCTCCAGCAGCCCCATTAAAAACGTTTTGTTGGGCAGTTCGGAGACCGGAAAACGCATTGAATAGTCGCTCAACTCTTCGCTGCGGCGCTGCACCAACTGCTGGTTCAGGTTGTAGCTGCGCACCAGCATGCCAATCTCATCATCCTGATGCAGGCGCGGCAACGCCAGTTGGTAGCCCATTAACGCCTGCTGAGGGATCTCATTCAGTTCTCGGGCTATTTTACGTAACGGATGCACAATCAAGCGGTTAATACACCAGGAGATCGCCACCGTCAGGACCAGGGATAAAAGTAAGTAAATGGTCACTAACGTTGAGAGCGTGCTCATCACGAATTTGTACATACGGTACGAATCTGCCTGCAGCACCAGATAGGCCAGCGGCTGTGGGTTGGCAGAACGCTCCAGAGAATAGACCGGCAGCGAGATCTGCACCGGCAGTTCGAACAGACGCGTCACCGTTACCGGGACCGAACGTTCGGGAATAAAGCTCATCCGCAAAGCCTGAAACTGATTCGGCAGTACCACATCGGCGCGGCTAACCACGCCCGCGGGCTGAATTCGCCGTAAAATCGTCTCCGCTTCGGGGATATCCCCTTTCAGAATGGTGGCCGACAGGGGCTCACGTACAGAGCGGGCGATACTTTCCAGTTGCGTAGCCGTGTTATAGCGGTTCTGCTGTACCAAATGAAACAGCAAAACGGTGCAAAAAATAAAAACAAACACCATGACTACGGCCGCAACCATCGCCATCTGCTTAATTGTTAACGAGCGACTGACACGCAAACTGACTCTCCATGGATAAATAAAACTGCCGTCAGAGTATACCCGATCATAGCGTTATTAAGAGAGGCGCTATCTGAAAAGTTCCCATCGCGTATTTTCGCCGCAGGTTTGACGCCTGGCGTGGAAAGTTACCGACAGAAAGGCGAAAAAGGCCGCAAGATTACGCTTCACCGGACAAGCCCGGCTTATCGATGATTCTGCGGTAACACATCACCCAAACCACTTCGCCAGTACCCCGTCTGCGTGAAGCCTCGCATTCACGTTTATCTCGCCGTAACTGGAAAGTTATTTGCCAGCTGGCAACTTTCCTGACGGCATCTCAAATGATTAAATTACTAACACATTGATATCTATACATTCATTTTCTGGCACAGCGATTGCTATTTGACTGTGAGCTGTTCTGTTCCGAATCAAAGGAGATATCATGTCTGACTGTCGTGCTTACGGATTCAATACCCAGATCGTTCATGCGGGCCAACAACCCGACCCTTCCACTGGCGCGCTCAGTACGCCTATTTTCCAGACGTCAACCTTCGTTTTTGACAGTGCCGAACAGGGCGCCGCCCGCTTTGCGCTTGAAGAACCCGGCTACATCTATACGCGCCTTGGAAACCCCACCACCGACGCGCTGGAGAAAAAGCTGGCTGTGCTGGAAAGAGGCGATGCCGCGCTGGCAACTGCATCCGGTATTTCAGCCATCACCACCTCGTTGCTGACCCTGTGCCAGCAGGGCGACCATATCGTTTCCGCCAGTGCCATTTACGGCTGTACTCACGCTTTTCTGTCACACAGCCTGCCGAAGTTCGGCATTAACGTCAGCTTCGTCGACGCCGCCAAGCCGGAAGAAATCCGCGCGGCCATGCGCCCGGAAACCAAAGTGGTGTATATCGAAACACCAGCAAACCCAACGCTCTCGCTGGTTGATATTGAAACGGTCGCCGGGATCGCCCATCAGCAAGGCGCATTGCTGGTCGTGGATAACACCTTTATGTCGCCCTACTGCCAGCAACCTCTGCTGTTAGGTGCCGACATCGTGGTGCACAGCGTGACCAAGTACATCAACGGCCACGGAGACGTGATTGGCGGTGTGATTGTTGGCAAGCAGGAATTTATCGACCAGGCACGATTCGTCGGGCTGAAAGATATCACCGGCGGCTGCATGAGTCCGTTCAACGCTTGGCTGACGCTGCGCGGCGTGAAAACATTGGGCATCCGAATGGAGCGCCATTGTGAAAACGCGTTAAAAATTGCCCGCTTCCTGGAAGGGCATCCGGCCATTACCCGCGTGTATTACCCTGGCTTACCTTCACATCCGCAGTATGAGCTGGGTAAACGTCAGATGAGCCTGCCGGGAGGAATTATCAGCTTCGAAATCGCCGGCGGCCTCGAGGCTGGCAGACGGATGATCAATTCTGTAGAATTGTGCCTCCTCGCGGTCAGTCTCGGTGACACCGAAACCCTCATTCAGCACCCAGCGTCTATGACACATTCGCCCGTTGCGCCAGAGGAACGGCTTAAAGCAGGTATTACCGACGGACTTATCCGTCTTTCTGTTGGTCTTGAAGATCCAGAAGATATTATTAACGACCTTGAACACGCCATCAGAAAGGCAACATTCTGACTATTACGGCCTGAACCGATGCAGATCGGTTCAGGCCGTTGAGAATCAAGGCACAACAGCCTGGCTATACACGTAATTCCTTTTCGGGGGGAGAGCGTGTATTTTCGGCAGGGGGTTCTATGCAGGACAACACATTACAATTAAGCAACACTACAGCAACCGCCGCATCCTTCTCAACAAAGCTACCTTTTACAAAATACGATTTTGGTTGGGTATTACTCTGCATCGGCATGGCAATTGGCGCCGGAACGGTGCTGATGCCGGTACAAATTGGTTTAACCGGTATTTGGGTATTTATTGTCGCCTTTATTATTGCTTATCCCGCCACCTATATTGTGCAGGACATTTATTTAAAAACGCTCTCTGAAAGTGAAACCTGTAATGACTACACCGATATTATTAGTCATTATTTAGGTAAGAACTGGGGCGTATTTCTTGGCGTCATCTATTTTCTGATGATTATCCACGGCATCTTTATTTATTCATTATCGGTTGTTTTTGACAGTGCGTCCTATATCAAAACCTTCGGACTCACCGATGCCGATCTTTCGCAGTCAATTATCTACAAAGTCGCGATTTTTGCGGTGCTGGTTGCCATTGCTTCCGGCGGAGAAAAGCTGCTGTTCAAAATCTCCGGCCCGATGGTGGTGGTAAAAGTTGGCATCATCATTGTATTTGGCTTTGCGATGGTCCCGCACTGGAACTTTAATAATATCAGCGCATTCCCTGAGGCGGGTGTCTTCTTCCGCGATGTCCTGCTAACCATCCCGTTCTGTTTCTTCTCGGCGGTGTTTATTCAGGTACTGAACCCCATGAATATCGCCTACCGCAAACGGGTGTCAGACCGGGTGTTGGCTACGCGCATGGTCATTCGTACCCACCGCATCAGTTATATTACGTTGATTGCAGTCATTCTGTTCTTCTCATTTTCCTTTACCTTCTCTATTAGCCATGAAGAAGCGGTCTCAGCCTTCGAACAAAATATTTCCGCACTGGCGCTGGCGGCTCAAGTTATCCCAGGACAAATTATTCACATCACCTCCACGGTGTTGAATATTTTTGCCGTACTGACAGCATTCTTCGGTATTTATCTGGGATTCCACGAGGCCATGAAGGGTATTATTCTTAACGTACTGGGTCGTGTTATCGACGTTGAGAAAATTAATCCATTGGTTCTGACGCTGGGGATTTGCGCCTTTATCGTCACCACGCTGGTGATTTGGGTGTCGTTCCGCGTATCAGTACTGGTGTTCTTCCAGTTGGGTAGCCCGCTTTACGGTATCGTCTCGTGCATTATTCCGTTCTTCCTGATTTATAAAGTCACACAGCTGGAAAAACTGCGCGGGGTAAAAACCTGGCTTATCCTGCTGTACGGAATGTTGCTGTGCCTGTCACCGCTGTTGAAGCTGATTGAATGACGAATTAAATAACCCGATGACAGCGCCGTCAGCCCTGACGGCGCTTACTCCACGCTCTCCAGCTGATAGCTACGGATTTTATTCAGTACCGTGGTATGCGACACCCCCAGCACTTTGGCAATATGCCGCGATGAAACATTCTCATCCATCATCTGCTCTATCAACTGACGCTCAGCGCATTGAACCTGCTGTTTAAAAGGCTGTCCACCGCGGGCCTGATTAACTGAGGTTATATTTTCGATACCCAAATCCTCTCGGGTAATCACATCAGATTCTGCCATCAACATCAGACGAATAATGGTGTTTTCCAGTTCGCGCACGTTCCCCGGCCAACCATGATGATGCATGGCATCAAAGCAGCCTTTATCCAAAATTAACCGGCGCTGAAATTCTTTCGCATATTTCTGCACAAAATGGCGGATCAGCAGGCTGAGATCCTGCGGGCGTTCCCGCAACGGAGGAATAGTCAGGGAGAGGACGTTAATTCGATAATACAGGTCGGCGCGCAGCAGGCGTTGTTCAACCATCTCTTCCAGATTGGCGTTGGTCGCCACAATAATACGCACGTTAACCGGAATAATCTGCGCCCCGCCCACGCGGCGGATCCCGCCATCTTGCAGTACTCGCAGTAATTTGGCCTGTAAATTCAGCGGCATCTCACCAAATTCATCCAGGAAAAGGGTGCCTTTATCCGCCATTTCAAACAGCCCTTTTTTGCCTTTACCGTCCGCACCGCTGAAGGCGCCTTTTTCGTATCCGAAGAATTCACTCTCCATCAGCGACTCGGGTAATGCAGAGCAGTTAACCGGAATAAATGGATAAAAGCTGCGCTGGCCAGAGTTATGAATCGCTCGGGCCAGCAGCTCTTTACCGGTGCCGGTTTCACCGCGGATCAGGACGGTATATTTGCTGTCCGCAATTCTGATCGCTTTTTCGATCAGTGCCTGCATGCTCTGGCTGCTGCAAATAATGTCTGAAAAATAGCGTGGGCGTTCCACTTCGGGCATCGACAGTTCGCTTATCTCTTCGCAAAAGTAAGCAACGTTAATAATATCGGCACGCTGACTTAAGCTGGATTGCACGCAGGAAATATCCTGCAACTGACGACACCAGGATTTAATCAGGATCCGGCCTGCCGTCACCTTCATTGAGATGATATTAATATCACAGCAGGAAAACTCCTTCAGGACATCCTCAACCATAGACAGGCGATCAATTGTTTTAATATCCCAGCGTATCGTGACCACATTTGCTCCAGGTAGTTAGCAACTGCGAAGTAGATATTTCGGTGACGCTCAAGAATCTGACTACATTCTAGACGCTGTGGAATAATGTTCTGCCAATGGACTCACATTGTGGAAGTAAAAACGAAATATAAAAAAACCGGAGCACAAGGCTCCGGTTATTGGGTCATAACCCACGCTTATTGCTGTGGATTCTCATCCTGGTCTACGGCAAAGCACGCCACCAGCTGACCGCCGTAATCTTTAAGCTGCGGCTGTAGCTGGGTACAAGGACCAAAACGACGGCGGCAGCGGGCGTTGAACGCGCAGCCCGGCGGTGGATTCAGCGGGCTTGGCAGCTCGCCGGTCAGCTTGATGCGCTCACGACGGTCGTCCGGGTTCAGACGCGGCGTCGCAGAGAGCAGCGCCTGGGTGTACGGATGACGCGGATTGTTGAAGATCTGATCTTTGGTCCCTTTCTCCACGCAGCGACCTAAATACATCACCATCACTTCATCGGCAATATGTTCCACTACCGACAGGTCGTGGGAGATAAAGACATAGGACAGCCCCAGATCCTGCTGCAGATCCATCATCAGGTTCAGCACCTGTGCACGCACAGAAACGTCCAGCGCGGAGACCGGTTCGTCGGCAATCACCACGTCCGGGTCGAGCATCAGACCGCGGGCGATGGCAATACGCTGACGCTGACCACCGGAGAACATGTGCGGATAGCGGTCGTAGTGCTCGGTTTTCAGGCCCACTTTCGCCATCATCGCCAGCGCTTTTTCACGACGCTGCTCTTTGTTGAGCGAGGAATTGATCTGCAGCGGCTCCTCCAGAATCTGCCCCACTTTCTTACGCGGGTTCAGCGAGCCATACGGGTTCTGGAACACAATCTGGATTTTCTGCCGACGCAGCTTCTGCGCCTGCGGGTCATGCTTGAGCAGATCTTGCCCCTGATAATACAGCTCTCCGCCGGTCGGAACTTCAATCATCGTCAGCAGGCGACCCAGCGTTGATTTCCCGCAGCCCGACTCGCCAACCACCGCCAGCGTTTTGCCACGCTCTAAGGTAAATGACACGCCGTCCAGCGCTTTAACCAGGCGCTCCGGGGCGAACATCCCCTTCTTCACCGGATAGTGTTTTTTCAGGTCAATTGCCTGCAACAATGGCTGTTGCGAGGTGGCCTCGTGCGTACTCATAGTGTGGGCCTCCCGGCATCATCGAGTGGGTAGTGGCATTTCGACTGGCGACCTTCGCCCAGTATGTTCAGCTCCGGCTCTACGCTACGGCATTTGTCCGTGGCATACGGACAGCGCGGGTTCAACAGACAACCGTTCGGGCGGTCGTATTTACCCGGCACCACGCCCGGCAATGAGGCCAGACGCGCTTTATCCTGCGCAAACTCCGGCAACGCACGCAGCAATGCCTGGGTATACGGATGGCGGGGCGCGCGGAAAATATCGTGTGCAGCCCCGGTTTCCACCACCTGACCGGCATACATAACGATGATTTTGTGTGCCGCTTCTGCCACCAGCGCCAGGTCATGAGTAATCAACACCAGCGCCATATTTTCTTTCTGCTGAAGCTCCAGCAGCAGTTCGATGATCTGCGCCTGAATAGTCACGTCCAGCGCGGTTGTCGGTTCATCGGCAATCAGCAGTTTCGGACGACAGGCAATCGCCATGGCGATCATCACGCGCTGACTCATGCCTCCAGACAACTGGTGCGGATACACATCAAGACGTGAAGCCGGGTCAGGAATGCCCACCAACGTCAGCAGGTCAATCGCCCGCTGAATACGGGTTTTCTTGTTGCCACCCTGATGCACCTTAATGGCTTCCATAATCTGGTAGCCGACGGTGTAGCAAGGGTTGAGGCTGGTCATTGGATCCTGGAAAATCATCGCCACTTCAGCACCCACCAGCTGGCGACGCTCTTTTTCAGAGATGCGTTTCAGGTCGCGGCCGTTAAACTCAAGGCTTTCCGCCATCACGCGCCCGGGGTAGTCAATCAGCCCCATAATCGCCAGTGAACTGACGGACTTACCGGAGCCGGATTCCCCGACAATCCCCACCACTTCGCCCTGGTTCACACTGTAGCTGATGCGGTCTACGGCACGGAATTCGGCGCCAACGTCGCCGAAATGTACAGATAACTTGTCTACATTTAATAACGCCATCTCGAACCTCTTACTGCTTCAGTTTGGGATCGAGCGCGTCACGCAGACCGTCACCCATCAGGTTAAATGCCAGCACCGTCAGCAGGATCGCCAGACCCGGGAAGGTCACGACCCACCAGGCACTTTGCGCGAACTGCAACACGTCGGAGAGCATAGTGCCCCATTCCGGTGTTGGCGGCTGCGCGCCCATGCCCAGGAAGCCAAGCGCGGCCATATCGAGAATGGCGTTAGAGAAGCCGAGCGACGCCTGAACAATCAGCGGCGCAAGACAGTTAGGAAGAATATTAACGAACATCTGGCGCATCGCACCGGCACCCGCTACGCGAGAGGCGGTGACGTAGTCGCGGTTCACTTCCACCAGCACGGCGGCACGTGTCAGACGCACATAGTGCGGCAGCGCCACGAACGTCAGCGCCAGCGCCGCGTTACCTATCGATGGGCCAAATACGGCGACTAACACCAGAGCCAGCAACAGACTCGGCAGCGCCAGCATGATATCGACCACACGCATGATGATGTTATCAACAATACCGCCGAAATAACCGGCCACCAGGCCGAGGATAACCCCCATCACCAGCGACAGCACCACCACCAGACAGCCGACCAGCAGCGACAATCGTGCACCATACATCAAGCGCGATAACACATCGCGTCCCACGTCGTCAGTACCGAACAGATGCGCCCACGAGCCGCCTTCCTGCCACGCAGGAGGTGCCAGCAGCGTATCGCGAAACTGTTCCGCCGGGTTATAGGGCGCAATCCAGTTGGCGAAAATGGCAATAAACAGCACGATGACCACATAAACGAGGCCAACGACCGCACCTTTGTTGCGTTTAAAATAGTGCCAGAACTCCTGCAACGGGGTCATCGGCACCGGTGCAGCAATAACTTTATTTTCAGTAACCTGTGACATGATGGCCCCTTACTTCTTATGCCGAATACGCGGGTTCACCACGCCGTACAGCAGGTCTACCAGCAGGTTGACGAGAATAATCATCGTCGCTACCAGTAATACACCGCCCTGCACTACCGGATAATCACGGCGTTGCAGCGCATCAATCAGCCAGCGCCCCAGACCCGGCCACGAGAAAATGGTTTCGGTCAGAATAGCCCCTGCCAGCAGCGTACCGACCTGCAGACCGATAACGGTCACCACGGGCAGCATGGCGTTGCGCAGAGCATGAATGACGATCACGCGCATCCGCGTCAGCCCCTTGGCGCGCGCGGTACGAATGTAATCTTCGCCCAGCACTTCCAGCATTGACGAACGGGTCATACGCACGATAACAGCCAGAGGAATGGTGCCCAGCACCATCGCGGGCAGGATCATATGCGCCACGGCATCAATGAAGTTACCCTCTTCACCCCAGATGGCGGTGTCGATCAGCATAAACCCGGTCAGCGGGTTGGAGTCATCAAGGAACACCATGTCGCTCACCCGCCCGGAAACCGGCGTCAGGTTCCACTGCACGGAAACCAGCATGATCAGCATCATGCCCCACCAAAAGATAGGCATGGAGTAACCGGTCAGTGCCAGACCCACAGCGGTGTGATCGAAAATGGAACCACGCTTAACCGCGGCGAGTACACCAACGGGAATGCCTACCGCGGTGGCAAACATCATGGCGCAGACACCGAGTTCCAGCGTCGCTTTAAAGCGTGGCACGAACTCTTCCCACACCGGCAAGCGGCTTTTTAACGAAATGCCTAAGTCACCATGCATAACCCCCCAAATGTAATGGAGGTACTGCTGCCACATCGGTTTATCCAGACCGAGTTCAGCCAGCAGTTGAGCATGACGCTCAGGGGAGATCCCACGCTCACCCGCCATGATCATTACCGGATCGCCGGGGATCATATGGACGAAGGCAAAGGTGAGAAGAGTGATACCGATAAACGTAGGGATGACGAGTCCCAAACGTCGGAGAATGAACTGCAACATAACCCGGATTCTCTCTAATGACGCACGGCCTGGAACCGTGAATCTGTATTGCTCACAAATCTTATCCCACGCATAAACAACTGTGGGTAAAGCACTACGCCGGATGGCGCTGCGCTTATCCGGCCTACACAATACCGGGGCGCAGCGCTTCCTTAATTGCTTTTAATTATTCGATAGAGACGTTTTCGAAGTGGTGTTTGCCTAATGGATCAACCACATAGCCTTTGACTTCTTTACGCACGGGCTCATACACGGTGGAGTGAGCAATGATCAGCGCAGGCGCCTGGTCATGCATCACTACCTGAGCTTGTTTGTAGAGTTCAACACGCTTGTTGTGGTCGTCGGTCGCGCGGGCCGGTTGAATCAGATCTTCAAACGGCTTGTAGCACCAGCGAGAGTAGTTGGAGCCGTCTTTCGCTGCCGCACAGCTGAACAGGGTGGCGAAGAAGTTATCCGGATCCCCATTGTCCCCGGTCCAGCCCATCATCACCGCCTGGTGCTCACCAGATTTGGCACGCTTGAGGTACTCGCCCCACTCGTAGGTGACGATTTTGGCCTGGACGCCAATTTTCGCCCAGTCCGCCTGGATCATTTCAGCCATACGGCGTGCGTTCGGGTTGTACGGACGCTGTACCGGCATCGCCCACAGTTCAACGGTGAAGCCTTTGTCCTGGCCCGCTTCTTTCAGCAGCGCTTTGGCTTTTTCCGGATCGTAGCTGTAGTCTTTAACGTCGTCGTTATAGCCCCACATGGTTGGCGGGATCAGGTTCTTGGCTGCAACGCCTGCGCCCTGATATACCGCTTTGATGATCGCTTCTTTGTTCACCGCGTAGGTCAGCGCCTGACGCACTTTCACATCATCAAATGGTTTCTTCTCGGTGTTGAAAGAGAGGTAGCCGACGTTCAGGCCCGCCTGCTCCAGCAGGTTGAGGTTTTTGTCCTGCTTCATACGCGCGATGTCAGCCGGGTTCGGGTACGGCATCACCTGGCACTCATTCTTCTGCAGCTTGGCGTAACGCACGGATGCGTCAGGGGTGATGGAGAAGACCAGACGATCGATCTTGGGCTTGGTGCCCCAGTAACCTTCGAACGCTTTATACAGAATGCGCGAGTCTTTCTGGTACTGCTGCATCTGGAACGGACCGGTACCGATTGGGTTCAGATCCACTTTCTCCGGGGAGCCAGCTTTCAGCATGTTGTCGGCATATTCTTTGGAAAGAATAGACGCGAAGTCCATCGCCAGATCTGCCAGGAACGGTGCTTCCGGGCGGGTCAGTACGAACTGGACGGTGTTATCGTCGACTTTCTTCACTTCACTGATCAGATCCGGCAAGCCCATCCCTTCGAAGTACTCATAGCTGCCACCAGAGACTTTATGGTACGGGTTCTGGGCGTTTTTCTGGCGGTCAAAGGAGAACACCACGTCATCAGCGTTGAAGGTACGCGTCGGTTTAAATTCTTTATTGTCCTGCCACTTCACGCCCTGACGCAGGTGGAAGGTATAGGTTTTACCGTCTTCGCTGATTTCCCACTTCTCAGCCAAGCCCGGGATCACTTCAGTCGTACCGGTTTTGAACTCAACCAGGCGGTTATAGATCGGTACTGAGCTGGCATCATAGGTTGTGCCAGAAGTGAAAAGCTGTGGGTTAAAGCCTTCAGGAGATCCTTCTGAACAATAAACCAGAGTTTTAGCCTGTACGCTTGCGGCGCAGGTCATAGCCACCAGGCTCAGACCAAGCTTCAGCATCCCTGACTTCTTCAAGGAAATACTCATTCTTCTGCTCCAAATGTGATGTTTGTTGTTTTACCCTTTGCAGTGGGTTTGCACCGCCTGGCCTTTTTTGTTTTTTACCCGGCCGGGTCGGCGTTAAGAGGATGGGGATTCCGTTCACATAAGCGACTGAGTTGCAGTGCGGATTCTCCATGAAATGCCCCTCATGCCCTACAATCTGTCAACAGAATGTGAAAACGTCAATACAGGTAACCGTGATTTACGCCAACGGTGAGAATTCGCAAACAAAGATTAAAAAAAGTGCAGAGGGGCATTTTCAGCAGGGAAATTTGTGCTACGCGGCCTATACCAGAATAAATATCTTCATATTTAGCAACGTTTAGTGATTAACATTTATGCAAAATGTGAAAAATTTCTTAATGAATGCTGCATATCTGAGCGATTAATACCATGAACGTTAAAGCGCACAGCGGAAAATGCTAGGTTCAGCCATAAGTAACGCAAAAAAAGATTCAAGCAAATATAAAAAAAGACAATGGAATATGTCACAGAATCGTTAACAGACAGTGGGAAGTGGTACACAATTTTTGCAGGCGAAATGAAGATGAAACGGGGAAGCGGCCCGTTGGCCGGATAAGGCGTCTGCGCCGCCATCCGACGATGCAGACTCCCGCACGCTTTAATTGCCTGATGGCGCTGCACTTATCGGGCCTACAAATCCTCTCGGCTTCAAATGCAAAAAGCCCTGCTCGTTGAGCAGGGCTTTAAATTTGGTCGGTGATAGAGGATGACTCGCCACTGCGTGGCTCGCCCTGCGGGCCGTTGCTGGCGCAACGTTCTCTCACTACGTTCGAGTCGAACCTCTTACCCCCGGAGGTTCTCATCCTCGTGAATCAAAGAGCGGGCTTTTCTAATTTGGTCGGTGATAGAGGATTCGAACCTCCGACCCCTTCGTCCCGAACGAAGTGCGCTACCAGGCTGCGCCAATCACCGAATGCGGGCGCATCTTACTGCTCAGGTGTGCGCCCGTCAATCCCTTCGTATCAAAATGCCATTCGATCGGCGAGAAAGTCAGCAGGCCGGTTACTGCGCCGCGACTTTCTGCCCGCCCGGAACGTTGCACCAGTTATTGTTCTCATTTATACCGCCGTTTGGCGAGGTATAACCGAGGCAACCCAAAATGGTGTCATACAGTTCCACATGGCGGCGCGGGACCTTCATATCCGCCTCTTGCTTCAGGTGAGCAAACGCCTTCGCATGATCGGGGTCTTCCAGATACTTATCCGACATCCACACCATCATCGGCACGCGGAACTGCTCTGGCGGCGCCATTTTACGCGGCGTACCGTGCAGGTGCTCACGTTCGTTAATAGACTCACCGTGATCGGCGGCATAGAACACTATCGCTTTCTTATCGCGCAGTTGATCAAACACTTTGGTAATAAAGTGATCGACATAGGTCACCGAGTTGTCGAAAGAGTTAATCATCTGTTCTTTCGAACAGCCGCTATCGACATCCACACACTCAGGCTTCCACTGTGCATACTCGCGAGTGTAGCGCTGCGTGTAGTTAAAGTGTGAACCTTTGGTATGCAGAATAATCAGGCGCTTACCGCTGTCATTCTGCTTTAAGGATTGCTGCATTTCGGTAATCAGCAGCATATCGTCAACCGTTTTGCCACGGTTACGCGGCTCTGCGCCAATTTGTTCACGATAGGCGATGTTTTCCGCCATGGTATTACTGTAGAACCACATCTCGCTTTGCATCGCGTAAAGGTCTGTTTTAAACCCTAACTGACCGAGTACAGAAAAAACGTTTTGTTCTTTCAGCGTCCGCTGTGGGTTTTCTTCCGCACCACCTTGACGTACAAACATGCAGCGCAGCGACAATTTGGTCGCGGTATCACATGAATACCCACGGAATGCCGCCAGG
Organism: Citrobacter sp. wls711; assembly: GCF_005281055.1. Lineage (NCBI taxonomy): Bacteria > Pseudomonadati > Pseudomonadota > Gammaproteobacteria > Enterobacterales > Enterobacteriaceae > Citrobacter > Citrobacter sp. wls711. The sequence goes on along the minus strand of NZ_SZXC01000079.1, from coordinate 235,175 downwards.
TTTTTCTCCTGAGCCAGTCTTGGCGTGGTATTTCGCTCGTAGCCAAAAATCCCCATATGATCCCAGCGCGTGGTCTCACCAATAATAAACACCACGTAGGTGTCATCGAGATTCTTGGGGGCAACATAAGTGAATTTTTTCGCCGGGTTCATCAGCGATTGGTTGTCTGAGGACTCATCAACCTGCGCCCAGGCATACAGCCCTAACGCGGAGAGCCAGTTTGACGGCAGATAGGAGTTTGCCACGACGCCGCCGTAGCTGGGCAAATCGATGCCGGTTTCACGCTCGACGGATCTCTGCTGCATGCTGAGCAGACGAATCGGCGCCCATACCATGATCCCCGCCAGCAAAACGACCGCCACGTTGCGAAATCTCATACCTGGCGTGCGCAGCTGTTTTATCAGGGTGTAGCGACAGCGGTTATTCCAGATTAAGAGCAACGGCAAAATACTGACCGAAACCAGCCACGCAATAAAATGCCAGCCCACAACTTCCTTCGATAAATCAATATCGGTGGTCATAACCGAGGCAATAATGCCGTAACCGATCACCACGTTCAGGAAGGTCATATAATAGCTGGCACCTGCGGAACACAGCACCACAAAGGTCGCCAGTACACGCCAGGCGCGTCGGCCAAATAAAGAGAGAAGACGAAGTAAAAAGAAGGTTGCCAGCACCGCGCCAGCTAATTCAACAACCGCAGAGATTCCTTTCCAGACGGTGAACTCGTACGCATATCCGCTAAAACGACGGTAAAATACAGCGGAGTTCATAAACAGACCGATATAGATTGCCAGCAAGAGACTGAGCTTCTGCTGCGTCATCGACTTAATATATCTCATCAATAAAACCTGGAAAACGGGATAAAAAACCCTACTTACAGTCAGTTAGACCGGGCAGGTGAAAGATGCGACAACGGCAGAGTTTGAAATGTCTACGGGCGCGAGTAAGTAGACCACAGGTAAACGCAAAAGTGCTTATAGAGAATGAAAATGGCGCATATATTTTTGTAAATATATGCGCCAGGTATTAATGACACCACTAATAGAATCAGGCGTGCGCCTCGGTAAATACGCTACGCTGAGGCTGACGAATGGTGGTAGACAGCGCCAGCGAGATGATTAACAGAGCGAAGATGACACAGAAGGTCACGTAAAAACCGCCAAACAGGGAAGCGATGATGGACCCACAGATGCTGCCAATCCCGAAGCCCAGATAGATAACCCCATAGTTTTTAGCCAGATTATTCAGGCCAAAGAACTCACTGACCAAGGACGGGAACACGGTAATCGTACCGCCAAAGTTAAAGGCCACACAGGCAATCGCCGCGAAGAAGGTCGCTTCGTTCAGCGGTGCGAATAACAGCGCCGCCATACCGACCAGCGAAACAACCTGACCAATGGTGATAACGCGAATACGGGAAATCTTGTCGGACAGGATGCCCAGCACCAGACGGCCTGACAGGTTAGCGATGGAAATCACCGTCACCGCATTGGCCGCTGTCGCCACATCCATATGCGCCAGAGTTTGTGCAATATCTTTTGCCACACCAATGACATACAGCCCACTCATACACGCGGTCAGGAACATCACTGCCAGCATCCAGTACTGTGGTTTGCGCATCGATTGCGCCAGAGTGTAGTCGTTCTCGACCACGCCATTCACCGTTTTAACTTCCTGATTTGGTGCATCTTTCATCAGCGTAGAGCCAAAGACGATCATCACCAGCACAATCGCGCCCCAGATAACAAAGGTTTTCTCCAGCCCGACGGTTTCCAGCAGATGAGTGTCGATAAACTTGAAGCCGAGGCTGCCGAGGCCATAAGAGCCGATAGCAAAGGCGGAAATCAGCCCTTTACGCTCAGGGAACCATTTTACGCAGTTGGACAGCGTTAACAGGTAGCCCGCACCATCCGCTAAGCCCACCAGCACACCCGCACTCAGCCACAGCATAATCAGGCTGTCAGAGTGTGCGGTTAAGAAGAAGCCCACGCCCAGCAGGATACCGGATGCCATGGTGACGCGTTTCACGCCAAAACGTTCCTGAAGTTTCCCGGCGACAGAAGAAGAAATCGCCAGGCCCAGGCTTAACAGGCCAAAGGAGAAAGCCACCTGGCTGACCGGCGCATCCAGCTTTGAAGAAAGCGCGCCATTGAACAGGCTCCAGGTGTAAACCGAACCTAAGGCAAATTGGGTAATGATGGTGCCGATCAGGGTCAGCCACCGGGTACGCTGATAATCAGAAGTTTTCATGGCAGTATTCCTGCATAAGCAAAATGGGAAATTCTCTGCCAACAACCATACCGAAGTGCATTTATGACGAGGGGAAAACGGCATGAAGTGCCATCAGAACGGAATGAAATGCCTGGATTGCGGAATGAATGACGAGACAATTATTCAGCTAACCGATTTTTTCACACAAATGAGTGTCCGCTATCACTGAGACGCGTGTGATTATTGGTTCTAATATGTAACGGAGTTGTTTTATTTACGCATGTTGGCGTTAAAATTTTGCGCTTACTCCCATGGTGTACATATAGTCACTGTTATTGGTGCTATTTTCCGCCTGAGAGAGCGCAGCATAGGCCGCCATATGCGGATTGAGCAGCATATCGGCACCCACGGTAACATCCAGCCAGTTACCGTCCTGACTCGCCGCGGACATCCGGCTGAGGCCCGATTGCGCCTTCCAGATATTCTCGCCAAACTGCTGGTTATAGCTGATTTGCGCCCACGGACGCACATCGCCAAACTGCGAATTAACCCGCCAGCCTAAGGTGCTAACGCTGGCATGCCATAACGGATCGGTCTGCGTGACGGACGTCGCACTGTCGCCAAACTCGTTATAGGTGGACGTTGCCGAACCGTCATAATGCAGGGTTGCAATCGGGCCGGTCGTCACTTGCCTGGACACGGGGAAATTCCAGCCCATACTCATACCGCTGGTCGTATCCAGCGTCGTTTGGTCCGCCAGGCTCACCACCGGACCCGCCACGCTCTTCGTGGAACGAATGCGTTCTTCAAGTATGTCGTTATAGCGTGGTTGGTGATCGCTGTCCCATGTATAACGTTCAGCCGTATGACCTGACATAGCATCAACGATATATTCTTGTTGCCAGCCATAGGCCGTATGGGTAGACAGCGCACAGACCACGACGCTCACCAGAAGGCTGAACCTCTGGCGACCACTACTGTTTCTTATAATCATCAACGCGACTCCAGAAAAGAGCCGAATTCGGCGATATTATTGTCATTGTGTGAAGGATATCGGGCACATTAGGCCCTGTATTAAATATTGTCTTTTTAGCGGGCACGTCAAGGCGAGCCGAATGAAATTTTTACGCCAGTAAAAACAGCGAGGAAGAATATGCAGCGTTGCGGCTGGGTCAGTCAAGATCCACTATACATTGCCTATCACGACAAGGAGTGGGGTGTCCCCGAAACCGACGGTCAAAAGCTGTTCGAGATGATCTGTCTGGAGGGGCAGCAGGCGGGGTTATCGTGGATAACCGTCCTGAAGAAACGGGAAAACTATCGTCATGCTTTCCACCATTTCGATCCCGTCGCCGTTGCCGCGATGACCGAAGATGATGTCGAAAGGCTGGTGCTGGATGCCGGCATTATTCGTCATCGAGGGAAAATTCAGGCCATTATCGGCAACGCACGCGCCTACCTGGCGATGGCGCAAAACGGCGAACCGTTTAGCGAGTTTGTCTGGTCGTTCGTTGATCATCAACCGCAGCTGACGCGCGCCGCTAGCCTGAGCGACATCCCCACCTCAACCCCTGCGTCTGACGCGCTCTCAAAAGCGTTAAAAAAGCGCGGCTTTAAGTTTGTCGGCACCACCATCTGTTACTCCTTTATGCAGGCATGCGGGCTGGTCAACGACCATGTCACCGGCTGTATTTGCTACCCGGAGGGTCAACATGATTCGCCAATCAACGCCTGACGATCTGGCGCCGATTCTGGCGCTGTGGATGGATAGCACGATTTATGCTCATCCGTTTATTGAAGAACGCTACTGGCGTGAGAGTGAACCCATCGTACGCGATGTCTACCTGCCCGCAGCACAAACCTGGGTATGGGAGGAAAGCGGCCAGCTCAAAGGCTTTGCCAGCGTGATGGAAGCGCGCTTTTTGGGCGCACTGTTTGTTGAACCTACCGCCATCAGAAGCGGGATCGGCAAAGCGCTGGTGCAGCATGTCCAGCAGCGCTTTTCGTTACTCAGCCTTGAGGTTTATCAGAAGAACCAGTCGGCGGTGAATTTCTACCATGCGCTGGGTTTTCGTATTGAAGACAGCGCATGGCAGGAAGAGACGCATCACCCCACGTGGATTATGAACTGGCAGGCGGATCAAACGCCGTAAGCGCCAGTGCGGGCCCGGTGTACTTTTCCAGCCACGCCAGCGCGGTGTTGCCCGCGCAGCCATTCCCCAGCTTCGAGCTGGGGAGATCGCAGGTCAGCACATTCACCGCGCCATTCTTACAAATCCCCCCTGCGGACAGGTCCAAATCTGGCCAGGCGCCCTCGTGAATACAAATCACGCCCGCTTTGATGCCTGTCGTCACCACCGCCCCGGCCAGAATTTGCCCGCGATGATTCCACACCCTGACCGTGTCGCCATCGGCAATCCCCCGCGCCCTCGCATCCTGCGGGTGAATGGTCACCGGTTCACGATCCGCCACCGCGTACTGCTCGCGTAACGTGCTGTAATTCAACTGGCTGTGCAAACGGTGCGCCGGATGGGCCGACAGCACCTGTAATTGCTCAGGCTCAGCATTGCCGAACCATTCATCCGGCGCCAGCCACATCGGGTGCCCTGCACAATCCGCGTAGCCGTAACTTGCAATCTTCTGCGAGTAGATTTCGATTTTGCCGCTGTCCGTTTTCAGCGGATGCGCCTGCGGGTCACGGCGAAAATCAGCAAAGCGAATAAACTGCGCGTTGGCGGCACTTTCCGGCATTTCGATAAGCCTGTTGGCCTGCCAGAACTCGGCAAAGTGCGGCAACGTCACCTGCTGGCTGACCCCGCGCTGCCCGGCAATCTTGTAAAAGGTCTCCAGCCATTCCAGCTCGCTTTTGCCTTCCGTAAACCGTTCATACCCGCCCTGCTCCCAGCGCTCGCTGAGTTCAGCAAAGACATCAAAATCATTGCGCGCCTCATCGCGTGCCGGCACGACCTGCTTCATCGGTACCAGATGCTGGTTACTGTAATCACCGGTCATGGTGAGGTCGTTGCGCTCAAAAGAGGTGGTGGCGGGCAAGACGATATCGGCATGCTTCGCCGCCGCCGTCCAGAAACACTCGGAGATCACCACCAGCTCTGGCTTTTGCCAGGCGCGAATCAGACGATTGGTATCCTGATGATGGGTGAAGTTTGCTCCGCCCGCCCACCAGAGAAAACGGATGTCCGGGAAATGGCGGTCCATACCGTTGTGTTGGTAGAACCCTCCGGGGTTTTCCAGAGCCTCAACGATGCGCGCAACCGGGATTTTATCCACCGCATCGGTGCCACCTTTTACGCTCCCCTGCATGGAGGCGAGCACCGCCGCGCGACGCGTCGGATTGCCGCCGTTAGCAAAATGATAAGAGAGACCAAAACCACCGCCAGGCGTGCCAATTTGCCCGAGCATGGCGGCCAGCGTGACGATCATCCAGTGCTTTTGTTCACCATACTGCTGACGTTGCATACCCCACCCGGCCATCAGCATGGTGGTATTTTGGTGAAATATTTCTGCCAGTTCACGTATTTTCGCCGCAGGTACACCACAAATCTCCGCAGCCCACTCTGCCGTTTTGGCGACATCATCGGATTTCCCCACAAGATAGTCGGCAAATCGTTCGTAACCGGTGGAACAGCGGGCAAGAAACGCCTCGTCGTGCCAGCCGTTTTCCACCAGCGTATGGGCAATGCCGAGCATCAGGGCGACATCGGTTCCCATATGCGGGGCGACCCACTCCATTTTGTCACCAAAGAAATCCACGCTCTCCGATCGCATCGGATCAATGCAGATCAGGCGTTTACCGCTGTTGCGTAACGCCTCAAAGTACGCGAGCCCCTGCTCATCAGAGGCGTTCCAGGCAATCTTCAGGGTGTTGAGCGGATTCGCGCTCCAAAGCACCACCACGTCGCTGTGCTCCAGTACGACGGGCCAACTGGTCTGCTGCTGATAGACTTCGTTCCCGCCCACGACGTACGGCATGATGGCCTGCGCCGCCCCCGTTGAGTAATCCCCCAAATGGCCGGTATAACCACCCGCCAGCGCCATATACCGCTGCAGCAGGGTCGCGGCCTTGTGTAACACACCGTTCGAACGCCAACCGTACGAACCGGCAAAAATGGAGGACGGACCGTAACTGTCGCGAATGCGCTTATGCTGGGTATGGATCAGATTCAGCGCCTCATCCCAGCTGACACGGACAAACTCATCCTGCCCGCGCACACCCTGTGGGGCCTCCGGCGAGGCCAGAAAGCCTTTACGCACCATCGGAAAACGCACCCGCGTTTTGCTGTGTACCTGATCGCGCACCACGGTCTGCAACGAATTGGGCTGTGAAGTGGGCAATGCGCCACGCGAGGAGAAAACCGTGTCGCCATCGGTTTCAACAACAATGGGTCCCCAGTGGGCGGCGGTTAATACCGAGTAATGTGCGGGTGAATTAGCCAAGATGGCGCTCCTGAATGCGATGTGACGGCTTATTTATTATGCCGTTCAATGTTACTTACAAATTTCAGAGTCTTCCCTGGAATTTTCTTCATGTTCACACGTCATAATCAACCGCCACAGTCGCTGTGGTAAAGAATAAAAAAGTCATTAAGGAATTAAGATGAAGAAACGTGTATTTGTGATTGCTGCCATCGTGAGCGGTGCCCTGGCGGTTTCTGGCTGCACAACAAACCCTTACACCGGTGAACGCGAAGCGGGTAAATCCGGCATGGGGGCGGGCATTGGTTCGCTGGTGGGTGCGGGCATTGGCGCGCTCTCCTCGTCGAAGAAAGATCGCGGCAAAGGCGCGTTGATTGGCGCAGCCGCAGGTGCCGCCGTGGGTGGTGGTATCGGTTACTACATGGACGTGCAGGAAGCAAAACTGCGCGAAAAAATGCAGGGAACCGGCGTGAGCGTGACGCGCAGTGGCGATAACATCATTCTGAATATGCCCAACAACGTCACCTTCGACAGCAGCAGCGCCAACCTGAAACCTGCCGGGGCCAACACCCTGACCGGCGTGGCTATGGTGCTGAAAGAGTACAATAAAACCACGGTCAACGTATTGGGCTTCACCGACAGCACCGGCAGCCAGGATCTGAACATGCGTCTGTCACAGCAGCGTGCGGACTCCGTTGCCAGCGCCCTGATCACTCAGGGTGTGGAAGCTAACCGTATCCGCACCCGTGGAATGGGCCCGGCGAATCCAATAGCCAGCAACAGCACCGCGGAAGGTAAAGCACAAAACCGCCGCGTAGAGATCACGTTGAGTCCAATTCAGTAACGTTTTGTGCCGGAGACAGGCTGCGCCTTATCCGGCATGAAGCACTTGCCAACGTTGATTTTCACGATAAGGTGTTCACACTAAATTCAGGGAAATCAGCGATGAGCAAATCAACACGTGCCACCATCAGCGATGTGGCGAAAGCCGCAAAAACGGGTAAGACCAGCATTTCACGCTACCTCAACGGTGAGAAGCATCTGCTCTCCGACGCGCTGTTGGCCCGCATTGAACACGCCATTGCCGAACTCGACTATCGCCCCAGCCTGATGGCACGAGGCCTGAAGCATGGCCGTACCCGCCTGATAGGCCTGATTATCGCCGACATTACCAACCCCTACTCCGTTAACGTGTTAAGCGGTATCGAAGCTGCCTGTCGCGAAAAAGGCTTTACCCCGCTGGTCTGTAATACCAATAACGAAGTGGACCAGGAGCTGCATTATCTCGATCTGCTGCGCAGCTATCAGGTTGAGGGGATTGTGGTGAATGCCGTCGGCATGCGCGAAGAAGGGCTGAACCGCCTGCAACAGTCTGCACTACCGATGGTGTTGATTGACCGTAAAATTCCGGATTTCGCCTGTGATATGGTCGGTCTGGATAACACCCAGGCGGCGACAGTTGCCACTGAGCACCTGATTGAACAAGGCTTCGAAGCTATTCTGTTCCTCAGCGAGCCGTTGGGGATGGTTAACACCCGACGCGAACGTCTGACTGCTTTTCGCGCCACGCTGGCGCGATATCCCGGCGTTATCGCCGAAAATGCCGAGGTTTCGCTGGCGGAAAATACGCAACTGGATGACACGCTGCGTCAGTTTCATCAGCAGCATCGCGGAATGCGTAAGGCCGTTATCTCTGCCAACGGCGCGCTCACGCTGCAGGTGGCCCGCTCGCTGAAGCGTATTGGCCTCAACTGGGGCAGCGACATCGGCCTGCTCGGTTTTGACGAACTGGAATGGGCCGAACTGGCTGGCGTCGGCATCACCACCCTGAAGCAGCCCACCTGGCAGATTGGCTATACCGCCGTCGAGCAGGTTGTACGCCGGATCGATGGTAAATCGGATGCTGTTCAGGAACAGGTTTTCTCCGGTGAGCTGATCGTTCGCGGGTCTACCGCCCGTTAAATTTCCTTCGTGATGGTGATCATAAATTCGGCATCATAGTCTTTTCTTTGGAACCGGTTCCATCTAGCGTTATAGCAAGAACGCACGATTTGGAGTTTCCATGAAAAGAAAAATTATGGTGGTCACCGCCGCTTACGGCTACGACCAGGTGCATGCAGCTGGCGGGCAAACTGCCATGCTGCCTATTATTGCTGAAGCCGGAGCTGACGGCGTTGAAATCCGCCGCGAAATGCTGAGCGACGCCGAGCTTAAAACGCTGCCAACCCTGGCATCTGCGATTGAAATCTTCGGCCTGCTGGCCTGCTACTCCGCGCCAGAACCGCTATTTCTACAAGATGGTCATCTCAATCCCCACCTGCCGGCGCTCCTTCAGGAAGCCCAAACGTTGCAGGCGTTATGGTTAAAAGTCTCCCTGGGTCATTTTTCCCATACTCAGCAATTCGACACACTGCGTGAGTGGCTCAACGACAGCGGTATGGAACTGGTGGTCGAGAACGATCAAACGTCCTGCGGACGCCTGCAGCCTATGCTGCATTTCAGGGATGCCTGCCAGACGCAGGATCTGCCGGTATCCCTGACCTTTGATATGGGCAACTGGCTGTGGGTCGGCGACTCCCCCGAAGACGCCGCGCAGGCGCTCGCCTCAACCGTGGGATATATCCATGTGAAGGCCGCCACTCCGCATCTCGACAGCTTCCGTGCCGTTGCGCCCGATTGGGCAGACCCGCGCTGGCTGGCACTGTTAAACACGCTGCCCACGGACGTCCCGCGCGGCATTGAATTCCCCCTGGAAGGGCACGATTTAGCGGCGGTGACCCGTCACTACGTCGAACTGCTACGCGAGGAGTAACACATGAAAAATTCACTGGATGTCGTCACCATTGGCGAAGCAATGACGATGTTTGTCGCCACGCAAACCGGCGAACTGGCGGATGTAGAGACATTTATCAAACGGGTCGCGGGCGCAGAGCTTAACGTGGCAACCGGCCTTGCTCGTCTGGGCCTGAAAGTCGGCTGGGTGAGTCGCGTAGGTCACGACAGTTTTGGCCGTTTTATTATTAAGTCGCTGGCAAAAGAAGGGATTGATGCGCAGGGAGTCACCCAGGATGGACGCTACGCAACCGGCTTTCAGCTGAAATCTAAAGTCGAAAATGGAACCGATCCCATCGTGGAATATTTTCGCAAAGGCTCAGCCGCCAGCCATCTTGGCATGGAGGATTATCACGAAGCGTACTTCTCCAGCGCACGCCACCTGCACCTGAGTGGCGTGGCGGCAGCGCTGTCCGCCAGTTCTTACGAACTGCTGGCCCATACCGCCCGCACCATGAAAGCCCAGGGAAAGACTCTCTCGTTCGATCCCAATTTACGCCCGGTGCTGTGGAACAGCGAAGCGGAGATGGTGGAGAAACTCAACCGACTCGCATTCCAGGCCGACTGGGTTCTGCCGGGGTTAAAAGAGGGCATGATTTTGACGGGACAACAGACGCCTGAAGGCATCGCTGACTTTTATCTGCGCCACGGCGTGAAGGCAGTGATTGTTAAAACGGGTGCCGATGGCGCCTGGTATAAGGCAGCCAACGGCGAGCAGGGCTGCGTCGCACCGGTGAAGGTAGACAACGTGGTCGATACCGTCGGCGCGGGCGATGGCTTTGCGGTCGGCGTCATCAGCGCCCTGCTGGAAGGGCACTCACTGCATCAGGCGGTGGCCCGAGGCAATAAAATTGGCGCCCTGGCCATACAGGTTCAGGGCGACAGCGAAGGATTACCCACACGTGAAAAATTAGGGGAATAAACCCCCGGCCCACTCTGTACCCTACATACAGAAGCGGCGTAACAGCATAACCAGAGGGCAGTCTATGAATAGCTCAACCAATGCAGCAAAACGCTGGTGGTACATCATGCCGGTCGTGTTTATCACGTACAGCCTGGCGTATCTCGACCGCGCGAACTTCAGCTTCGCCTCCGCCGCAGGCATTAACGAGGATCTTGGCATTACCAAAGGGATCTCTTCCCTGCTGGGTGCCCTGTTTTTCCTCGGCTATTTCTTTTTCCAGATCCCAGGCGCAATTTACGCCGAGCGCCGCAGCGTACGAAAACTCATTTTTATCTGCCTGATCCTGTGGGGCGGGTGCGCCTCGCTGACCGGTATGGTCAGTAACATCCCCATGCTTGCCGCCATCCGTTTTATTCTTGGCGTCGTAGAAGCCGCCGTCATGCCCGCGATGCTGATTTATATCAGCAACTGGTTTACCAAATCCGAGCGTTCACGCGCCAACACCTTCCTGATCCTCGGTAACCCGGTCACCGTGCTGTGGATGTCCGTCGTCTCTGGTTATTTGATTCAGGCGCTCGGCTGGCGTGAAATGTTCATCATCGAAGGCTTTCCGGCCGTCATCTGGGCGTTCTGCTGGTGGGTGCTGGTCAAAGACAAACCTTCCCAGGTGGGCTGGCTGACGGAGTCCGAAAAAAGCGCGCTGCAGGCACAGCTGGAACAAGAGCAGCAGGGAATTAAAGCCGTGCGTAACTATGGTGAGGCCTTCCGCTCACGCAATGTGATCCTGCTGTGTATGCAGTATTTTACCTGGAGTATCGGCGTTTACGGTTTTGTGTTGTGGCTGCCGTCAATTATCCGCAGCGGCGGCGCGAATCTCGGCATGGTGGAAGTGGGCTGGCTTTCATCGGTCCCGTATCTGGCCGCCACCGTCGCGATGATTTTGGCCTCATGGGCTTCCGACAAACTGCAAAACCGTAAGCTGTTTGTCTGGCCGCTGTTACTGATCGCCGCGTGTGCCTTTATCGGCTCCTGGGCCGTTGGCGCTGACCACTTCTGGATGTCTTACACCCTGCTGGTGATAGCCGGTGCGGCGATGTACGCCCCGTATGGTCCCTTCTTCGCCATCATTCCTGAAATGCTGCCGCGTAACGTCGCCGGGGGCGCCATGGCGCTGATTAACAGTATGGGCGCGCTGGGGTCATTCTTTGGCTCCTGGTTTGTTGGCTACCTCAATGGCACCACCGGCAGCCCGTCCGCCTCGTACATTTTTATGGGGGTGGCGCTTTTTGTCTCAGTGTGGCTAACTCTGATTGTTAAGCCTGCTAATAATACCCGCATTCCGGTTGGCGCACGCCACGCTTAAATTTTAACTTACGGAGATTCGCATGAAGCCGTCCATTATTCTCTACAAAGCGTTACCTGACGATTTACTGCAGCGCCTGGAAGCACATTTTTCGGTGACTCAAGTCCCTAACCTGCGCCCGGAAACGGTCGCACAGCACGCGCAGGCCTTCGCCAGTGCGGAAGGTCTGCTGGGCTCCAGCGAAACCGTCAATAGCGCCCTGCTGGAGAACATGCCCAGGCTGCGCGCAACCTCAACAATCTCCGTAGGCTATGACAATTTCGACGTCGAGGCGCTTAACGCCCGTAATGTCTTACTGATGCACACCCCAACCGTACTGACCGAAACCGTGGCGGATACGATAATGGCACTGGTGTTAAGCACGGCTCGCCGCGTAGTCGAGGTGGCTGAACGCGTGAAAGTAGGTGAATGGACCAAGAGCATCGGGCCGGATTGGTTCGGCACCGATGTACATCACAAAACGTTGGGGATTGTCGGTATGGGCCGCATCGGCCTCGCACTGGCACAACGCGCCCATTTCGGCTTTGGCATGCCCATTCTCTACAATGCACGCCGCCAGCATAAGGAAGCGGAAGAGCGCTTCAACGCGCGCTACTGCAATCTGGATACGCTGTTGCAGGAATCGGATTTTGTCTGTCTGATCCTGCCGCTAACGGATGAGACTCACCATCTGTTTGGCGCCGCGCAGTTCGCCAAAATGAAGTCATCCGCCATTTTCATCAACGCTGGACGTGGCCCGGTCGTGGACGAAACCGCACTGATTGCCGCCCTGCAAAGCGGGGAAATTCATGCTGCCGGTCTGGATGTGTTTGAGCAGGAACCGCTGCCGGTAGACTCCCCGCTGCTGTCGTTACCAAACGTGGTGGCGCTACCGCATATTGGTTCAGCAACCCATGAAACCCGCTACAACATGGCGGCCTGTGCGGTAGATAACTTAATTGATGCACTGCAAGGGAACGTCGAGAAGAACTGTGTGAATCCGCAGGTAGCAGGATAAAAAAATGCCGGGTGGCGCTACTGCGTACCCGGCATTCTGTATATCGTTATTCCCTGAATTACTGGGCTGCGTTCACCGCAGCAGTCCAGGCTTGATTGAATGCCTGATGCTGGGCTGCCAGCGGGCCAATCAGCGTGTTGTACTGGCTTGCCTGTTGTGAGGTCGGGAACTGGATACCGTTCGCTACAAAGCTCACCTGCGTATCCTGCTGCGCGATAAAATCACCCACCTGTACCAGTTGCTGCGTAAAGATTTGCGCGGCAGGAATCAGCGGCTGTAGCGCCTCTGACGGTGCGGTCACGACTTTGCTGTAGACCTGATCAAAGACGGGTTTCAGATCCTCGCTTTGCTTCAGCGCACCACGTGCGGCATCGGCCTGCAGCTTCGCATTCTGCAACTGTTGCCCTAACACGCCCAGCGCACCATTTGCCTGACGCAGCGGTTCACGCTGAGTCACGTAATCCTGAGGAACACGGATGGCATTTACGCTATCCACAACCGGGCGCAGACCGGAGTCCATCGCCTGATTCACCTGCTGTGAATAACCATAAAGAATCGCGTAATCGGAGACAAACGGGCCAAACTGTTTTTTCTGATCGGCGGTCAGCGTCGGTAAACGCTCTCCGCTACGCATTGCAGTATTCTGCAGGAAATCGACAAACGCTTTGCGTTGATCGCCTTCTTTATCAAAACACCCACTCAGGCCAACTACCATTAAGAGCGCCAAAACAGGCGCAAACCAGCGAGAGCAGGACTTACCTGTCGCCATTTTAATACTCCTTCACCCAAAAATGCGCACAACGACACCCGCGTGCCTGACGATGACAAGGATAGTCCAGGTCAGCCCCGCAAGATACCCTTTCCGCGTAATCTTGTCGGGGAAAATACCCGTTTCGGTGGCCCTGCGTTTTGCTGAACAATGCGCCATCAGCCGAATGGCGTAAAAATTTTGTCATCTTTACAAATGAGTTTGGCCGAGAGGAGATCCCGACCGTTATCAGATCGTTAGCAAACTACAGGTCGGCCACCGCGATCCGCTGAAACGCGCCCACCGCGCGCGCGCCACGCCCGGCGTCTTTTTTTGCGACTATTCTTAATGAGCTTCGATGAAATTCACGATCCCGCTGTGTGATTTTAGGAGTCCTCAATGGAATATAAAGATCCTATGCTTGAACTGCTTAGCAGTCTGGAACAGATTGTTTTTAAAGATGTATCGCAGACCGTCACCTTGACGCAAAAAGCCAACCCGTTTACCGAATTTGAACAGCTACGACGAGGGACGGGTTTAAAAACAGATGATTTTGCCCGAGTAATGGGCGTAACGGTTGCGATGGTTCATGAGTGGGAGTCTAAACGCATAAAGCCGTCCAGTACCGAATTGAAATTGATGCGCCTGATTCAGGCCGACCCGAGATTAAGTAAGCAGTTGATGGAGTGATATTTTTTCTGGTTTCTCTTCAGAACGGTCCTGTAAAGGGACCGTTCTACCACCAGCTCCAACAACAAAAAAGTAAATAGTAGTTGCATCCTCCGGCGTAAAATGAGTTAATGCACTCAACGGTTTGACGTACAGACCATTACAGCAGTTTAGTAAGGCAAGTCCCTTCAAGAGTTATCATTGATACCCTTCGTAGTGAGCATTTTCCTTTACTGTTAAAAAATCTGTAAAGCACGCCATATCGCCGTAAGGCACACTTATTTTTTAAAAGGTAATACACTATGTCCGGTAAAATGACTGGTATCGTAAAATGGTTCAACGCTGATAAAGGCTTCGGTTTCATCACTCCTGACGATGGCTCAAAAGACGTGTTCGTACACTTCTCTGCTATCCAGAACGAAGGCTACAAATCTCTGGACGAAGGTCAGAAAGTTTCCTTCACCATCGAAAGCGGCGCTAAAGGCCCGGCAGCTGGCAACGTAACCAGCCTGTAAGCTTAAAAAGCTCAAAATTCTGGATCCCTGCCAAACGGCGGGGATTTTTTTTATCTGTCTCTCGCAATAATTTCCCCAGCTTTCTTCTTTGCATTACTTTACCCACCGCACCTTTGACCTTTCCCTAAGGGTAAGCTTTATAGTACGTCGGCATGTATTCCACAATTTTCACAAGGAATTGAAGCTATGTCGAAAACCTCACTGTTGCTGTTATTAGGTTTACTCACCACAAGTAGCGTATTCGCTGCTACCCCGGAATCAACCTTTCTGGCGCAACATGGGCTAAGCGGGAAATCCGTTGAGCAAATTGTCGACGCCATTGACCAGTCGCCTCAGAGTCGACCACTGCCCTATTCTGCCTCCATCACCAGCACCGAACTAAAGCTCTCTTCCGGTGAACAGGTTTATACGCTCCCGCTCGGTGACAAGTTCTATCTCTCCTTTGCCCCGTACGAATGGCAAACTCACCCCTGCTTTAACCACAGCCTTTCTGGCTGCAAGGGAGAAATGCCCGAGAAGACCTTTGATGTCAAAGTGACGGATAGCAAGGGAGACGTGGTGGTGCAGAAAGCAATGACCAGCTACCGCAATGGTTTTATCGGCGTATGGCTGCCACGCAATATGGAAGGCACAATTGAAGTGAGCTACAACGGAAAAAAAGCGTCTCACGCCATCAAAACGATGAATGACAGCCAGACCTGTCTGACCGAATTGCAGCTGCGCTAGCGACATAAAAAAATGCCGGATAAGCAATTGCGTATCCGGCATTTTTTACGTCAATACAGACGGTTACTGCAGCAGCGAAATATCCGCCACGCGCAGGAACAGCTCACGCAGTTTTTCGAGCATGGTGAGACGGTTGATACGTAAATCCTTATCTTCCACCATAACCATTACTTTCTCGAAGAACGCATCAACCGGTTCGCGCAGTTCGGCCAGTTCGACCAGCGCTTCCTGATAGCGACCCTCAGCAAACGCAGGCTCCAGCTTGTCACGCAGTACCACAACCTTCATCGCCAGCGTAATTTCTTCCGGCTCTTTCAGCGTTGCTGCATTCACACGGTCGTTCAGCGGCTCTGTCGTTTTCGCGAGGATGTTAGAAACACGTTTGTTGGCCGCAGCCAGCGCAGACGCGGCTTCCAGCGTACGGAAGTGCGAAACCGCCTTCATACGTGCGTCGAAATCAGCCGGACGAGTCGGACGACGCGCCAGCACCGCCTGAATGGTATCAACGGTGTAGCCTTCGTCCTGATACCAGGCACGGAAGCGACCCAGCATAAAGTCGATGACATCATCCACTACGTTCGCGTTGGACAGCTTGTCACCGTAAAGACGTACCGCTTCTTCGGTCAGCGTTTGCAGATCGAGGTTCAGGTTCTTCTCAACGATGATACGCAGCGCGCCCAGCGCAGCACGACGCAGTGCAAACGGGTCTTTGTCACCTTTTGGATGCTGGCCAATACCGAAGATACCCGCCAGGGTGTCCATTTTATCGGCAATGGCTACCGCACAGGCAACCGGGTTAGACGGCAGGTCATCACCGGCAAAGCGTGGCTGATATTGCTCGTTCAGCGCTACCGCTACATCTTCCGCTTCACCATCATGACGTGCGTAGTGCATGCCCATCACGCCCTGGGTGTCGGTGAACTCGAAGACCATGTTGGTCATCAGGTCACACTTGGACAGCAGGCCCGCGCGGGTGGCGTGGTTGACGTCAGCGCCAATCTGTTCGGCAATCCAGCCCGCCAGTGCCTGAATACGATCCGTCTTGTCACGCAGGGTACCCAGTTGCTGTTGGAACAGCACGGTTTGCAAACGTGGTAGATGATCTTCCAGGCGTTTTTTGCGGTCAGTATTGAAGAAGAATTCGGCATCCGCCAGACGCGGACGAACCACTTTTTCGTTACCGGAAATAATCTGCATCGGATCTTTCGATTCGATGTTAGCGACGAAGATAAAGTTCGGCAGCAGTTTGCCGTCGTTCGCGTACACCGGGAAGTACTTCTGGTCACCTTTCATGGTGTGAACCAGCGCTTCTGACGGCACTGCGAGGAATTTTTCTTCGAACTTCGCCGTCAGCACCACCGGCCATTCAACCAGAGACGCGACTTCTTCCAGCAGGCTTTCGCTCAGGTCAGCGTTGCCGCCAATCTTACGCGCCGCCTCTTCGGCATCGGCCTTGATTTTTGCCTTACGCTCGGCGTAATCGGCAATGACTTTACCGCGCTGGCGCAGGATTTCAGGATACTGGTCGGCATTGTCGATGGTGAACTCAGGCTCGCCCATAAAGCGGTGGCCGCGGATCACGCGATCGGACTGAATACCCAGAATCGTTGCCGGGATGACTTTGTCGCCCAGCAGCAACGTGACGGTATGAACCGGGCGCACGAAATGGACGTCAGACGCGCCCCAGCGCATCAGTTTCGGGATCGGCAGCTTAGCCAGTGACGTGGCAATCATGTTTGGCAGCAGCGTTTCTGCACTTTCGCCTTTCACATGCGCACGATACAGCAGCCATTCACCTTTGTCGGTGGTCAGGCGTTCAGCCTGATCAACGGTGATACCGCAACCGCGCGCCCAACCTTCTGCCGCTTTGCTCGGTTTACCTTCCGCGTCAAACGCCTGGGCAATCGCCGGGCCGCGCTTTTCTACTTCACGGTCAGGTTGCGATTCAGCAAGGGCAGCCACTTTCAGCGCCAAACGACGCGGCGCAGCAAACCACTCTACGTTGCCGTGTGCGAGGCCAGCATTGTCCAGCTCCGCAGTAAAGTTCGCAGCAAAGGACTCAGCCAGGCTGCGCAGTGCTTTTGGTGGCAGCTCTTCAGTGCCAATTTCCACCAGAAAAGTTTTCTCAGACATGGCCGCCTCTTATTTGTCTTTGTTGCACATCGGGAAGCCAAGGGCTTCACGGGAAGCATAGTAAGCTTCTGCCACTGCTTTGGTCAGGGTGCGAATGCGCAGAATATAACGCTGACGCTCGGTGACGGAGATGGCTTTACGCGCATCCAGCAGGTTGAAGCTATGGGCGGCTTTCAGAATACGTTCGTAAGCAGGCAGCGGCAGTGGGTTTTCCAGCGCCAGCAGCTGCTGGGCTTCTTTCTCATACTGCTCGAAGCAGGTGAACAGGAAGTCCACGTCAGCGTATTCAAAGTTGTAAGTCGACTGCTCGACTTCGTTCTGATGGAACACATCGCCGTAAGTGGTTTTACCCAGCGGGCCGTCGCTCCAGACCAGGTCGTAAACGCTGTCTACGCCCTGAATGTACATCGCCAGACGTTCCAGACCGTAAGTGATTTCTCCGGTCACAGGCTTACATTCCAGACCACCAACCTGCTGGAAGTAGGTGAACTGCGTCACTTCCATGCCGTTCAGCCACACTTCCCAACCCAGACCCCAGGCACCCAGCGTTGGGTTTTCCCAGTTATCTTCCACGAAACGGATGTCGTGAATGGTTGGATCCATACCCAGCTCTTTCAGCGAACCAAGGTACAGCTCCTGAATGTTGTCCGGGGACGGCTTAATGACGACCTGGAACTGATAGTAATGCTGTAAGCGGTTCGGGTTTTCGCCATAGCGACCGTCGGTCGGACGACGAGAAGGCTGCACATAAGCAGTCGCCATCGGCTCCGGCCCCAGCGCGCGCAGGCAGGTCATTGGGTGAGAAGTACCCGCGCCGACTTCCATGTCCAATGGTTGAACAATGGTGCAGCCCTGGCGAGCCCAGTAATCCTGTAAGGTCAGGATCAAGCCCTGGAAGGTCCTGGTATCAAACTTTTGCATATTATTTCGTGCTGGATACGTGTGGATTTAAAGGAAGCGATCAGTATACCCGCTGGCTGCAAGATATACAGTACGAAACGGGAAAAAGGAGGAACTTAGCGCATGGAAAGATGCAAAAACTGCCCGTCTGCGTCAAATGAGCAGACAAAACTCTCTTTACGGAAGGTAGAACCACGCATCTCATAGCTGCCCTGGAACTGTTCGAAGCCGGTAACGTCTATTTTCTGCATCCCGGTGTTATAACGTTCAGCCGCTTCATTTTTGCATAATGCTTCCATATCCAACGAACGTGAAGAGCTCACCTTGGCCTTTTGCGCGTTCTGAGCCGGTGCTGGCGGCTGTGGGTCCGCGCATCCTGCCAGCAGGAGGGCAGCCATCGCGGGAAAGAAATACTTCATCATCATTTTATTACCCTCTGATTTGCGGGTCAGTCTTATTATTATTACTGTCTGGAAACGGATCCTATTTTGAGAATCTCATCGGACCATCACAAGCTTTAGCGTAAAAACTCAGATTATTCCAGTGAGATACATCCGCGAAATGCCAGTCAGACTTTTTTTAATGGAAACAGAGGAACTGATGCAGCCCAAAATTTTCTGGATTGATAACCTGCGCGGGATTGCCTGTTTAATGGTGGTTATGATCCATACCACCACCTGGTACATCACCAATGCGCACAGCGTCAGCCCGTTAGCCTGGGATCTTGCCAATGTACTCAATTCAGCTTCACGCGTCAGCGTACCGCTGTTTTTCATGATTTCAGGCTTTCTTTTCTTTGGCGAGCGCAGCGCCCAGCCGCGACATTTTCTCCGTATTGCGCTCTGCGTTCTGTTTTATAGCGCCGTCGCACTGGCCTACATCTCACTGTTCACCTCGATTAACGCCGAGCTGTCTTTGAAAAATTTGCTGCAAAAACCGGTGTTCTATCACCTGTGGTTTTTCTTCGCCATCGCCGTCATCTACCTGGTCTCACCGCTGATTCAAGTGAAAAGTATTAGCGGAAAAATGCTGCTGGCGCTGATGGTGGTGCTTGGCATCCTTGCTAATCCCAACACCGTCTCGCTAAAAATGGGGGGCGTTGAGTGGCTGCCCATCAACCTGTACATCAGCGGCGACACGGTCTATTACATCCTGTATGGCATGCTAGGCCGGGCGATTGGCATGATGGATACGCAAAAGCGTGCGCTCACCTGGCTCTGTGCGGCGTTGTTCATCACTGCAGTGTTTATTATTTCTCGGGGCACGTTGCATGAACTCCGCTGGCGAGGAAATTTTGCCGATACCTGGTATCTCTACTGCGGCCCAGCCGTATTTATTTGCGCAGTCTCGCTGCTGACGCTGGTCAAAAACACCCTCAGCGCACGCACTATCCCCGTACTGGGCCTGATTTCCCGCCACTCACTGGGTATCTATGGCTTCCACGCGCTGATCATTCATGCGCTGCGCACTAACGGTATCGAACTTCAGAACTGGCCGCCGCTGGATATGCTGTGGATTTTCAGCGCCACGCTGGCGGGCAGCCTGCTACTTTCGGTTCTGCTGCAACGCATCGATACACGCCGACTGGTGAGTTAACATTCACCCGTCGTTACTCCTTTAGCGGGCGCATCAGCATAATTTTCCCCGCTAAACACACAAAGAATGCCGCCGGGTACAGCCCCATTTCGATGGGTGCTAACGGGGTATTCCACACCCCCACTAGCAACAATCCGATCGTTATGAGCGCCACCATCTGACACACGGAAGCGAAGTGTTCGTCGTTCTGATTGAGATTTTCAGCACGCTGATAAGCGTACGTCACGAACATCCCCGTCATCAGAACACCCAGAAAGTATCCTTTCCCGCTCAACAAAGGACATGCGCGCCATAAACCAATAACGTAAATGAGCGCGCCCGAAAGGAATAATAGCCATGCCATAAGCCTTGTCGTCTTCATTGGGATCTCCTTATCCATCATGGATACCATATGAATAACCCACTAAAGACAACACTGAAAAATAGCACCAGGTTAGATTTTCAGAATAAATCCATGCACGTAATTTATTAATTTGGGAAATAAATAGATTATGAAAATCCCCTCCGAGTTAGCAGAGGGGAAATAAGATCAGGACATGAGTGGCAGCAATTGCTGGTAGAGACGACGGAAGGTTTCACGACGTTGTAAATAAAGCGCATGGCGCTCTGCGCCAGGATAATGCGCCTGTTCCAGCACCAGTTGAGGCAGCAGATCGGATAATGGCTTATCAGTATTCATGGCAATTTGTGCCAAACGTGCCGCCCCCAAAGCAGGACCAACATCACCGCCGGTACGGTAATCCAACTGCAGCCCACTGATATCAGACAGCATCTGGCGCCAGTACTCGCTGCGAGCCCCGCCGCCAATGAGCGTAATGCTGGCCGGTTTAACACCACAGGCATGCACCACATCCATACCATCCGCCAGCGCGAATCCCACGCCTTCCAGCACTGCTTTCGCCAGTTCTGCCGGCCCATGCTGATGCGTCAGACCAAAAAAGACGCCTTTCGCCTGCGGATTATTATGCGGCGTACGTTCACCCGACAGGTACGGCAAAAACCAGACGGGTTCAGCCTGCTCATCCGCCTGTTGTGCCGCAGTTATTAGTGCAGGAACGCTGCTCAGCCCGGTTAATTTTGCCGCCCAGTCCAGGCAGGATGCCGCACTGAGCATAACGGACATCAGATGCCATCTTTCAGGTAAAGCATGACAAAAACTGTGTACCGCACTTTCTGGTTTACTGAGGAATCCGTCGCTTACCGCAAAGTAAACACCGGACGTGCCCAGCGAAAGCATCGCCTGACCGGCATTCATCATACCGACGCCAACCGCGCCTGCCGCGTTATCTCCGCCACCCGCAATCACCGGGATCTCGGACATGCCCCAGGCCTGCGCGACCGCAGGCAACAACGTGCCGGTAATCTCGCAGCCTTCAAACAACGCAGGCATATGCGCACGGGTCAGGTGACAGGCTGCCAGCATGACGTCGCTCCAGTCGCGCTTCGCAACGTCCAGCCACATCGTACCGGCGGCATCAGACATATCGCTGGCGAATTCCCCGGTCATACGTAAACGCAGGTAATCTTTCGGCAGCAGGACTTTATCAACCTGGCGGAAAATATCCGGTTCATGGCGCTGAACCCACAGCAATTTGGGTGCCGTAAAACCCGGCATCATCAGATTGCCGGTGATGCCGCGAGACTCTGGAACCTGGTTTTCCAGTATCTCGCACTCTTGTGCGCAGCGTCCGTCATTCCACAGGATCGCCGGGCGCAATACCTTCTGCTGATTATCAAGTAGCGTCGCACCGTGCATTTGACCGGCAATCCCCAGCGCCTTCACCTCACTGAGTGAATGTTGCTGAGCCAGTGCTTTGACGGCGCGATCCGTTGCCAGCCACCACTGTTCAGGATCCTGCTCCGACCATAGCGGATGAGGACGCGAAACCGTGAGTTTCTCCGTCTGCGAGGCCACAACATCACCCTGCTCATTCAGCAGTATGGCCTTTACGCCTGATGTGCCCAGATCTATCCCGATATACATAGGGTATCGTTCCTTAAAGAAATGCCCGGCAGCGCAAAGCTATCCGGGCTGACGAACGTTCTTAACGATCCGTTATTTGTCGAACAAATAATGGTTTACCAGATTTTCCAGCTGTTCCTGATGACCGCTCTGATGCACCGGCGCCAGATTATGTTGTTCAGCGTACTGCGCAATTTCAGTCAGCGTCATCTGGCCTTTCAGAATTTGCTGGCCCAGCTCACCATTCCAACCGGCATAACGTTTTGCAACGCGCTGATCCAGGCCGCCATCTTCAATCATGCGAGCTGCGATTTTCAGCGACAGTGCCATGGTGTCCATCGCCCCAATATGACCATAGAACAGATCGTATTTATCGGTGCTCTGGCGGCGCACTTTGGCATCAAAGTTCAGGCCACCCGTGGTGAAACCACCCGCTTTCAGGATTTCGTACATCACCAGCGCATTCTCTTCCACGCTGTTCGGGAACTGGTCGGTATCCCAGCCCAGCTGCGCATCTCCGCGGTTGGCGTCGACAGAGCCAAACAGGCCCAGCGCGATCGCGGTGGCGATTTCGTGGTGGAACGAGTGGCCAGCCAGCGTGGCGTGGTTGGCTTCGATATTCAGTTTGATCTCTTTTTCCAGGCCGAACTGTTTCAGGAAGCCGTAAA
Organism: Citrobacter sp. wls711; assembly: GCF_005281055.1. Lineage (NCBI taxonomy): Bacteria > Pseudomonadati > Pseudomonadota > Gammaproteobacteria > Enterobacterales > Enterobacteriaceae > Citrobacter > Citrobacter sp. wls711. The sequence continues at coordinate 212,513 of NZ_SZXC01000079.1, read as the reverse complement.
CGGTCGCCGCATCGTAGTCGTACTGATGTTTGGTCGGCTCCTGCGGCTTCGGTTCGATAAGCAAAGTACCCTGAAAACCGGTTTTGTGTTTGTGCTCAACCACCAGTTGCATGAAACGGCCAATCTGCTCGCGTTCCTGACGCAGATCGGTATTAAGCAGGGTTTCATAGCCTTCACGACCGCCCCACAGAACATAGTTCTCGCCGCCTAATTTATGCGTAGCATCCATGGCAGTCACCACCTGGGTGGCCGCCCAACTGAACACTTCCGGATCCGGGTTGGTAGCCGCACCTGCGCCGTAACGTGGGTTAGTAAAGCAGTTTGCCGTCCCCCACAGCAGCTTCACGCCGCTTTGTTCCTGTTTAGCGCCCAGCACATCAACCATCTGCGCGAAGTTGTTTTTGTACTCTTTCAGCGAAGCACCTTCAGGCGAGACATCTACATCATGGAAGCAGTAGTAAGGCACGTTCAGCTTGTGGAAAAACTCAAACGCCACATCCGCTTTGCGTTTCGCCAGCGCCAGCGCTTCACCGGGTTGCTGCCATGGGCGGTCAAAGGCCCCCATGCCGAACATGTCTGCACCATTCCAGCAGAAAGTGTGCCAATAGCAGGCGGCAAAACGCAGGTGATCTTCCATACGCTTGCCTAACACTTTCTCATCAGGATTGTAATGGCGAAATGCGAGCGGGTTAGTGGATTTTGTCCCTTCAAAACGAACACGGTCGAGTTGGTCAAAATAAGCCTGCATAATAAGCTCCATAATCAGGTAATACGGCAAGTAAACTGCGATATCGCCATACTGGAATTTCCTGATTTATTGCTCAATTACGTTATTTCACACCGCTATTAAGAGAATACCCAAATGTGCGCTAGCTCCCAAAAAAACGCGCTAAATAAAGAAATAAAAAGACGATCGGGATCGAATCCTGATGAATAAACTAAAAACCATAATCCGCGGATAAGATATGACAATTGCCTTCCCGCTTAGGGTATGTGAGTTTTGCGTAGCGCTACGCAAATCAAAAATTTGTCACACATAATCAGGCAGCATTATCCACGGTTTTGGTAGTATCGACAGGCCCATATTCACCCTTTCCAGGACAGGCTCTTATGTTTGATAAACGTCACCGTATCACTCTTTTATTTAATGCCAATAAAGCCTACGACCGCCAGGTGGTTGAGGGCGTGGGTGAATATTTGCAAGCGTCGCAATCCGAATGGGATATATTCATCGAGGAAGATTTTCGCGCGCGTATTGATAATATTAAAGACTGGTTAGGCGACGGTGTTATTGCCGATTATGACGACGATGACATTGCGCAATTACTTGCCGATGTCGATGTCCCCATCGTTGGCGTCGGGGGTTCTTACCATCTTGCTGAACATTATCCACCGGTCCACTACATTGCCACCGATAACCACGCATTGGTTGAAAGCGCCTTTCTGCATTTGAAAGAAAAAGGGGTGAACCGCTTTGCATTTTACGGTCTACCACCTTCCAGCGGCAAACGCTGGGCCGAGGAGCGTGAATATGCCTTTTGCCAACTGGTCGCGAAAGAAAAGTACCGTGGAGTGGTCTATCAGGGCCTGGAAACTGCACCAGAAAACTGGCAACACGGGCAAAATAGGTTAGCCGACTGGCTGCAAACTCTGCCGCCGCAAACCGGGATTATCGCCGTCACCGACGCGCGTGCACGGCACGTTTTGCAGGCCTGTGAACATCTGCATATTCCGGTACCGGAGAAACTGTGCGTCATTGGCATTGATAACGAAGAACTGACCCGCTACCTGTCGCGCGTGGCGTTATCATCCGTTGCTCAGGGTGCTCGTCAGATGGGCTATCAGGCCGCAAAACTCCTGCACCGCGTGCTGGCGAACGAAGAGCCGACGCTACAACGCATTCTGGTCCCTCCGGTACGCGTCGTAGAACGTCGTTCAACCGACTACCGTTCACTCAGCGATCCGGCTGTTATTCAGGCGATGCACTTCATCCGCAACCATGCCTGTAAGGGCATCAAGGTCGAACAGGTACTGGATTCGGTGGGGATTTCACGGTCGAATCTGGAGAAGCGTTTTAAAGAGGAGGTCGGGGAGACCATTCATGCGGTGATCCATGCCGAAAAGCTGGAGAAAGCGCGTAGCCTGCTGATTTCCACCACGCTTTCCATCTACGAGATTTCACAGATGTGCGGCTACCCGTCTCTGCAGTATTTCTATTCGGTGTTCAAGAAAGAGTACGACACGACGCCAAAAGAATACCGCGATGTGAACAGCGAAGTGCTGATGTGATGTGTTGCCGGATGACGACTGCGCCTTATCCGGCCGACGAGTCATCTGGTTGGCCGGATAAACGTAGCGCCATCAGGCGCAGGAATTACATATGCGCTGCAATTAAGCGCTGGTTATCCTGGTACATCGCGAACAGATAGTTGTTGTAGCTCTTCCCTTGGGTGGAATACCCCTTCAGCTTATGAATCATCGCCGTGGCGGTGACTTCCTGATCGGTTTTACGCAGCTGAGCGCGTGACTTACGGAAAGAAGAGTATGCCGGATGCGTATTCAGATTAATGACGTAAGCCGTCACTGACTCTTTCACCGAGTCAAACTGAGAGTAGCCTTTCACCTTACCCGGCGCATTGGTGCAACGACCTTTGACACATTTCATGCCAAACAGATTATTGTTGCTACGCGCCAGCTTCGACGTACCCCAGCCGCTTTCTGCCGCAGCCATGGTTGCCACCATACTGGTAGGGATAATATCCACGCGCTCAAGCAGCGTGTTCCACGGAATTTTACGCGTGTTGCCAGACCAGCTCACCTTGTAGCGTTTGGCGATATCTTTCATGCGCGCACGCTCGCTCGGCGACCAGCGATTCTGGTACTGCTTTGAAATCAGCCAGTTACGTTCAGCGGTAATGGCTGCATTTTGACTAGTAATGTAAGGCATAACCGTCCGGAGAAACGCTTTTTTCCTTGGTGTTCCGGAAGGGTATTTTCGCAAATCAGGAAGTGAACTACTCTTTGCACTATTGCGAGAATACTCTTGTTTACTGCTTACCTGTGTATTACTTGTCTTGGTTGCCTGGGGCTTCTGACTCGTTGTTGCCGTGTGTGTCTTTGCCAGCACCTCACCGGAAAATGCAATGGTGAGTAACATTAGAATCATGGCCCCATATCGTCGAATGGGAGTCAATATCATTAGGTCTCCTGGTCGGATTTATACATTCCAACACCTTATATTTTTCATAAAAATGAGAGATGAATCTCAAATCATAGCAAAAATAGCCGTCAAGAGCACCCAAAGGAATAGTCCAATTCCGAAACCATGTCACGCGCTAACGGTTAAGATTGGTATTAATTCGAAGAAAATGCGGGTGTTATCGCAAAATAATGCCGTTTTTTGCGCACGATCGCTCACCCTCACGTCTCATCCTGGCGGAATCTACCCAAAGGATGAGTCTCCGACCGTAATTCGCTGGCAAACTGGCTAAAATCGCAGCATTCAGGACAGCGTTATGAAACTTGCCGCCTTTGCGCTGGCGCTTATGCCAGGCATCACCATCGCCTCGTCATGGACTTCTCAAGGGTTCCCCACCTTCGAAGTGGAGGGTACGGGTAAGTTTGTCAGCCATGCAACGTTGACGAAGGGTACCCGTCCTTTAATACTAAATTTTGACCAACAGTGCTGGCAGCCTGCCGAAACCATTAAACTCAACCAGATGCTGTCGCTAAAACCTTGCACAGGCGAGCCACCACAGTGGCGTTTATTCAAAGACGGTAGTTACACGCTGGAAGTGGATACCCGCTCCGGAACGCCAACGTTGATGCTGTCACTAGCATCCGCCGTTGAGCCGTTGAGCAACCTGATTCGCCAGTGTCCGAAATGGGATGGCTCACCGCTGACGCTGGATGTGAGTCAGACTTTCCCTGAAGGTGCCGTGGTGCGTGATTACTACAGCCAGCAGACGGCAATGGTTAAGCACGGTCAAATCACCCTCCAACCCGCAGCCAGTAGCAACGGGCTATTACTGCTTGAACGCGCAGAAACGGACGCCCCTGCCCCCTTCGACTGGCATAACGCCACAGTGTATTTCGTACTGACGGATCGCTTTCAAAACGGCGATCCGACCAATGACCACAGCTACGGTCGCCACAACGACGGCATGCAGGAGATTGGGACGTTTCACGGTGGCGATTTACGCGGCCTCACCAGCAAACTCGACTATCTGCAACAGTTAGGCGTTAACGCCCTGTGGATTAGCGCTCCGTTTGAGCAGATTCACGGCTGGGTAGGCGGTGGCACCAAAGGGGATTTCCCCCACTACGCCTATCACGGTTATTACACGCAGGACTGGACCACGCTTGATGCCAATATGGGCAACGAGGCCGATCTGCGTGCGCTGGTCGATGGCGCCCGCCAGCGCGGTATCCGCATTCTGTTCGATGTGGTGATGAACCATGCCGGTTACGCGACGCTGGCCGATATGCAGGCGTATCAGTTTGGCGCGTTATATTTATCGGGCGATGAATTGAAACATACGCTCGGTGAACGCTGGACGGACTGGAAGCCCGCCGCCGGACAGAGCTGGCACAGCTTTAATGATTACATCAATTTCAGTGATAAAGCCGCCTGGGAAAAATGGTGGGGGAAAAATTGGATCCGTACCGACATCGGCGACTACGACAGCCCCGGTTTTGACGACCTGACGATGTCGCTGGCCTTCCTGCCCGATCTGAAAACCGAGTCCAACACGCCTTCCGGGTTACCGGTGTTTTACAATAACAAACCGGATACCCACGCCAAAGCCATTGCGGGCTACGCGCCACGAGATTATCTGACCCACTGGCTCAGTCAGTGGGTGCGCGACTACGGGATTGACGGGTTTCGGGTCGATACCGCCAAGCACGTCGAACTTCCCGCCTGGCAGCAGTTGAAAACCCAGGCCAGCGCAGCACTGACCGAATGGAAGAAAGCTAACCCGGACAAAGCGCTGGATGATAAACCGTTCTGGATGACTGGTGAAGCCTGGGGTCACGGCGTTATGCGCAGTGAGTATTACCGCCATGGCTTTGATGCGATGATCAATTTTGATTATCAGGAACAGGCGGCCAGCGCCGTCGACTGCCTGGCCAATATGGATCTCACCTGGCAGCAGATGGCGGATAAATTGCAGGATTTTAACGTTCTGAGCTATCTCTCATCGCACGACACGCGCCTGTTCCGCGAAGGTGGAGATAAAGCCGCCGAGCTGTTGCTACTGGCACCGGGCGCGGTGCAGTTGTTTTACGGTGACGAATCCGCGCGTCCTTTCGGCCCGACCGGCTCAGACCCTTTACAAGGCACGCGATCCGATATGAACTGGCAGGACGTCAGCGGTAAATCGGCCGCCAGCGTCGCACACTGGCAGAAAATCAGCCAGTTCAGGGCCAGACATGCCGCCATCGGTGCCGGTAAACAAACCACGCTGACGTTGAAACAAGGATACGGATTTTCCCGCGAGCACGGTGACGACAAAGTGATGGTCATCTGGGCAGGTCAGCCCTAATCCCACCAGGCTTCTCGTACCCGGTGGGGCGAGAAGCGTTATACAAAACAAAACACCACCCTGTTACAAATTTATAGCACAAAACGTCAATTTAGTCTCACAGGCCTGATTTGCACCCCGCCATAGGTAGCGCTATGGTTAGCCACTTTATTACTCAGCTCGACAGACCACCTGCTATGACATTCTCACTTTTTGGCGACAAATTTACCCGCCATTCAGGCATCACCCGCCTGATGGAGGACCTCAACGACGGTTTACGTACGCCCGGCGCGATCATGCTTGGCGGCGGTAACCCGGCGCAAATCCCACAGATGCAGGAGTACTTCCAGTCTCTGCTGGCCGAGATGCTGGAAAACGGCAAAGTCACTGATGCGCTTTGTAATTATGACGGTCCACAAGGGAAAACCGAGCTACTGGCCGAACTGGCCACGCTGCTGCGCGAGAAGCTGGGCTGGGATATCGAACCACAAAATATTGCACTGACAAATGGCAGTCAGAGCGCGTTTTTCTACTTATTCAATCTTTTCGCCGGACGTCGCGCCGACGGGACCACCCGAAAAGTCCTGTTCCCACTGGCACCGGAATACATTGGCTATGCCGATTCCGGGTTGGAAGAGGAGCTCTTCGTCTCTGCGCGCCCGAATATCGAGCTGCTGCCGGAAGGTCAGTTTAAGTATCACGTTGACTTTGAACACCTGCACATTGGCGAAGAGACCGGCATGATTTGCGTGTCGCGCCCCACCAACCCGACAGGCAATGTGATTACTGACGAAGAGTTATTGAAGCTGGACCGTCTCGCCAATCAGCACGGTATTCCGCTGGTCATTGATAATGCCTACGGCGTCCCGTTCCCCGGCATTATCTTTAGCGAAGCCCGTCCGCTGTGGAACCCCAACATTGTACTGTGCATGAGCCTTTCCAAGCTCGGGCTGCCGGGCTCGCGCTGCGGTATTATTATCGCCAATGAAAAAATCATCACCGCGATCACCAACATGAACGGCATCATCAGCCTTGCCCCTGGCGGTATGGGTCCGGCTATCATGTGCGAGATGATTAAACGCAACGATCTCCTGCGCCTGTCGGAGACCGTGATCAAGCCGTTTTATTATCAGCGCGTTCAGGAGACCGTGGCGATCATTCGCCGTTACTTATCCGAAGAGCGCTGCCTGATCCATAAACCAGAAGGGGCGATTTTCCTGTGGCTGTGGTTCAAGGACTTGCCTATCACCACCGAGCTGCTGTATCAGCGCCTGAAAGCACGCGGCGTGTTGATGGTTCCCGGTGATTACTTCTTCCCGGGGCTGGACAAGCCGTGGCCGCACACCCACCAGTGCATGCGGATGAACTACGTTCCGGAGCCGGAGAAAATCGAGGCTGGCGTGAAGATTCTGGCTGAAGAGATAGAACGCGCCTGGCGTGAAGGCTGACATAAATCCCGACCCCATGCGGGTCGGGATTCCCCTAATCGCGAACGGTAAAGCCCAGTTCATTCGAAATTGCCTGAGCCGTTTCCCGCAGTGGTTTGAGTAGATTCTTCTCCCCGACCTGCTTCAGACGCGAAGTAGAGAGAGAAATCGAGACCGAATACGGCACGCGGCCATGAATATCAAACACCGGCACCGCAATGCAGGACACGCCCAGCTCATTCTCTTCCCGGTCCATCGCCATACTGCTTTCACGAATTTGCGCCAGCTCATCGTACATCGCCGGTAAACCGGTGATGGTATTGCGGGTCAGCGGCTGAATCAGATCCTGGTGGCTCTCCCAATAAGAAGCCACATAGTCCGGATGACCAAACGCCATATAAATTTTGCCCATCGCCGAGCAATACAGCGGCATATGCTGGCCGATATAGGCACGGGTACGCAGCATACCGGTAGTGGGCTCCAGCTTATAAATCAGAATCGCATGGTCATCTTCACGGCTGGAAAAGTTTATCGTTTCACCCGTGGCGATGTTCAGCGCTTCAAGGTGCGGCGCGGCGACATGGATGATATTCAGAGATGAAAGCGCCTTTTGCCCAACGGCGATAAATTTGGTCGTCAGGCGATAACTGCCAGCCGCAGGAGCAGGCGTCACGTATCCACACGATTGCAACCCTTGCAGCAGTCGGTGCACCGTACTTTTGTTCAGCCCCGCCAGTTCAGACAGGTGTGCCAACGGGCAGCCATTCGGATAGTTGCTCAGGATCTCAATCAACATCAAACCACGAAACAGGCTCTGACTTCCGGCTGGCCTCTCTTTTTCTTGCGTCATCTCATTTTCTTTTGTGCCCATCGCTTCCGCTCCCCTTTTCGTCGCGCTCTGATGGTAGCGCAAAGTGTGTTTCAGTTCACGATCTGAACCGAAAAAACATAACCATTTGATTTTGATAATTTTAAAAAACAGGCCACCCCGTTGATCTGTCAAAATTTGATCGCTATATTTGAAATCAGATTTCGCATAGTGAAATTTAGAGATAAAAAAGCGATCAAATTTAATTAAGGAAACAGGAATGAAAGTCACTTTTGAGCAGTTGAAAGAAGCGTTCAATCGGGTACTGCTGGCGCGCGGTATTGCCGTTGAAACCGCGGATGCCTGTGCTGAAATGTTCGCACGTACCACAGAGTCCGGCGTCTATTCGCACGGCGTGAACCGTTTTCCTCGCTTCATTCAGCAACTGGATAACGGCGACATCATTCCTGAGGCCAAACCGCAGCGCACGACCAGCCTGGGCGCGATTGAACAGTGGGATGCTCAACGCTCTATTGGCAACCTGACCGCGAAAAAGATGATGGACAGAGCCATCGAACTGGCCTCCGATCACGGCATTGGCCTGGTGGCGCTGCGTAATGCGAATCACTGGATGCGTGGCGGCAGCTATGGCTGGCAGGCGGCAGAAAAAGGTTACATCGGCATCTGCTGGACCAACTCCATCGCCGTGATGCCTGCGTGGGGCTCTAAAGAGTGCTGTATCGGCACCAACCCGCTGATTGTCGCCATTCCATCAACGCCGATCACCATGGTGGATATGTCGATGTCGATGTTCTCCTACGGCATGCTGGAAGTTAACCGTCTGGCCGGTCGTGAACTTCCGGTAGACGGCGGATTTGACGATGAAGGTAATCTCACCAGAGAACCTGCCGTTATCGAGAAAAATCGCCGCATTTTGCCAATGGGCTACTGGAAAGGTTCCGGCCTGTCGATCGTGCTGGACATGATTGCCACCCTGCTTTCAGACGGTGCTTCCGTTGCAGAAGTCACCGAAGACAACAGCGATGAGTACGGCATTTCGCAGATTTTCATCGCCATTGAAGTAGACAAGTTGATCGACGGCGCATCCCGCGACGCCAAACTGCAGCGCATTATGGACTTCATCACCACCGCTGAACGCGCCGATGAGGACACGCCAATCCGTCTGCCCGGTCACGAGTTCACCCGCTTACTGGAAGAAAACCGCCGCAACGGGATCACCGTTGATGACAGCGTGTGGGCCAAAATCCAGGCGTTATAAGGAGATAAACCATGATCTTTGGTCATATCGCTCAGCCAAACCCGTGTCGTCTTCCGGCCACCATTGAGAGGGCACTCGACTTTCTGCGCAGCACGGACTTCAGCAAACTGGAACCCGGCGTGGTGGAGATCGACGGTAAAAACATCTTCGCGCAGGTTATCGATTTAACCACCCGTGACGTTGCCGAAAATCGCCCCGAAGTCCATCGCCGCTATCTGGATATTCAGTTTCTGGCCTCGGGTGAAGAAAAAATCGGTATCGCCATTGATACCGGGAATAACCAAATCAGCGAATCGTTATTAGCACAGCGCGATATTATTTTTTATCACGACAGTGAACATGAATCTTTCTTTGAAATGGTTCCGGGAAGCTACGCCATATTTTTCCCGCAGGATGTTCATCGTCCCGGATGCCATAAAACGGTAGCAACACCGATCCGCAAAATAGTGGTTAAAGTGGCAATAGACTCTTTATAGAAAATTATTTTCAGGAGCACAAAATGAACGTAAAGCATGCCGGTTATATTATCGGTGCGTACCCCTGTGCACCCTCATTTCACCAACAAAGTGAAGAGGACGAGAAGGAATTCTGGCGACAACTCTCAGATACCCCGGATATTCGCGGCCTGGAGCAGCCTTGTCTTGAACACCTTCACCCGTTGGGTGATGAATGGTTATTACGCCATACGCCGGGTAGCTGGCAGATAGTGGTGACGGCCATTATGGAGACTATGCGCCGTCGCGGTACTAACGGCGGCTTTGGGCTGGCATCGAGCGACGAAGATCAGCGTAAAGCCTGCGTGGAGTACTATCGCTATCTTCATCAGAAAATCACTAACATCAATGCCGCCAACGCCGGGAAAGTCATCGCGCTGGAGCTGCATGCCGCCCCGCTGGCGGGAAATCCGAACGTCGTTCAGGCCACCGAGTCATTTGCCCGTTCCCTTAAAGAGATTGCCAACTGGGACTGGTCCTGCGATCTGGTACTGGAACACTGCGATGCCATGACCGGCCCCGCACCACGTAAAGGTTTCCTGCCGTTAGAAAACGTGCTGGAAGTGATTACCGACTACGACATCAGCGTGTGTATTAACTGGGCGCGTTCCGCCATTGAAGGGCAGAACACGACCCTGCCACTGGCCCACACCCGACAGGCCAAACAGGCTGGTAAGCTGGGGGCCTTGATGTTCTCCGGCACCACGCTGACGGGAGAATATGGCGAATGGCAGGACTTACACGCGCCGTTTGCCCCTTTCTGCCCGCAGAGTCTGATGACCACCGAACATGCCAGCGAATTATTGACCTGTGCAGGAACCGATCCCCTGCAGTTTGCGGGTATTAAATTGCTGGAAATAAACGCCGATGCAGACGTTAACCATCGCGTAGCGATATTACGTGACGGCATCACTGCATTAAACCAAGCAAAATTATAAAAATAAAAGACGACTCTACGAGAATATTAATATGAACACGACCTCTCGCTCTACACAAAATGATGTGCCGCGCCAGCGTTGGCTGAGAATTATTCCTCCAATTCTGATCGCCTGTATTATTTCTTATATGGATCGCGTCAACATCGCTTTTGCGATGCCCGGTGGAATGGATGCTGAGTTAGGTATTTCCGCCACCATGGCGGGACTGGCTGGCGGTATTTTCTTTATCGGCTATCTGTTTTTACAGGTTCCCGGTGGAAAAATTGCGGTGCACGGCAGCGGCAAGAAATTTATCGGCTGGTCGCTGGTTGCGTGGGCGGTCATCTCCGTTCTGACGGGCTTGATCACCAATCAGTATCAACTGCTGGTTCTGCGCTTCTTACTCGGCGTGGCGGAAGGTGGCATGTTGCCCGTGGTGCTGACGATGATCAGTAACTGGTTCCCCGATGCCGAACGCGGTCGAGCCAATGCGATTGTGATTATGTTTGTCCCAATTGCCGGGATCATTACTGCACCGCTATCCGGCTGGATCATTACGGTTCTGGACTGGCGCTGGCTGTTCATTATTGAAGGTCTGCTCTCTGTGGCTGTGCTGGCACTGTGGGCCTATACCGTCTATGACCGTCCGCAGGAAGCCCGCTGGATTTCAGCCGCCGAGAAGAACTATCTGGTCGAGACCCTGGCAGCAGAGCAAAGGGCGATTGCCGGAACCGAGGTGAAAAACGCCTCTCTTAGCGCAGTGCTTTCCGACAAAACTATGTGGCAACTTATCGCACTGAATTTCTTCTATCAGACCGGGATTTACGGTTACACCCTGTGGCTGCCTACCATCCTCAAAGAGTTGACCCACAGCAGCATGGGGCAAGTTGGCATGCTCGCCATTCTGCCTTACGTCGGCGCCATTGCCGGGATGTTCCTGTTCTCCACCCTCTCTGACCGGACGGGCAAACGTAAAGTGTTTGTTTGCCTGCCACTGGTTGGCTTTGCCTTGTGCATGTTCCTCTCCGTGGTGCTGAAAAATAACGTCTGGCTGGCCTACTCCGCGCTGGTTGGCTGCGGGTTCTTCCTGCAATCGGCGGCGGGCGTGTTCTGGACCATTCCGGCGCGTCTGTTCAGCGCTGAAATGGCAGGCGGTGCGCGTGGCGTCATCAACGCGCTGGGCAACCTCGGCGGTTTCTGCGGTCCTTACGCGGTCGGCGTGCTCATCACTCTCTATAGCAAAGATGCCGGTGTTTACTGCCTGGCTATCTCACTGGCGCTGGCCGCACTGATGGCATTACTGCTGCCGGCAAAATGTGATGCAGGTGCTGCTCCACTGAAAGTACTGAATCCACATAAACGCACTGCGTAAAACCCTGCCCGGTGGCGCTGTGCTTACCGGGCCAACGACATCCGTAAACACCCGTAGGCCGGATAAGCACAGCGCCATCCGGCAAAGCTGAGACATCAAAGATGAGTGAAAAAGAGACCTTCTGGCTGGGTATCGATTGTGGCGGTACGTATCTGAAAGCCGGTTTATACGACGCCAAAGGTCATGAGCACGGCATTCACCGGCAATCGTTGCAGACGGTGTCGCCCTTGCCGGGTTACGCCGAACGTGACATGCACCAGCTCTGGCAGCACTGCGCAGCCACCATCGCCGGACTCTTACACCGCACCGGCGTATCCGCACAACAAATTCAGGGCGTCGGCATTTCTGCTCAGGGTAAAGGACTCTTTCTTCTCGATAAGCAGGATAAGCCGCTGGGCAATGCCATCCTCTCTTCTGACCGCCGGGCGATGGACATCGTCCAGCGCTGGCAACAGGACGGGATCCCCGAACAACTCTACCCGGTCACTCGTCAGACACTGTGGACCGGGCATCCCGCATCTCTACTGCGCTGGGTAAAAGAGCACACCCCCCAACGCTACGCGCAAATTGGCTGCGTCATGATGGGGCATGACTATCTGCGCTGGTGTTTAACCGGCGTCAAGGGTTGCGAAGAGAGCAATATCTCCGAATCCAACCTCTACAACATGGCGACGGGCCAGTACGACCCGCACCTGACCGAGTGGCTGGGCATCAGCGAAATCAATGACGCGCTGCCGCCCATCGTCGGCTCAGCAGAAATATGCGGGGAAATCACCGCTCAGGCAGCCGCCATCACCGGTCTGGCGGCGGGTACGCCCGTCGTCGGCGGTCTGTTTGACGTGGTTTCCACCGCACTCTGCGCCGGTATTGAAGATGAATACACCCTCAACGCGGTAATGGGCACCTGGGCGGTCACCAGCGGGATCGCTCACGGCCTGCGCGACCAGGAGGCGCATCCCTATGTCTATGGCCGCTACGTTAATGACGGGCAGTACATCGTTCACGAAGCCAGCCCGACCTCTTCCGGCAATCTGGAATGGTTCACCGCCCAGTGGGGCGAGATTTCCTTTGATGAGATCAATCAGGCCGTTGCCAGCCTGCCGAAAGCAGGCAGCGAAATCTTTTTTCTGCCCTTTCTCTACGGCAGCAACGCCGGGCTGGAGATGACCTGCGGCTTTTACGGCATGCAGGCGCTGCACACTCGCGCGCACCTGTTGCAGGCGGTTTACGAAGGCGTGGTATTCAGCCATATGACCCATCTCAACCGCATGCGTGAACGCTTTACCGAGGTGCATACCCTGCGCGTGACCGGCGGTCCGGCACACTCCAACGTCTGGATGCAGATGCTGGCGGACGTCAGCGGCCTGCGCATCGAACTGCCGCAGGTAGAAGAAACCGGCTGCTTTGGCGCAGCCCTCGCAGCACGTGTCGGCACCGGCGTTTACCACAACTTTAGCGACGCCCAGCGCTCCCTGAAGCACCCGGTGCGCACGCTGCTGCCGGACATGACCACCCACGCCCTCTATCAGCGCAAATACCGCCAATACCTGGATTTGATTACCGCACTACAGGGCTATCACGCCCGCATTAAGGAGCACGCATTATGAGCCGACCATTACTGCAACTGGCGCTCGACCATACCAGCCTGGAAGCAGCCCAGCGCGATGTCGCCCTGTTACAGGACCATGTCGATATCGTCGAAGCTGGCACGATCCTCTGTTTAACCGAAGGCCTTAGCGCAGTGAAAGCCCTGCGCGCCCAGTGCCCGGATAAAATCATCGTCGCCGACTGGAAGGTGGCGGATGCCGGAGAAACGCTGGCGCAGCAGGCCTTTGGGGCTGGCGCCAACTGGATGACCATCATCTGCGCCGCGCCGCTCGCCACGGTCGAAAAAGGCCACACCGTCGCGCAGGCCTGCGGGGGTGAAATTCAGATGGAGCTGTTCGGCAACTGGACGCTGGACGACGCCCGCGACTGGTATCGCGTCGGCGTTCGCCAGGCGATTTACCATCGCGGACGCGACGCGCAGGCCAGCGGACAGCAGTGGGGCGACGCAGATCTGGCGCGCATGAAGGCGCTATCCGATATCGGCCTTGAGCTGTCGATTACCGGCGGCATTACCCCTGCCGACCTGCCGCTGTTCCGCGACATTAACGTCAAAGCGTTTATCGCCGGACGCGCGCTGGCAGGCGCCGCCCATCCGGCGCAGGTCGCTGGCGAATTCCACGCACAAATCGACGCCATCTGGGGAACACAGCATGCGTAATCATCCCTTAGGTATCTATGAGAAAGCACTGGCGAAAGATCTGTCCTGGCCGGAACGGCTGGTGCTGGCGAAAAGCTGCGGCTTTGATTTCGTCGAAATGTCGGTGGATGAGACCGATGAACGCCTGTCACGCCTGGAGTGGACGCCAGCCCAGCGCGCATCGCTGGTCAGCGCAATGCTGGAAACCGGCGTTGCCATTCCCTCCATGTGCCTGTCAGCCCATCGTCGCTTCCCTTTCGGCAGCCGCGATGAGGCGGTACGCGAGCGGGCGCGCGAAATCATGACCAAAGCCATTCGCCTGGCGCGCGATCTCGGTATCCGCACCATCCAGCTGGCAGGTTACGACGTCTATTACGAAGAGCACGACGACGGTACCCAGCAACGCTTTGCCGAAGGGCTGGCGTGGGCGGTGGAACAGGCTGCCGCCGCGCAGGTAATGCTGGCGGTGGAGATCATGGATACCGCCTTTATGAACTCGATCAGCAAGTGGAAAAAGTGGGATGAGATGCTTTCGTCACCGTGGTTCACGGTCTATCCGGACGTCGGCAACCTCAGCGCCTGGGGGAACGACGTCACCGCCGAACTGCAGCTGGGCATCGACCGTATTGCCGCCATCCACCTGAAAGACACGCTGCCAGTGACCGCAACGCATCCTGGTCAGTTTCGCGATGTGCCGTTTGGTGAAGGCTGTGTGGATTTTGTTGGCATCTTTAAAACATTGCATGAACTGAACTATCGCGGCGCGTTTCTGATTGAAATGTGGACCGAAAAAGCCAACGAGCCGGTGCTGGAGATTATCCAGGCGCGACGCTGGATAGAAGCGCGGATGCAGGAAGGAGGATTCACATGCTAGAGAAACTAAAGGCCGAGGTATTAGCGGCAAACCTGGCGCTCCCGGTGCATGGTTTAGTCACCTTTACCTGGGGCAACGTCAGCGCAGTGGACGAAACGCGCAAACTGATGGTGATCAAGCCTTCCGGCGTCGAGTATGAGGTCATGACCGCCGACGATATGGTGGTGGTGGAAGTCGCCAGCGGTAAGGTGATCGAAGGCAGCAAGAAACCGTCTTCTGATACGCCAACCCATCTGGCGCTATATCGCCGTTTTCCGCAGATCGGCGGGATCGTGCATACCCATTCCCGCCATGCGACGATCTGGTCGCAGGCCGGACTCGATCTCCCCGCCTGGGGTACCACGCATGCCGACTATTTCTATGGCGCGATCCCCTGCACCCGGTTGATGACTGTCGAAGAAATTAACGGCGAGTATGAGTATCAAACCGGTGAGGTGATTATTAACACCTTTGAACAACGTAACCTGAACCCGATGCAGGTCCCGGCTGTACTCGTCCACTCGCACGGCCCGTTCGCGTGGGGTAAGGATGCTACCGACGCCGTACACAACGCCGTAGTACTCGAAGAGTGTGCCTATATGGGGCTGTTCTCGCGTCAGCTCGCCCCGCAGTTGCCTGACATGCAGTCCGAACTGCTCGATAAGCATTACCTGCGCAAGCACGGGGCAAATGCCTATTACGGGCAAAACTGACGCTGAGTTAAGCCTCTTCTGAACAAGAGGAGGCTTAACCTACGCCGAATTAATATGCTCCTTGCAGTAGCGGCGCTTCCACGCCGCCGGGGTCAGGCTGGTGTGCGTACGGAAAATTTTACGAAAATACCCCACGTCGTTAAATCCACATTTAAACGCCACCTCGGTCAGCGACAGCGAATCACTGATCAACAGCTTTTCTGCCGCCCTCACCCGCTGGCGATGCAGCGCTTCGGTTAACGTCAGCCGAAAAACACCCCGGAATACACGCCCCAGATAGTCTGCATTACAATGCAGCTCTTTCGCCAGCAATGAGGCTGAAAGGGGTAAATGGAACTGCGTATGTATCATTTGCTGCGCTTTCCACGCCAGCGCATTACCGGGCGTATCGGCAGGTTGTTCGCTGGCGGCAGCGGATATTTGCTGCAAAATCAGCAACAGGATCAGCTCCAGCGCAACGCTGCGATGGATATTCTCCTGCTCACGTAAAAACTGGCGAAACAGCGAAATAATATATTGTGGCTCATTCACCCGAGTCTGTTGCGGGATCGAAAGCAGCGCTTCAGGCGGTGAAACACGCTCACCGGACTTCACTTCAAAATGCAGCCAATAAAATTTTAAATCGGGCGGAAATTGTCCCACGCCGACATGTAAACGCTGCGGCCACAGCAGCAAACTCTCTCCAGCCTGCACGCTAAAAATAGCGTTCCCTTCACGAATCGTTAATGTCCCTTTTTCGACAAAGATAATTTCCCAGGAATGAAGTTGCCGCGCCGGATGACTTCCCACGCCACGAGAAATAAACAGCCCGCCATTTTGTACTTTAATCGGAAGTGACATGGATAATTCAAGCATAACTATTCAATTTCCCGCTTTTAGCACCCTAAAAACCTGCCTTCACCTTTGATTATTCACGATAAAATAGTATCTCGTCGGATCGAAATCACACTTTTTCAATAAAGTCGGAATTGTCGTCTTTTTATACTTTTCCCTTCCCTTGTTGGCCTGTGTATTTGGTGCAGAATAAATAACGTACTTTGCAAATGACACAATAAAAGCCCGCAACGTAGCGGGGTACTTTCTGAACATCCTCTCCGGGAGTTATTTATGACTTCGGCTCCGATTACGACCAACGATTTGGCACAACGTGCACAAGACGACAAATTATCTCTGCGTGAAAAAATAGGTTACGGATTAGGCGATGCAGGCGGGACCGTTATTACCTGCCTGATCATGAACTTCCTGACTTTTTTCTATACTGATGTGTTTGGCTTAACGCCCGCACTGGTCGGCACCTTGTTTATTGCCCTGCGCGTATTTGACGCAGTTTCTGACCCGATCATGGGTGTCCTCGCCGACCGCACGCAAAGCCGCTGGGGACGCTTTCGCCCATGGCAGCTGTGGGTGGCCGTTCCCATCGGCATTATTGGCGTTCTGACCTTTACCGTCCCGGACGCCAGCATGGGGGTAAAAATCGCCTGGGCATTTGGCACCTATCTGCTGCTTTCCGTCGGCTATACCGCGATCAATGTGCCGTATTGTGCGCTGATCAACACCATGACGACGCGCCACAATGAAGTGATCGCCTGCCAGTCCTGGCGCTTTGTGCTGTGCGGTGTCGCCGGTTTTTTAGTCTCCGTCGGACTGCCGTGGATGGTGGAGATACTCGGTCAGGGCAATGCCGCGCAGGGTTATCAGTTTGGCGTGGGCATCCTGTGTGCCATCGCAGTCGTCATGTTCCTGTGCTGTTTCTTCTGGGTGCGCGAGCGGGTACCGCTGGCGATGATGGGGAAATTTACGCTACGCGAACACATCGGCGGACTGCGTAAAAATGACCAACTGCTGCTGATGCTGGTGATGTCCTTCCTGCTGATCAATGTCTTTAATATTCGTGGCGGCGGGTACATGTACTTCATTACCTACGTGCTGGAAGGCAGTACCGCTTACACCTCGCTGTTTTTCACCATGGTCACCTTCGCCTCGATTATCGGTTCGGTGGTGGTTAGCCCGCTGACGCGACGCATCGACACCGTCAAACTCTATTACTACACCAACCTGGTACTGGCGGCGCTGGCAGCGTTAATGTGGTTCCTGCCAACCGGTCCAGCGCACCAGACGTTATGGCTGGCGGTGATTCTCGGCAACGGCATTATTCTCGGCTTCACGTTGCCGCTGCACTTCTCGCTGATGGCCTTTGCTGATGATTACGGCGAATGGAAAACCGGCGTGCGTTCCTCCGGCATGAATTTCGCCTTCAACCTGTTTTTCATCAAGCTGGCCTGGGCCTCCAGTGCCGGGATCATCAGCGTGTTGTTTATTTTTGTCGCCTATCAGCCTGGCGCTGGCAACCAAACCGCCAGTTCGCTGCAAGGTATTACCGCCATGGAGACGCTGCTGCCCGCCCTGTTCCACCTACTGCTGGCGCTGTCTATCCGCCTTTGCAAACTCAATAACCCGATGATGTCGCGCATTGCTACCGATCTGCGTCAGCGTCATGTACAGCCTTAAGGAGCACGAAATGAACGCACAGGAAGTCGACCTGCATAAGCTCACGGTCAGCGATCCGTTCCTCGGACAATACCAGCAACTGGTGCGCGACGTGGTGATCCCCTATCAGTGGGATGCACTCAATGACCGCATTGCAGAAGCCGATCCTAGCCACGCTATCGAGAATTTCCGCATTGCTGCGGGCCAGCAATCCGGTGAGTTTTACGGCATGGTTTTTCAGGATAGCGACGTGGCCAAATGGCTGGAGGCCGTGGCCTGGTCGCTGTGTCAGAAACCGGATACCGAGCTGGAAAAAACCGCCGATGAGGTGATTGAACTGGTCGCCGCCGCCCAGTGCGAAGATGGCTATCTCAACACCTATTTTACGGTGAAGGCCCCTGAAGAACGCTGGACGAATCTGGCCGAATGTCATGAGCTGTACTGCGCGGGTCACATGATAGAAGCGGGTGTGGCCTTCTTTCAGGCGACAGGAAAACGCCGCTTACTGGAGGTGGTATGTCGTCTGGAAGACCATATCGACAACGTTTTTGGACCCGGTGAAAACCAGCTGCATGGCTATCCCGGACACCCGGAAATTGAGCTGGCGCTCATGCGATTGTATGAAGTCACTCAGCAAACACGGTATATGACGCTGGTAAATTATTTTGTTGAGCAGCGCGGCACACAGCCGCATTTCTACGATGAAGAGTACGAAAAACGCGGTCGCACCTCCTACTGGCACACCTACGGCCCGGCGTGGATGGTGAAAGACAAGCCTTACAGCCAGGCGCACCAGCCAATATCTGAACAGCAAACCGCCATCGGTCACGCCGTGCGCTTTGTCTACCTGATGACCGGAGTGGCCCACCTGGCCCGCTTAAGCCAGGACGAAGGCAAGCGCCAGGACTGCCTGCGACTGTGGAACAATATGGTCCAGCGCCAGTTGTACATTACCGGCGGGATCGGCTCGCAAAGCAGCGGCGAGGCGTTTAGCAGCGACTACGATCTGCCCAACGACTCTGTGTATGCAGAAAGCTGCGCCTCTATTGGTCTGATGATGTTCGCCCGCCGGATGCTGGAGATGGAGGCCGACAGTCAGTACGCCGACGTGATGGAACGCGCGCTGTATAACACCGTACTGGGTGGTATGGCGCTTGACGGAAAACACTTTTTCTACGTTAACCCGCTGGAAGTGCATCCTAAATCTCTAAAATTTAACCATATTTATGACCACGTGAAGCCCATTCGCCAGCGCTGGTTTGGCTGCGCCTGCTGCCCACCGAATATCGCGCGCGTGTTAACGTCGATTGGCCATTACCTCTACACGCCGCGCCAGGACGCGCTGTATATCAATATGTATGTGGGCAACAGCATGGAAATACCCGTTGAAAACGGGACGCTGAAACTCCGCATTAGCGGAGATTATCCGTGGCATGAGCAGGTTAATATCACCATTGATTCCGTGCAGCCAGTACACTACACCCTGGCACTACGCCTGCCGGACTGGTGCTCCGCGCCGCAGGTAATGCTGAACGGTCTGCCGGTCGAGCAGGATGTTCGCAAAGGCTATTTGCATATAACCCGCACCTGGCAAGAAGGGGATACGCTGAGCCTGACGCTCCCGATGCCGGTGCGTCGGGTATACGGCAATCCGCTGGTTCGCCATGTTGCCGGTAAGGTTGCCATTCAACGTGGACCGTTAGTCTATTGTCTGGAGCAGGCGGATAACGGCGAGGAATTGCATAACCTGTGGCTGCCAAAAGAGAGTGAATTCAGGGTCTTTGAGGGGAAAGGGCTATTCAGCCATAAAATGCTGATTCAAACGGAAGGGGTGAAGCAAAGCGCTGATGATGTCACGCAGCAATCGTTGTGGCACTACGATGTCTCCCCCGCTTCCCGGCAAACGCATACGCTGACGTTTATTCCGTGGTTTAGCTGGGCGAACCGTGGTGAAGGTGAAATGCGGATTTGGGTCAACGAGCAGTAATTAAACCCGTGCCGGATGATGACGCTTCGCGTCTTATCCGGCCTACAACACCCATCCACGTAGGCCGGATAAGCAAAGCGCCATCAGGCATTTATTTAAATCAGAAACGCCAGCTCACCCCTGACAGGAAAGTGAAGCTGTCATCGCGATCAACCATTGGGCTATCCTTAATATCATCTGGCAGCACGCTATAGTTGGCGCTGGCCAACAGTGTCAGGTTAGCGGTTAACGCATATTTTGCGGACAGACCGGCATACGGTGTCCAGCTATCGCCTGGGGAATAGCTGGATAACCCGCTACGGCGAGACTCATTGCCTGAGATGCCGTAGTAATATTCGTTGAATTTTTCATCGTAGTAGAGCACACCAATGGACGGCGTCAGGGTCAGCTTGCCCATCGGCATTGGACGGAACAGAGAAACTTCGCCAGCCCAACCGCTGCTGTTGTCCATTACATCCGCTGCGGCAGAGACTTTCACGCTGCCCCATTTCTCATGGTGATACCATGCGGCCCCCGCCATTGCGGTTGCGTCACGCTTGTCGAGCTGCTTCATCGCATGATCGTCGTTATCGCCTGGGTCAAACTCAAGCGGCATCCACGAAGCAGTAATGCTAAATTCATTACTTTCACTCTTCGACAGAATATAACCTAGCGTTGTTTGCCTAAAATAAAATGATTCGCCTTCATAACTGATAAGCGGTACTGCATGGACATTTTCATTGTATCCACGATAAGGAGATTCGTTATATACAGCCCCACCGCCAAGAGAAAATTCTGCAGCTGATGCACTTGCCATAAAAGACAAAGCAACTAGCGCCGCAATATTGCGTTTAATTAACATGCCAACTTTCCATTTTAAAATAAGCTACAAAGCAGGCGCATAATAATGCTTACAATTTCATCAGTGCAAGACGCATATTTATATAGTAATATATAAAATCATATATATATTGGATTCAGCGATGAACAAATTACAACTCAAACACCGGGAACTGAAAATTATTTCGGTCATTGCTGCCAGTGAAAACATCAGCCATGCTGCAACCGTACTCGGCATTGCGCAGGCCAACGTCAGCAAATATCTTGCTGATTTTGAATCAAAAGTTGGATTAAAGGTGTTTGACAGAACCACCCGACAACTTACCCTGACGCCCTTTGGCACCGCGTTGCTACCCTACATCAATGACATGTTAGACAGAAACGATCAGCTGAACAATTTTATTGCCGATTATAAGCATGAAAAACGTGGCCGGGTCACGGTATATGCACCGACGGGAATTATTGCTTACTTATCGCAACATGTTATTGCAAAAATTCAGAATATTGGTGGAATTAGCCTCTCGCTGAAAACCTATAACCTGGAACGTAAAGCATTTTATGAAGGGGTCGAATTCCCTGATGATTGTGATGTTTTAATTTCCTACGCACATCCCAAAGATGAAACACTGGTTGCCAGTTTCATTACTAAATATGCGGTTACGGCTTTTGCCAGCCAGGGATATCTCGATAAACACCCCATCAGTAGCCCTGAAGAACTGGAGCAACATTCCTGTATTTTGATTGATTCAATGATGATTGATGACGCCAATATTTGGCGATTCAATTCAGCCGGTGGCAAGGAGATGCATGACTATCGGGTGACAGGAAATTACGTCTGCGATAATACGCAATCCGCGCTGGCGCTGGCACGTAATCACCTGGGCATTGTTTTTGCGCCCAATGAAAGCGTTCTGCGCGATGTTGAAGCCGGGGCGCTGGTTCCGTGCTTCTCTGAACAGCACGAGTGGTGGCTGGATCTGGTCGCGATTTTCCGTAAGCGTGAATACCAACCCTGGCGAGTGCAGTTTATTCTGGATGAGATGTTGGCGGAGATTCGCGAGCAGCTTACTCAGGTGCTACAACAGCCACCTGAGTAAGTAAAATAGTCTGCACCTAGTGGTCGAGATACAGGTAATGCACCCAACTGGTCATGCGTAACAGGACCTTACGCATCACTGATACATGGGCGAAATGGTCCGAATACACCGCGACCTGAGCGTAAATACCATCAGGCAACGCGTTGACGTCCACATTCTCATTCAGTTCAATCGTGGCGATCACCCCTTCCGAACCCGGCGTGGAGTTTAAGGATTGCAACGCGCCGTTCGACTGATACGTACCACCCGGAACCGCCGGGCTAATCGCGGCCAGTTTTCCGCTATAAACTTTCCCCGGTAGCGCGTTAAATACCACTTCAGCTTCGTCACCTGGCTCCAGTCGCAGAAGTGAGTTTTGGCGGAACTGGGCAATAATCTGTCGTTTTTGATCCGGGATAAACACCATCACCGGACGCATCGGCAGCGCAGCGGCATAGGTGCCCGGTCGAATCAGCACCTGGGTAACATAGCCATCGCTGGGCGCACGAACTACGGTTTGATCGAGGTTAAATTCTGCTTCCGCCAGTTGGGCTTTCAGGCTGGCAATTTGTGAATGCTCCCCCATCACCATGCTGTCTAACTGGCTCTGTATTTGCTGTTGCTCTGCGAGGGACGATTTTACCGACGCTTCCTGCGCCAGATAGTTTTGCCGTGCCGCATCGATATCGCGTTCAGAAAAAGGATTGACCTTCGCCTGGCTACCCTGCGCGTAACGCTGGTAATCTTTTGCCAACTTGTCACGCGTGGCCTTTGCCTGCTGCGTGTTCGCTTTCATTTCATCTAACTGCGCAACCAGCGCCTGCTCTTTATGCTGTGCCGTGACAATATCGGCTTTCAGGCGGTCAACCCTCGCCTGATAACGCCCTGGGTTAAGCTTAAACAGCACCTCGCCTTTTTTGATCAGCGTGTTTTTCTTATCCGTGACTTCTGTTACCACCCCGGTCACCTGCGGCACGACGGGAATAGAAATAACCGCCTTTTGCGCCTTAAATGTATACGGATGGTTATAGTTCATCAGTAATATAAGCCCGCAAACAATAAAAATACCGCCCAGTGCTGCAGTCGGTACTGTCCATTTATTTACAGGAATTTTAAAAATTTTAAATACAGACCATGCACAAGCCACATAGGTCAAAACGATCAGTAAATCCATCGATATTACTCCGCCGGGGAGGTCTTAACCTCGGCCAGTTTCTTTTCCAGATCGGCTACCCGCTCCTGAAGTTGAATCAGGGAAGAATCAGCGTTTTGCATGCCCCAACCGCGCTCCGGGCGGTAAAGCGTTGCCCAAATCCATAAAAAGGGCCAAATAACATGCAGCGTAAACAGACTTACCCATCCCGCAACATGGATAGCGTCGGCATGAGGATGGTTACGTTTTTTTGCAATTAGATAGGGAATATCATGCAGAATAATAACCCCATAAAAAATGACCAGGAATACAAAAATAAGCACTCCTAATGCAAAATAATCAAGAAACATATTTGCCTCAGGGATTAAAAATAAAGAATTTGTATGCTATTAGTTTTAAATAATAGATTTGAGCATAATAGTGGAATGACCAGATTGGATGCAATTGCCTTATTTATATAACGCTATATGGGTTTATATATACCCATCGTCTTTTGAGCTGCTTCTGTTCGCTCACCCCAGTCATTTACCTGAGTAAGCTACAGAGCAGAACTTGATGCCCGGCTCGCTATGCGATACCGGGCAATAAGTGACAGGAGATTAAAACAGCCCCAGCGGTTTATCAGAGTAGCTCACCAACAGGCACTTGGTCTGCTGGTAGTGGTTCAGCATCATCTTGTGAGTTTCCCGCCCGATGCCCGACTGTTTATAGCCGCCAAACGCCGCATGTGCCGGGTAGGCATGGTAGCAGTTGGTCCAGACGCGTCCGGCCTGAATACCACGTCCCATCTTGTAGGCCAGATTACCGTTACGGCTCCAGACGCCGGCACCCAGTCCGTATTGGGTATCGTTGGCAATCTCCAGCGCGTCTTCCATAGTTTTAAAGGTTGTAACCGCCAGCACCGGGCCGAAGATCTCTTCCTGGAAAACGCGCATATTGTTCTTGCCGTACAGGATGGTTGGCTCGAGGTAGTAGCCCTCTTTTAACTCCCCATCCAGCTGCTTACGCCGCCCGCCGGTCAGGACATCCGCCCCTTCTTTCTTACCGATATCAATGTAGTTCAAAATGGTTTCTAACTGCCCATGCGAGACCTGCGCGCCCATTTGCGTGACGCTATCAAGCGGGTTACCGCTGCGGATACTCTCCACACGGCGAATGGCTCGCTCCATAAAACGTTCGTATATAGATTCCTGCACCAGTGCACGACTCGGGCAAGTACACACCTCGCCCTGGTTGAAGGCAAATAGCGCAAAGCCTTCCAGCGCCTTGTCGAAGAACGCATCTTCCTCATCCATAACGTCGGCAAAGAAGATATTCGGCGACTTGCCACCCAGTTCCAGCGTGACAGGGATAATATTCTGTGTGGCGTACTGCATGATCTGCTGGCCGACTTCCGTCGATCCGGTAAACGCCACTTTCGCAATGCGTTTTGATGTCGCCAGATATTCGCCGATTTCTCCGCCTGCACCGTTGACCACGTTCACCACGCCCGGTGGCAGCAAATCGCCGATAACTTCCATCAGCAGCAGCACCGACAGCGGCGTCAGACGAGCTGGCTTCAGCACCACGCAGTTACCCGCTGCCAGGGCCGGCGCCATCTTCCAGCTCGCCATCAGCAACGGGAAGTTCCACGGGATAATTTGCCCGACTACGCCGAGCGGTTCATGGAAATGATACGCCACCGTATCGCTGTCTACTTCACTGATCCCCCCTTCCTGGGCTCGAATACAGGAGGCGAAATAGCGGAAATGGTCAATGGCCAGCGGCACATCTGCCGCGCTGGTTTCGCGGATTGGCTTACCGTTATCCCAGGTTTCTGCCGTCGCCAGCAGCTCCAGGTTTTGCTCCATGCGATCGGCAATCTTGAACAGGAGCGCGGCACGATCCTGGACGGACGTATGCGCCCATTTATCTTTGACTTTGTGCGCGGCATCCAATGCCAGGTCGATGTCTTTTTTGCCGGAAGAGGCCACTTCGCACAGTAACTGCCCGGTAACCGGCGTCAGGTTCTGGTAATACTCACCGTCCACCGGTGCCACCCAATCGCCGCCGATAAAGTTATCGTATCGGGCTTTTAACTTCAGGGGATAACCATACTCGCCGGGATGAATACGCGTTGAAGGGGGGTTATTGGTCATGACCGTCTCCTTGCTGTAGGGGTACTACAAAGGTAGACGGGACTGGCGAATTATTCGCCAGTCATTTACTGCTTTACGACAGATGTCACGGTTTACATTGCCGCGCGATAGATCGCCATGATTTCCTCATGCGTCGCCTGAATCGGGTTGGTAAAACCACAGGCATCCTTCAGGGCGTTGGTCGCCAGAATAGCAAAATCTTCTTCCTTCACGTTCAGGTCGCGCGCCTGCGCGTTACTGCCCTCTTCCACGGCAACCGTCAGATTTTCAGCAATCATCGTCACCGCTTTGAGCGCACAAGCATCGGTAATCGGCGTGGCGGCAGTGGAAACATAGGCTTCAATGGCGTGGGTCAGCGCATCCATACCGGTGGCCGCCGTCAGAGACTTCGGCATACCGACCATCAGCGAGGAATCATTTACCGACAGCAGCGGGATTACGTGCTTATCAACAATCGCCATTTTAATGTGGAGTTCTTCATCAGTGATGATGCAGAAACGGGTCATTTCAGATACCGTACCCGCCATGGTGTTGATGGCAATCATCGGCAGCTGTGGTTTTGCCGAACGGTCAACGCCTTCGTAGTCACGAATGTCGCCGCCGTTAGCCGCCACCAGCGCAATACCTTTCGCACAGTCGTGTGGTGAGCCGCCGCCCAGAGAAATAACGCTATCACACTGGTGTTCTTGCAGAAGTTTCAGGCCAGCCGCAACGTTGCTGGTAGTTGGGTTAGGATGCGTACCATCAAAAATAACACTGAAAATATCACGTTCCTGTAAGGCTTTTTGAATATCATTCGCCATGCCTAATTTTATTAGCATGGCATCAGTCACAATTAATGTACGGCGAAATCCATATTCCGCCATTATATTCATTGCATCCTTTAATGAATCAGCGCCAATTACATTCACGGAAGGAATAAAAAATGTTGAAGCAGCCATTGTACAATCTTTAATTACCCTAAAGAGGTAGGCAGCATACGTGTGAAAATTCCATCAAAATATGATCGTGGTTGTTATTTTAATAACACCAGAAATTAAAAAAGCACATTAAGATTTAAAATCTAATGTGCTTATATAAATCAACTGCTACTTTGTATTAATTCATATTTTATATGAATTAATTGTTTCATTACTTTTCGGGAAATAGTAATGCATCACGTAATAAATGATCATTTCCCCGGCGACGGGTAAACCCAATACGGTCAAAATATTCCAGAATTTGGATAGCGAGTTTACGTCCCACATTCAGCCTGTCGCGGAAATCAGCGGCGCAAGTTGATCCTCTTTCCAGATCCAGTTCGCGGATCATATTGGCAAAAGCCACGATGCGATCGTTACGATAATAGCGATCTTTGACGATCGCGGTAATGATGCCCTGCTGCGCCGCCTGCCGTAGCGCCAGACGCATGGCCTGTTCATCAGTGCCCGTTTCTTTCGCAAGGTCCCGCACCCACCACGGTTCATCGCCGAAGAGAGGCTCAACTTTTTGCCAGATGGCCTGCTGCTCATCGCTAAAGCCGGCTTTATGGTCCGGTAAATGCAGCCAGCCATGGTGGCTATGGATAACGCCGCTATCGCGCATTTTTTCGATCAGCAGCAGGACCAGCGCTTCGTCTTCCATCGGCAGCGCCATGCGCCGCAGACGCTCACGCCCCGGTCCCGGCTCATCGCGATGCTGCTCGTGGTACGTCGCCAGCGTATCCAAAATTTTACGCTGCCAGCGGGCGGCAACAGAGGCATTCAACAGGCTATATCCAGCCTGAATAAAACCATGTTGCTCAATCAACGGGCGCATACCGTCGCCGTTAAGCTGGCGCGCCCATGCGAAATCGGGGATGTTCACCGCGCCACGCGTCAGATGCACTGCCAGCGCGTCGCCGTTATTCTGTGCGTTTTCCAGCGCCGATAGCCACTGCAGATACTCCGGTTTACGCTTGCCACGACGCGGCGGGTTGAGCGTCACCACGCGCGCACCCGCAAGCGTCGTGCGGGCAGAAATATCGCGTAGCACCAGTCTGTCGTTATCGGCCAGCCACAGCGGCGTATCAAACACCATCTCCGCCAGCGTCCCTTCGAGCAGGGAAATACGCCCGGTCACGTGGCTGGCTGCGTGGTGAATATGCAGCGGTTGCCACTGTGTCAGCGGGGCGGCGTGCTCTAAAGAGACAATGACGCGGGTCAAGGCATCCGGCGGTGCATCGGACAACAGCCAGTCACCGCGGGTGAGCTGTTCTTTCTCCGCATCGCCAGCAATATTCAGGGCAATACGCTGCCCGGCATGAGCGTACTCAGTGGCCTGGTTTTGCGCATGCAGACTACGCACGCGCATCGGTTTATTGACCCCAGTCAGCCACAGCGTGTCGCCAACGTTCACTTCACCACTGAGCGCCGTGCCGGTAACCACCAGGCCCGCTCCCTTTACCGTAAAGGCGCGGTCAATTGCCAGCCGGAAGGTGTGATTGCGGGCCAGCTCTCGCGCAGGCAACTGCAGCAGATGCTCACGTAATGCATCAATACCCAGCCCTTCACTGGCAGCGGTCACGAAAAGTGTCGCCCCGGCAAAACCAAAGTTCGCCAGCGTTGACTGCACCTCTGCACGCACGTCGTCAATACGCGCGTCATCCACGCGATCGGCTTTGGTCAGCGCCACGGTGAGCTGCGGATTGCCCGTCAGTTGCAGGATCTGCAAATGCTCCCGCGTTTGCGCCATCACGCCATCATCACAGGCCACCACTAACAGCGCGTGATCGATGCCGCCGACGCCCGCCAGCATGTTGGACAGAAACTTTTCATGTCCGGGAACGTCGATAAACCCCAGCACGCGGCCATCCGGCTGCGGCCAGTAGGCATAGCCCAAATCGATGGTCATGCCACGTTTTTTTTCTTCCGGCAGACGATCGGCATTCACACCGGTAATCGCCTGTAATAACGTGGTTTTTCCGTGGTCAACGTGTCCGGCTGTTGCAATAATCATTTCAGCATCATCTCCATAAACCGGGTCTCGTCTTCAAGACAGCGCAGATCCAGCCATAAGCGGCCATCATAAATTCGCCCAATGACCGGCACCGGTAGCGCGCGCCAGCGGGCAGCCAGGGCCTCAAGGCGGCTACCGCGCCCGTCATGCGGGGTAAAGGTTAATGCCGCGCTGGGCAGTCTATCAACCGGTAGCGAACCACTGCCAATCTGCGACAGACAGGGCATCACGTTCAGTGCAAACTCGCCGCCATAATGTTGTTCGAGCTGTGCCTGTAAGCGCTGGGCCTGTTCGCGGATCGCCTCTTCCTTACGAGTGAGCAAGCGCAGCGTGGGTAATTTTTCCGCCAGTGCTTCCGGGTGTAAATAGAGCCGCAGCGTGGCTTCCAGTGCCGCCAGGGTCATTTTATCGGCCCGCAGCGCACGTTTCAGCGGATGGCGCTGCAGCCGGGCAATCATCTCTTTCTTACCGACGATAATTCCGGCCTGCGGCCCGCCCAGCAGCTTGTCGCCCGAGAAGCTGACCAGGCTAACACCCGCGGCAATCAACTGCTGCGGCATCGGCTCCTTGGGTAAACCGTACAGGCTGAGATCCACCAGCGAGCCGCTGCCCAGATCCGTCACCACCGGAACATCCAGCTCATGACCGATCGCCGCCAGCTCGGCTTCATCCACCGTTTTGGTAAAGCCTTCAATGCTGTAATTGCTGGTATGCACTTTCATCAACAGACCGGTATTTTCATTCACTGCCTGACGATAATCGCTGGCGTGCGTCCGGTTAGTGGTACCGACCTCATGGAGAACGCACCCGGCCTGGCGCATCACGTCCGGAATACGAAACGCGCCGCCAATTTCCACCAGCTCACCGCGTGAAACCACCACCTCTTTGCCATTAGCAGTTGCAGCCAACATCAGCAGCACCGCTGCCGCATTGTTATTGACGATACAGGCGTCTTCGGCTCCCGTAATGCGACACAACAGGTCCGCCAGCGCACGATCGCGATGCCCGCGACCAGCGCCGTCGAGGTCATATTCCAGCGTCACCGGCGCGTGCATCACCTGCATCACCGCCTCAATCGCTTCTTGCGCCTGCAACGCACGGCCAAGGTTGGTGTGCAGCACCGTACCCGTCAGGTTGAGAACCGGACGCAGCGCGCTGTGCGACTCGCGTTCCAGCCGGGCGCTGGCTTCTTGCGCCCAGTTGTCACTCCACGCCGGGAGCGCCTGCGCGTCGCGAATCGTTTCCCTGGCTTCGTCGAGCATATGGCGAAGCAGCTCCACCACCCGGGTATGGCCGTGAGACTCACGTAAGGCAAGAAAGGCGCTGTCGCGCAATAAACGATCGATCGCAGGAAGCTGGCTGTAGAGTGAACGCATGTCGGTTGTCATGAAAGGGCCTGGCTGTTGGTGGCCCTCTCCGCCGGGGAGAGGGATAGCAATATGGGGGGATTGTATCGTGACTTTGCTCAGGCGAGTATAACGTGTATCAAGCCTTTGGCGGTTCTGTGCGGGCAAAACTTTCACGCTGAAAGAGCGTTTCCACCAGTTTGACCAGTCGCGGTCGGTCAACACACCAGCCGGGTGCGACGCGGCGGAAATTGAGATAACCCACGGCGCAGGCGATGGCGATGGTGGCCAGATTCACCGTGTCCGTTTTCAGGGTACCGTCTGCCAGATAGCCTTCCAGCACATCCAGGCTGCGGGTAATTTTCTCACGCTGGCGCAGCAGTTCGATTTCTGATTGCTGTGCGGCTGGCCGGGCCTGTTCACGTACGGAGACAAGTCCAGCATCCATAATACCGTCCGCCAGCGCTTCAATCTGACGCACCTTCAGCGCCGCCAGCGGATCGCGCGGTAACATGGCTGGCGCAATATCCAGTAGCTCAATGTATTCGGCGATGATGGGTGAATCGAACCAGTACTCGCCCTCATCGGTGACCAGCGCGGGCACTTTTCCTAACGGGTTGTAGCGCGCCACGCCGTTTTCGGCGTTGTAGGGGAGTTCATTAACGAATTCGAAGGTAATGCCCTTTTCCAGCAACAGAATAGAGATTTTTCGCACAAAAGGGCTGGTGTAGCTACCAATGAGTTTCATGCCGTGTCCTTTTTGCCAACAAAAATATCAGTATGGCTCAGGCCACGGCAAATGGCAGGTGACGACGGTCTCAATGATCTAAATAAAGGTAATGCATCCAGCTGGTCATACGCAGCAGTACTTTACGCATCACCGACACGTGGGCGAAATGGTCGGAGTAAACCGCCACCTGGGCATAAATGCCGTCCGGCAAGGCGTCAACTTCGGCATTCGGCTCCAGTTCGATCGTTGCCAGCACGCCATCGGTACCCGGCACCACCGTTAAGGACTGCAATGCACCCTGAGCCTGATAAGAACCTCCCGGCACAACCGGCAGAATGCTGGTCAATTTACCGGAGAAAACCTGGCCTGGTAGCGCATTAAACACCACTTCCGCTTCATCGCCCGGTTCAAGACGCAGCAATGAGTTCTGGCGGAACTGGGCCACAATCTGGCGTTTCTGTTCCGGAATAAAGACCATCACCGGTCGCAGAGGCAGCGCAGCAGCATAGGTCCCCGGACGGATCAGCACCTGCGTGATATAGCCATTACTTGGCGCACGCACGACGGTCTGATCCAGATTGTATTTGGCTTCAGCAAGCTGAGCACGCAGAGAGGCAACCTGCGACTGCTCACCGTTAACCATGCTGTCTAACTGACTTTGGATCTGGGTTTGTTCCGCAACGGAGCCTTTCACCAGCGCATCTTGTGCCAGGTAGTTTTGGCGGGCGTTGTCGATATCGCTTTCAGAAAACGGGTTAACCTTCGCCTGGCTGCCTTTCAGGTAGCGTTGATAATCTTTATACAGACGATCGCGCTCGGCAGACACTCGCGTGGTGTTGGCGACTGCTTCCGAAAGTTGCGCTTTTAAATTATCGATATTGTGCGTTGCGGTAACCAGGTCGGCCTGCAGCCTGTCGACGCGCGCCTGGTAGCGGCCTGGATCGAGTCTGAACAACACCTCGCCTTTTTTAATCAGCTGATTATTTTTATCGGTAACCTCACTCACAATCCCCGTAACCTGCGGCGTAATTGGAATGGAGATCACCGCTTTTTGCGCAGTGTAGGTATACGGGTGGTTATAGTTCATTAATAAAATGAGGCCCGCAACAATAAACACGCCACCTAAAGCTGCGGTAGCAAGCGTCCATTGGTTTACCGGGATACGGAATATTTTGAAGATGGTCCAGGCAAATGCCACGTAGGTCAAAACAATCAACAGATCCATGATCAGCGCTCCAGCGTGTTCTTATCAGCGGCGGGTTGCACCGCAGCCAGTTTTTGTTCCAGATCGGCTACGCGTTGCGCAAGGGCGTCAATATCAGGGTTGCCCGTCGTTGGCTGAATGTGATTTTGCATTCCCCAGCCGCGTTCGGGTTGGTAGAGCGTGGCCCAAATCCACAGGAACGGCCAAATAGCATGGAGCGTAAACAAGCTAATCCAGCCCGCCGTATGAATTGCATCGGCATGAGGATGGTTACGCTTTTTAGCCATGTTGTAGGGAATATCATGGATGGCGATGATTCCGTAAAACAGAACCAGAAAAACGAAAATAAGCACGCCCAACGCGAAATAATTTAGAAACATACCTGCCTCGAATTCACACTAATTAGAGTTTTTTTGTGCTGGCAGCCGTATGTACCCTGGCTGATGTCTTGAACATAACTGGAGTTAGCGTTTTTTGCCATACCACAAAAAAAATATATTTTCTGGGTAAAAATTGCTTTATTTCCCATAGAAAATGCGCGAGGGGAGAATCTGCTACAGATCACATTGGGGAAAAATCAGATGAAAATATCTTGTGACTCAGATCACAAAGACTCAACAAACACGCCAACATAAAACGTGAGCCAATTCACATTTTTTTGCCTTTTTGGGTGAATTCTAACCGTGAGGTGTTTTTTTGTACTGGCATTTTGTGATGAATATCACATTAACTACCGCCATACACCCTATATTTACGTGACGAATATCACATAAAAAGGCGTCGACTGGACAGTTGAACGATTCAGTGCCAGATTTCGCAGTATCTACAGGGTCCGGCTACCTCCTGCCGCTACATTAACAAACCTCGGGCTTTCAGCCTGCGCGATAGCAAACATAAGAAGGGGTGTTTTTATGTCATCCGATATTAAGATCAAAGTGCAAAGCTTTGGTCGATTCCTCAGCAACATGGTGATGCCGAATATCGGCGCGTTTATCGCGTGGGGTATTATCACCGCATTATTCATTCCGACAGGGTGGTTGCCGAGCGAAACGCTGGCGAAGCTCGTTGGCCCTATGATCACCTATCTTCTGCCGCTGCTGATTGGTTATACCGGCGGTAAATTAGTGGGTGGCGATCGCGGCGGTGTGGTCGGTGCCATCACCACAATGGGTGTGATCGTCGGTGCCGATATGCCGATGTTCCTCGGCGCAATGATTGCCGGTCCGTTGGGCGGCTGGGCGATTAAACACTTCGATAACTGGGTTGACGGTAAGATTAAATCCGGCTTTGAGATGCTGGTGAACAACTTCTCCGCCGGCATCATCGGGATGATCCTCGCTATCCTGGCGTTCCTCGGCATTGGCCCACTGGTTGAAGCCCTGTCCAAAATTCTGGCAGCAGGCGTTAACTTCATGGTTGTCCATGACATGCTGCCGCTGGCGTCTATCTTTGTTGAACCGGCGAAAATCCTGTTCCTCAACAACGCCATCAACCACGGTATTTTCTCACCGCTGGGCATTCAGCAGTCCCATGAGATGGGCAAATCCATCTTCTTCCTGATTGAAGCAAACCCGGGTCCGGGTATGGGCGTCCTGCTGGCGTACATGTTCTTCGGTCGCGGTAGCGCTAAACAGTCTGCGGGCGGTGCGGCTATCATCCACTTCCTGGGCGGTATCCACGAAATCTACTTCCCGTACGTGCTGATGAACCCACGTCTGATCCTGGCCGTTATCCTCGGCGGTATGACCGGCGTATTTACGCTGACTATCCTCGGCGGCGGTCTGGTTTCTCCGGCCTCTCCGGGCTCTATCCTGGCCGTACTGGCCATGACGCCAAAAGGCGCGTACTTCGCTAACATCGCGGCAATCTGTGCGGCCATGGCGGTCTCCTTTGTGGTCTCAGCCATTCTGCTGAAAACCAGCAAAGTGAAAGAAGAAGATGACATTGATGCAGCGACCCGTCGCATGCACGACATGAAAGCAGAATCCAAAGGTTCATCTCCGCTGTCTGCGGGCGATGTCACCAACGACCTGAGCCATGTGCGTAAAATCATCGTTGCCTGTGATGCCGGTATGGGCTCCAGCGCAATGGGTGCAGGCGTACTGCGCAAGAAAGTGCAGGATGCCGGTCTGTCTCAGATCTCCGTCACCAACAGCGCGATTAACAATCTGCCGCCGGATGTGGATCTGGTCATTACACACCGTGACCTGACCGAACGCGCTATGCGCCAGGTTCCGCAGGCGCAGCACATTTCGCTGACCAACTTCCTCGACAGCGGTCTGTACACCAGCCTGACCGAGCGTCTGGTTGCCGCACAGCGCCACAACGTTAACGAAGAGAAGGTACGTGACCACCTGAAAGACAGTTTTGATGAAGGTGATAACAACCTGTTCAAACTGGGTGCGGAGAATATCTTCCTTGGCCGTAAAGCCACCAACAAAGAAGAAGCCATTCTGTTTGCCGGTGAGCAACTGGTGAAAGGCGGCTATGTTGAGCCGGAATACGTCCAGGCAATGCTGGATCGCGAAAAACTTACCTCTACCTACCTGGGTGAGTCCATTGCGGTACCGCACGGCACCATCGAAGCTAAAGATCGCGTGCTGAAAACCGGCATCGTGTTCTGTCAGTACCCGGAAGGTGTGCGCTTCGGTGAAGAAGAAGATGATATTGCCCGCCTGGTGATTGGTATTGCCGCGCGTAACAATGAGCACATCCAGGTGATCACCAGCCTGACCAACGCGCTGGATGATGAATCCGTGATTGAACGTCTGACAAAAACCACCAGCGTAGATGAAGTGCTGGAACTGCTGGCAGGTCGTAAGTAAGCGTTATTGCCCGGTAGGACTCATGCTTACCGGGCCTACAAAATCCTCTCCCTTGTGGAGAGGGTTAGGGTGAGGGAAAAGCCTCACCCCAGCCCTCTTGGGTAAAAACATTAATGAAGGTTAATACTATGAAAGCATTACATTTTGGCGCAGGTAATATCGGTCGTGGCTTTATCGGCAAACTGCTGGCAGACGCGGGGATACAACTGACGTTTGCGGATGTAAATCAGGTGGTTCTCGACGCCCTGAATGCCCGTCATAGCTATCAGGTTCATGTTGTCGGTGAAAATGAGCAGGTTGATACCGTTTCCGGCGTTAACGCCGTCAGCAGCATCGGCGACGATGTCGTTGAACTGATTGCCCAGGTTGATCTCGTGACCACCGCGGTTGGTCCGGTCGTGCTGGAACGCATTGCGCCTGCCATCGCCAAAGGGCTGGTCAAGCGTAAAGCGCAGGGTATTAGCGCTCCACTGAATATTATTGCCTGCGAAAACATGGTGCGTGGCACCACCCAGTTGAAAGGCCACGTGCTGAACGCGCTGGACGATGCGGATAAAGCCTGGGTTGAAGAACACGTTGGTTTTGTCGATTCTGCCGTAGACCGTATTGTTCCGCCTTCCGCCTCTGCCACCAATGACCCACTGGAAGTAACCGTAGAAACCTTCAGCGAGTGGATTGTCGACAAAACCCAGTTTAAAGGCGAGTTGCCAAACATCCCGGGAATGGAATTAACTGATAACCTGATGGCATTTGTCGAACGTAAGCTCTTCACGCTGAACACGGGGCATGCTATAACCGCGTACCTCGGAAAATTGACCGGTCATCAGACCATCCGTGACGCGATTCTCGACGAGAAAATCCGCACAGTGGTAAAAGGTGCGATGGAAGAGAGCGGCGCGGTACTGATCAAACGCTATGGCTTTGATGCGGCAAAACATGCAGCATACATTCAGAAAATCCTCAGTCGTTTCGAAAACCCGTACCTGAAAGATGACGTTGAGCGCGTGGGCCGCCAGCCGCTGCGTAAACTGAGCGCAGGCGACCGTTTAATCAAGCCGCTGCTCGGCACGCTGGAGTACGGCCTGCCGCACGTTAATCTGGTGCAGGGTATTGCTGCGGCGATGCATTACCGCAGTGAAGAAGACCCGCAGGCGCAGGAACTGGCAGCGCTGATTGACGAAAAAGGCCCACAGGCCGCGCTGGCACAGGTTTCCGGGCTGGATGCCAACAGCGACGTGGTGGCGGAGGCGGTTAACGCATATAACGCAACCAAATGATCCACAGTGCGGCGCAGGTCAGCCTGCGCCCGAATATCAGATTGTCAGATATGCAGGCAATAATGGAACAAACGCAGGCCTTTGAAAATCGTGTGCTTGAGCGTCTGAATGCTGGCAAAACCGTACGCAGCTTCCTCATCACCGCCGTAGATTTACTCACCGAGGCGGTGAATATCCTGGTGCTTCAGGTATTTCGCAAAGACGACTACGCGGTTAAATATGCAGTGGAACCGTTGCTCGACGGCGACGGGCCGCTGGGCGATCTGTCGGTCCGTCTGAAGCTGATCTACGGCCTGGGTGTGCTCAGCCGCCCTGAGTATGAAGATGCGGAACTGCTGATGGCGCTGCGTGAGGAATTGAATCACGACGGTAATGAATATGCGTTCACCGACGACGAAATTCTCGGACCATTTGGTGAACTGCACTGCGTGACGGCGCTCCCGCCCCCGCCCCAGTTTGATACCTCAGACTCGGGTTTGTACGCCATGCAAATCCAGCGCTACCAGCAAATGGTACGCTCAACCATGGTGCTCTCTCTGACCGAGCTGATTTCTAAAATCAGCTTAAAGAAAGCCTTTCAGAAATAACGTCATACCGATTTACTTCTCATCCTGCTGCGGTCGATACAGCTGGCGATAGTACTCCAGACGCTGCAGATACAGCGGCACGTTTTCCTGCGGGACCTCAGAAGGCACCGTGTTACGCGGCGGCGTTTTATTCAAGTACTCACGAAAAGCCTGGCTTGACGCCATAAAATCGATGGTTTTATCAATAAGAATCGAAACGTTCTCGCCTATTTTCGCCATGATGATTCATCCTCCATGTATTATCCGCGACCCGCCTGCGCGGTCGATGGTTTAAGTTTAGGATCGGATGGTTAATTATATTGAGGAAAACGTGCTTCACTATGCCGCCACCGACAAAAAGCACCATCAACGATCTTATTTCTTAAAATCCCTTTTTAATCAAACAGCTAACATTTTCATTAGCGAAATAATACTTGCAGCATTTGATTATTTATCTTCGATTAGTTGAGAATAATCCCCCTCTGCGCGCATACTATAGGATATTCATCCTATTTTTAGCAGAAGCTATCCTATGAAAGAAGTCGAAAAAAACGAAATTAAACGTCTGAGCGATCGCCTGGACGCCATCCGCCACCAGCAGGCAGACCTGTCACTGGTTGAAGCCGCCGACAAATATGCCGAGCTGGAAAAAGAAAAAGAAACGCTGGAAGCCGAGATTGTGCGCCTGCGTGAAGTTCACGGTCAGAAGTTGAGCAAAGAAGCACAAAAGCTCAGCAAGCTCCCGTTCCGTCGCGCCATCACCAAAAAAGAGCAGGCCGACATGGGCAAGCTGAAGAAAAGCGTGCGCGGTCTGGTGATCGTACACCCGATGACCGAACTGGGTCGTGAAATGGGCCTGAAAGAGATGACTGGCTTTTCAAAGACTGAGTTTTGATCACCCTCCGGGCAACGTCCGTTTGCCCGGTCTCCTATTTCTCCGCCAATTGGCCCTACCAATTTTAGCCAGATCCGAATACCCCCTCACATTTCGTTAAAAATAACTTACAATGTCGTTGCCAATAAATAACATTTGATTAACCATTCGTTGTCATTACCCCTACACAACAATATTGGCAGGGCCACTTTTACACATAGTGTGACGACGAGATGAGCACAGACTCATTGCATTATGTCGGCGGCCCCCAGGAGACCTGCAATGAATCTCTGGCAACAAAACTACGACCCGGCCGGTAACATCTGGCTTTCAAGCCTGATTGCCTCACTCCCTATTCTGTTCTTTTTCTTCGCGCTGATTAAGCTCAAGCTGAAAGGTTATGTCGCTGCGACGTGGACGGTAGGGATTGCCCTGTTGGTCGCCTTGCTGTTCTACAAAATGCCGGTCGATCACGCGCTGGCATCCGTGGTGTACGGCTTCTTCTATGGTCTGTGGCCGATTGCCTGGATAATCATCGCCGCCGTATTCGTCTATAAGATTTCGGTCAAGACCGGGCAGTTCGACATTATCCGTTCCTCAATCCTGTCGATTACCCCGGACCAGCGTCTGCAGATGCTGATTGTCGGCTTCTGCTTTGGCGCATTCCTCGAGGGGGCTGCAGGATTTGGCGCCCCGGTGGCGATTACCGCCGCACTGCTGGTTGGCCTGGGCTTCAACCCGCTGTACGCCGCAGGTCTGTGCCTGATTGTAAACACCGCGCCGGTGGCGTTTGGCGCAATGGGTATTCCGATCCTGGTTGCTGGTCAGGTTACCGGGCTGGACAGTTTTGAAATCGGCCAGATGGTAGGCCGCCAGCTGCCGTTCCTGACGATTATCGTGCTGTTCTGGATCATGGCGATTATGGACGGCTGGCGTGGCGTGAAAGAGACCTGGCCGGCGGTAATGGTCGCAGGCGGCTCCTTTGCCATCGCGCAGTACCTCAGCTCTAACTTTATCGGGCCAGAACTGCCGGACATCATCTCTTCTCTGGTGTCACTGGTGTGTCTGACGCTGTTCCTGAAACGCTGGCAGCCGGTGCGCATCTTCCGCTTTGGCGACATGGGTGCTTCACAGGTCGATCAAACGCTGGCCCGCACTCACTACACCGCCGGCCAGGTGGTTCGCGCCTGGTCACCGTTCCTGTTTCTGACAGCAACGGTCACGCTGTGGAGCATCCCACCGTTTAAAGCGCTGTTTGCCCCTGGCGGCGCGATGTATCACTGGGTGGTGAATGTTCCGGTACCGTTCCTCGACAAACTGGTGGCCCGCATGCCGCCGGTGGTACACGAAGCCACGGCCTACGCGGCGGTATACAAGTTTGACTGGTTCTCAGCGACCGGCACCGCCATTCTGTTTGCCGCCCTGCTGTCTATCGTCTGGCTGAAAATGAAGCCCTCTGCCGCCCTGCAAACCTTCGGCAGCACGCTGAAAGAGCTGGCGTTGCCCATCTATTCCATCGGGATGGTACTGGCATTCGCATTTATCTCTAACTACTCAGGCCTGTCTTCGACGCTGGCATTAGCGCTGGCACACACCGGCAGCGCCTTTACCTTCTTCTCGCCGTTCCTCGGCTGGCTGGGCGTGTTCCTGACCGGGTCAGATACCTCTTCTAACGCACTGTTCGCGGCCCTACAGGCAACGGCAGCGCAGCAAATCGGTGTCTCCGATGTACTGCTGGTGGCGGCAAATACCACCGGTGGCGTAACCGGCAAAATGATCTCCCCGCAATCTATCGCCATCGCCTGTGCGGCAGTGGGACTGGTGGGTAAAGAGTCTGACCTGTTCCGCTTTACCGTGAAACACAGCCTGATATTCACCTGTATGGTGGGTGTGATTACCACGCTTCAGGCCTATGTCTTAACCTGGATGATCCCATGATAGTGATGCCCAGACGCCTGTCCGACGAGGTCGCTACTCGCGTGCGGGCGCTGATTGAAGAACAACAGCTGGAGGCGGGCATGAAGTTGCCCGCCGAGCGCCAGCTGGCCGTACAGCTCGGCGTGTCGCGCAATTCACTGCGCGAGGCGCTGGCAAAGCTGGTCAGTGAAGGCGTACTGCTCAGCCGTCGCGGCGGCGGGACGTTTGTCCGCTGGCAGCATGAAGCCTGGTCCGAACAAAACATCGTTCAGCCGCTGAAAAGCCTGATGGCGGATGACCCGGATTACAGCTTCGATATTCTCGAAGCCCGCCACGCCATTGAGGCCAGCACCGCGTGGCATGCCGCGATGCGCGCCACAACTGCCGACAAAGAGAAAATCAGGCTCTGTTTTGAGGCCACGCAGAGTGAGGACCCGGATCTCGCCTCACAAGCAGACGTTCGCTTTCACCTCGCCATTGCGGAAGCGTCGCACAACGTGGTGCTGCTCCAGACCATGCGCGGTTTCTTCGACGTATTGCAGTCCTCGGTAAAACAGAGCCGCCAGCGTATGTACCTGGTGCCACCTGTGTTTTCACAGCTCACAGCACAGCACCTTGCCGTGCTGGACGCGATTGTCGCCGGGGACGCTGATGGCGCGCGTAAGGCGATGATGGCGCACCTCAGCTTTGTCCACACCACCATTAAACGCTTTGATGAAGACCAGGCCCGCCAGGCGCGTATTACCCGTCTGCCCGGTGACCATAATGAAATTAGCAGGGAGAACAACTCATGATTATTTCAGCAGCCAGCGATTATCGCGCCGCAGCCCAGCGCATTCTGCCCCCCTTCCTGTTCCACTACATCGACGGTGGTGCCTATGCAGAGCATACCCTGCGCCGTAACGTCGAAGATTTATCGGAGGTGGCACTACGCCAGCGCGTGCTGAAGAACATGGCCGACCTGAGTCTGGAAACCACCCTGTTCAACGAAAAACTGTCGATGCCGGTGGCATTAGCGCCGGTTGGCTTGTGCGGCATGTATGCCCGCCGGGGCGAAGTTCAGGCCGCCGCTGCCGCTGACGCCAAAGGCATTCCGTTTACGCTTTCGACGGTTTCCGTCTGCCCGATTGAAGAAGTTGCCCCGACCATCAAGCGTCCGATGTGGTTCCAGCTGTACGTACTGCGCGATCGCGGTTTTATGCGTAACGCGCTGGAACGTGCTAAAGCAGCAGGCTGCTCCACGCTGGTCTTTACCGTCGATATGCCCACGCCCGGCGCACGCTACCGTGACGCACATTCCGGGATGAGCGGTCCGAATGCCGCGCTACGCCGTTACTGGCAGGCGGTAACCCATCCGCAGTGGGCGTGGGACGTTGGCCTGAACGGTCGTCCGCATGATTTAGGCAATATCTCGACCTACCTGGGTAAACCCACCGGCCTGGAGGATTACATCGGCTGGCTGGCAAACAACTTCGATCCGTCCATCTCCTGGAAAGACCTCGAGTGGATCCGTGAATTCTGGGACGGTCCGATGGTGATCAAAGGGATCCTCGATCCAGAAGATGCCCGCGACGCCGTACGCTTTGGCGCCGACGGCATCGTGGTCTCGAACCACGGCGGCCGCCAGCTGGACGGCGTGCTGTCTTCTGCACGTGCGCTACCCGCCATTGCCGACGCGGTGAAAGGCGATATTGCGATTCTGGCAGACAGCGGCATCCGTAACGGCCTGGACGTGGTGCGCATGATTGCACTGGGTGCGGATACCGTTCTGCTGGGTCGTGCTTACCTGTATGCACTGGCGACCCACGGTCAGGCAGGCGTCGCTAACCTGTTGAACCTTATTGAGAAAGAAATGAAAGTGGCGATGACGCTGACCGGTGCAAAATCCATTCGTGAAATCAGCCGTGACTCACTGGTACAAGAGCTGGGAAAGCAACTGCCCGCCGCACTGGCACCTCTCGTCCAAGGTAGCGCCGCGTAACCGTACCCCCGCAAAACCCTACACTCTGAATGGTCGGCCTGTTCTCAGCCCGGCCATTTTTTATGCAAAAAATAACGACCAGTTAACATTTACACTCAATATATTTGACAACTTTTTATTCACCTGCCAAATGTATATACAAGCTAATACAACAACAACCCACACAATAATAATCCACACGACAACAACCATCATAACGGGCGAGGGTGACATGGTTTATTCCGGTAAAGTGAATATCCAGCAGGCAATAGATGACAGTCCTTTTTCACGCTTTCATTGGGTCATCATCGTCCTTGGCTTTCTGGTGCTGGCCATTGATGGCTTCGACACGGCGGCGATGGGATATATTGCCCCTACCCTCTCAGCCGACTGGGGGATCAAGAAACAAGATCTCGGGCCGGTATTAAGCGCCGCGCTGCTGGGGCTCTCATTTGGCGCCCTGCTGGCCGGGCCAATTTCCGATCGCATGGGACGTAAACGCGTACTGGTTTTTTCCTGCCTGTTCTTTGGTCTCGCCAGTCTGGGCACCGCCTATGCCCAGACGCTGAATATGTTAACGTTTTGGCGGTTTCTCACCGGACTCGGGCTGGGTGCAGCAATGCCGAACGCCATCACGTTGGTGTCAGAATTTGCGCCAAAACGCTGCCGCTCGATGGCGATTAACACCATGTACTGCGGTTTCCCGCTCGGTGCAGCAGGTGGCGGGGTTATCTCCTCCTGGCTGATTCCTAACTACGGCTGGCACAGCGTCCTGCTCGCCGGGGCAATTGCCCCGCTGGCGCTGACCATCCTCCTGGTGTTATTTCTGCCGGAGTCGGTCAAGTATCTGGTCCATCGCGGGAAAGAGATCGCGCAAGTCAAACGAATTGCCCGTCGCTTTATGCCAGGTGATATAAACCAGGTCACCCATTTTTATCTGGATGAAGAACGGACTGACGTCAAAAAAGGCAGCGTGGCGCAGTTGTTCAGCATGCCGTGGCTGCCGGGCACGTTGATGCTGTGGATGACCTACTTTATGGGGCTGGTTATCTATTATGTGCTGCTGAGCTGGATGCCGACGCTGATGCTGGGAATGGGTTACCCGCTGGCAGAATCTGCCTGGCTGACATCACTGTTCACCTTCGGCGGTACCGCGGGGATCCTGCTGGCCGGCTGGCTGATGGATCGCAGGGAAGCGCACAAAGTCGTCTCCATCGGTTTTATCCTGACAATGCTGTTTGCACTGGCGCTCGGGTTTGAACATAACCACATCATTCTGTTTGGCGCCCTGATCTTCCTGATGGGGATCACCATGAACGGTGCACAGTCCGGACTACAGACGCTGGCGGCAACGTTTTACCCGACCCACTGTCGCGCAACAGGTATTGCCTGGATGCAGGGCGTGGGCCGCTTTGGTGGCGTCGCCGGGACCATGACCAGCGCCCAATTACTTTCTCTGCAATGGCAGGCTGACAGCATATTGATGTTCCTCAGCGTTCCCGCGCTGCTGGCTGCTGCCGCAACGCTTTATAAGCTGCAACGCTATAAACCGCAGCCTCTGACCGTCGCATAGTACCCGTCCTTTCTGCTATCCTGCCCCCCGTTATTAAGGGGGCAGTATGCTTAACATCGTTTTATTCGA
Source organism: Citrobacter sp. wls711 (assembly GCF_005281055.1). Taxonomy (NCBI): domain Bacteria; kingdom Pseudomonadati; phylum Pseudomonadota; class Gammaproteobacteria; order Enterobacterales; family Enterobacteriaceae; genus Citrobacter; species Citrobacter sp. wls711. Next base: position 169,903 of record NZ_SZXC01000079.1, on the reverse strand, counting down.
ACCAGAAATCCCGCCAAATACCGGCAATATCATCCGCCTATGCGCCAATACCGGCTTTCGTCTGCATATTATTGAGCCCATGGGCTTTACCTGGGACGACAAGCGCCTGCGGCGCGCGGGGCTGGATTATCACGAATTTACCGCCGTACTGCGCCACCCTGATTACGCCGCCTTTGTGGCTGCAGAAAATCCGCAACGTCTTTTTGCGCTGACCACCAAAGGGACGCCGGCCCATAGCGCGGTAAGCTATCAGGATGGTGATTATCTGATGTTTGGCCCGGAAACGCGCGGCCTGCCCGCCAGCATTCTCGACGCGCTGCCTGCAGAACAAAAAATTCGTATTCCGATGATGCCGGACAGCCGCAGCATGAACCTGTCTAACGCGGTGTCGGTGGTGGTGTATGAGGCCTGGCGCCAGCTGGGGTATCCGGGCGCGGTATTACGCAGTTGATTTACGTCGGATGCGGCTAGCGCCTTATCCGACCTACGTTAATTTGATATTATTCGTTTCGAGCGTTATCGGCGCAGACAGATTGAACACGGACTGCGCTTGCCGACCTGCGCGTACACGCAGTACGTGAGGATGACGAGCACAGCCCAGGTTCAATATGGTAAGTAAGATAGCTCGAAATCAGATGCCGTCGCCGCATTCGAACGTATGATGTATCCCGTTGAAATGCTGATCCATATCCATGGACGGCTTATCGCTGTCAGGTTTACCGACAATCCGTGCCGGAACGCCTGCGGCGGTGGTGTGCGGCGGTACGGGCTGTAAGACGACAGAACCCGCGCCAATTTTCGCCCCGCGCCCAACCTCGATGTTGCCGAGAATTTTTGCGCCCGCGCCAATCATCACGCCTTCACGAATTTTTGGGTGACGATCGCCGCCCGCTTTACCGGTCCCGCCTAAGGTGACGGATTGCAGGATCGAGACGTCGTTTTCGATCACCGCGGTTTCACCCACCACAATTCCGGTGGCGTGATCGAGCATGATCCCACGACCAATTTTTGCCGCCGGATGAATGTCGACCTGGAAAGTCACGGACACCTGATTTTGCAAGAAGATCGCCAGTGCCTGACGCCCCTGATGCCACAGCCAGTGGCCGATGCGGTAAGCCTGCAGCGCATGGAAGCCCTTCAGGTACAAAAGCGGGGTGGAATATTTATCGACAGCCGGGTCACGCGTGCGCACTGCCTGGATATCGCAGGCCGCCGAGGCAATCATTTCCGGATCGGCGGCGTAGGCTTCTTCCACCACTTCACGAATAGCAATCGCCGGCATGATTGGCGACGCAAGCTTATTCGCCAGCATATAGCTTAGCGCGCTGCCGAGATTCTCATGCTTGAGCAGCGTTGCGTGGTAAAAACTGGCCAGCATTGGCTCACAATCCGCCAGTGCCCGGGCTTCTGCTTTAATATTTTTCCAGACGATATCCAGTTCTTCACACGGCATTGCGTACTCCACAGAAGGTAGCAAAACGACCAACCCGTTCTACGCGGGTCGGGTCGTTATAGTAAAACGGTTCCTTACGGCTAGTGGCTGCTCCGCTCGTCCTTGCGTGCACGACCTAATAACGTCAATGCTGCCTCGCGCGCATTTTTTCCGCAATACAATACTTGATAAATTTCCTCGGTTATTGGCATTTCGACACCAAAACGGTGCGCCAATTCACGAACTTCTTTCGTATTGCGATAGCCTTCAACCACTTGGCCAATCTTGTCCTGCGCGCCCTGAACATCCATGCCCTGACCGAGCATCATGCCAAAACGACGGTTACGCGACTGGTTGTCGGTACACGTCAGCACCAGATCGCCCAGACCCGCCATGCCCATGAAGGTCGCCGGATCGGCACCCAGCGCCGCACCAAGGCGTGACATTTCGGTCAGCCCACGGGTGATCAATGCCGTACGGGCATTAGCACCGAAACCGATGCCGTCAGACATCCCTGCGCCAATGGCAATCACGTTTTTCACCGCGCCGCCAAGCTGTACACCAATGAAGTCCGGGTTACTGTAAACGCGGAAACTTTTGCCGCAGTGCAGCAGTTGCTGGAGATCGTCAGCAAACGTCTCGTCCGTAGACGCCAGCGAAATCGCCGTAGGCATGCCTGCAGCCAGTTCTTTGGCAAACGTAGGACCGGAAATCACCGCCAGCGGAATGGCATCCCCCAACGCTTCACGCGCGACATCCTGTAACAGGCGTCCCGTTTCTGCTTCCAGACCTTTTGTCGCCCAAACCAGGCGCGCATCAGAACGCATCAACGGTTTGATCTGACTCAGCACTTCGCCAAAGACGTGGCTCGGCACCACCACCAGAATATTACGGCTAGCGGCCAGCGCAGTGGCTAAATCACTTTCCAGGCGCAGCGTATCGGGAAAAGGCACATCAGGAAGGAACGCAACGTTGCAGCGATCGTGCTCGAGCGTTGCGATATGTTTGGGATCGTGGCCCCACAGGATAACCGGGTGGCCGTTTCTTGCCAGGGTAATGGCAAGAGCGGTGCCGTACGAGCCGGCACCAATCACAGTCATTGAAGCATTACTTTGATTCATCAGGCATCCTGATGTTCTTCAGTACCTTCGCCAGTCTGCTGCTGTAAATAGTTCATGAACAGCGCATCAAAGTTGACCGGTGCAAGGTTCAGCTGCGGGAACGTACCGCGTGATACCAGGCTGGTGATGCATTCACGGGCATACGGGAACAGGATGTTCGGGCAGTATGCACCCAGGCAATGCGCCATCTGAGTCCCTTCAATTCCGCTGATGGAGAAAATCCCGCCCTGCTGAACTTCGCACAGGAACGCCGTTTCTTCACCCAGAGAAGCCGTTACGGTGACACGCAGCACAACTTCATACACGTCATCTGCCAGTTGGGTAGATGCGGTATCAAGATCAAGTTTAACCTCTGGCTGCCAATCTTTCTGGAAAACATGCGGTGCATTTGGCGCTTCGAAAGACACATCCTTGGTATAAATACGTTGGATCTGGAAAGCCATTTCAGTGTTATTTTGTTCTGACATGTTTAGAAAACCCTTTAGTGTTGTCCTTTAAATACTATCCGTACGCCTTAACGCAGCAGGGGATCCAGTCCACCACGCGCATCCAACGCATACAAGTCGTCACAACCACCAATGTGCTGTGCATCAATAAAAATCTGCGGAACCGTCGTACGACCACTGCGTTTGATCATCTCTTCGCGCTTCACGGCGTCGCCGTCAATCGGAAGTTCCTGGAAACTCACGCCCTTGCTGTTCAATAGCGCTTTTGCGCGATGGCAAAATGGGCAGGTTGCTTTGGTGTAGATCTCGATGTTGGCCATGACTTATCTCCGATATTAACTTACGGTGTTACTTGCCACGTACCAGCGGGAGGTTTTCACCACTCCAGCCTGCTACGCCGTCTTTCAGCACGGACACCTGCTCAAAACCCGCTTTAATCAGCGCAGTTGCAGATTCCTGGCACTGCATGCCAGAACCGTCAACCACAATAACCGGTTTGGCTTTGTGTTTTTCAAGCTCGCCGAAGTTGTTGGCTTTAATTTCGCTCGGCAGCAGGTTAGTTGAACCGGCGATATGGCCTTTGCGGAAGTCATCACGCTGACGTAAATCCACAATAACCGCATCTTCTTTATTGAGAAGACGAGTGGCTTCGCCGCGGGTAATCACCTTCACTTTCGAGGTCAGGCTTTTGATGGTCGTAAATAATACAGCCGCCAGTAACGCAATCCAGGCGATACTCAAGACAGGGTGGCGACTAACAAATTGCATAATTTCTTGCATGGGGGGTAACAACTCCCGACTCAGTGATTAAAAAAACCAGGGAAAGAGTATACCTGCGCGTTGGCGCAAATACAGCCAGAGCGTGCATTGGATTGCATTTTTGCGGGGCGCTACGGAAAAAAAAACGTAAATCCGAGTCCTCCCTGACGTGCTATACCCCATTATTTGATCTTCGGGGGCTACTTTATCGATTCAGCTGTAGTAAAATTACGCAATTATTTTTATCTATTAAGTGTGAGGTTGTCGCAATGTCGGTTTCTAAAAAACCTATGGTACTGGTGATTCTTGATGGCTACGGCTATCGCGAAGACAGCCAGGATAACGCCATTTTTAATGCTAAAACCCCGGTTATGGATGCTCTGTGGGCCAAACGTCCACATACCCTGATTGACGCATCTGGTCTGGAAGTCGGCCTGCCTGACCGCCAGATGGGTAACTCCGAAGTGGGTCACGTCAACCTGGGCGCGGGCCGTATCGTGTATCAGGACCTGACCCGTCTGGATGTTGAAATTAAAGAACGGACTTTCTTCACTAACCCGGTACTGACCGATGCGGTCGACCAGGCGAAAAATAGCGGCAAAGCAGTACACATCATGGGTCTGCTGTCTGCGGGCGGCGTACACAGCCACGAAGATCACATCCTGGCAATGGTTGAGCTGGCGGCAGAACGCGGCGCAGAAAAAATCTATCTGCACGCCTTCCTCGATGGCCGTGACACCCCACCGCGCAGCGCTGAAAAGTCGCTGCAAAAATTCGAAGAAAAATTTGCCGCGCTGGGCAAAGGTCGCGTTGCGTCTATTATTGGTCGTTACTACGCCATGGACCGCGACAACCGTTGGGATCGCGTTGAAAAAGCGTATGACCTGATGACGCTGGCCCAGGGTGAATTCCAGGCTGACACCGCAGTAGCAGGTCTGCAGGCCGCTTATGCTCGTGATGAAAACGACGAATTCGTAAAAGCGACCGTGATCCGCGCAGAAGGCCAGGCCGATGCCGCAATGGAAGACGGCGATACGCTGATTTTCATGAACTTCCGTGCTGACCGTGCGCGTGAAATCACCCGCGCGTTTGTGAACGCTGACTTCGATGGCTTCGCGCGTAAGAAAGTGGTTAACCTCAACTTTGTGCAGTTGACCGAATATGCGGCCGACATCAAAACAGCGGTAGCTTACCCACCAACGTCTCTGGCGAATACCCTCGGCGAGTGGATGGCGAAGCACGACAAAACCCAGCTGCGTATTTCCGAAACTGAAAAATATGCACACGTGACCTTCTTCTTCAACGGTGGCGTAGAAGAGCCGTTCAAAGGCGAAGACCGTATCCTGATCAACTCGCCGAAAGTAGCCACCTACGATCTGCAGCCAGAAATGAGCTCCGCAGAGCTGACCGAGAAGCTGGTTGCCGCGATTGAGAGCGGGAAATACGACACCATCATCTGTAACTACCCGAACGGCGACATGGTCGGTCATACCGGGGTAATGGATGCTGCGGTTAAAGCGGTTGAAGCGCTGGATCACTGCGTTGAGCAAGTGGCCAAAGCGGTTGAGTCCGTTGGCGGCCAATTGCTGATCACCGCAGACCACGGTAACGCTGAGCAAATGCGCGATCCGTCTACCGGTCAGGCACATACTGCACATACCAACCTGCCGGTTCCACTGATTTATGTCGGTGGTAAAAACGTCAAAGCTGTCGATGGCGGTAAACTTTCCGATATCGCCCCGACCATGCTGACGCTGATGGGCATGGAAATCCCGCAAGAGATGACTGGTAAGCCGCTGTTCATCGTGGAATAATCCCTCCCCATGAGGGGAAAGGCGATTAATACCATCACATGGGCCGCAAAACCGCGTAGGTTTTCAGTCAGGCCCTTGTTATACGCCAGCGTGATTAGCGCTGGCGTATTGTTGTGCGCCTTTTCCGCCCACGCGGACGAACGCGACCAGCTCAAATCTATTCAGGCCGATATCGCGGCAAAAGAACGCGCGGTACGCCAGCAACAACAGCAACGCTCCACCCTCCTCGCCCAGCTTAAAGCCCAGGAACAGGCCATCGCCGTTGCGGCACGACAGCTGCGCGAAACGCAAAATTCACTGGCGCAACTGAATGCGCAAATTGCCGAAATGAACGCCGCCCTCGCGAAGCTGGAAAAGCAGCGAGCAGCGCAGGAACGCAGCCTGGCCGCCCAACTGGACGCCGCGTTTCGTCAGGGTGAGCACACCGGCATTCAGTTAATCCTCAGTGGCGAAGAGAGTCAGCGCGGGCAACGCCTGCAGGCCTATTTTGGCTATCTGAACCAGGCGCGGCAGGAAACCATCGCCCAGTTGAAGCAAACCCGCGAAGAGGTCGATTCGCAGAAGGCCGAGCTGGAAGATAAACAGAGTGAGCAGCAAACGCTGCTGTACGAGCAGCGCGCTCAACAGGCCAAGCTGGAACAGGCGCGTAACGAGCGCCAAAAAACGCTCGCAGGGCTGGAGTCCTCCATTCAGCAGGGCCAGCAGCAGCTCAGCGAACTGCGCGCCAACGAATCCCGCCTACGCAGCAGCCTTGCACGGGCCGAGGCCGCCGCCAAAGCGCGCGCTGAACGTGAAGCCCGCGAAGCACAGGCGGTGCGCGATAAGCAAAAGGATGCCTCGCGCAAAGGGTCGACCTACAAGCCGACCGAAAACGAAAAATCCTTGATGTCCCGTACCGGGGGGTTAGGTTCGCCGCGCGGTCAGGCATTCTGGCCCGTCCGTGGCCCAACGCTGCATCGTTATGGCGAACAGCTGCAAGGTGAGCTACGTTGGAAAGGGATGGTCATTGGCGCATCTGAAGGCACCGAAGTGAAAGCCATTGCCGACGGTCGCGTTATTCTGGCCGACTGGCTTCAGGGTTATGGCCTGGTGGTCGTGGTTGAGCACGGTAAAGGCGATATGAGCCTGTACGGCTATAACCAAAGCGCGCTGGTCAGCGTAGGTACGCAGGTGCGTGCCGGACAGCCGATTGCCCTGGTGGGTAGCAGCGGCGGTCAGGGCAGACCCGCACTCTATTTCGAAATTCGTCGCCAGGGTCAGGCGGTCAATCCACAGCCGTGGTTGGGAAGATAAGTTTTGCCTCAGTTTCGCCGCATAATATTATCACTCGCCAGCCTGCTGGCATTCGCTCCCTCTGTTTTTGCCGGTAAGCTTGCCATCGTGATCGACGATTTCGGTTATCGTCCGCACAACGAGAATCAGGTGCTGGCGATGCCTTCTGCGATCTCCGTTGCCGTTCTGCCCAATGCACCACATGCACGGGAGATGGCGACCAAAGCACATAACAGCGGACATGAAGTCTTAATCCATCTGCCGATGGCGCCTCTCAGCAAACAGCCGCTTGAGAAAGATACCCTGCGCCCGGAGATGAGCAGCGACGAGATTGAGCGGATTATTCGCGATGCGGTAAGCAAAGTGCCGTATGCCGTCGGGCTTAACAACCATATGGGCAGCGCGATGACCTCCAGCCTGTTTGGCATGCAGAAAGTGATGCAGGCACTGGAACGGTACGATCTTTATTTCCTGGACAGTATGACCATCGGTAACAGCCAGTCCATGCGTGCGGCAGGAGGAACGGGCGTGAAAGTGATCAAACGCAAAGTCTTCCTCGACGACACGCAAAACGAAGCGGACATTCGCCGCCAGTTTAACCGCGCGGTCGAACTGGCACGCCGCAACGGTTCCGCCATCGCGATTGGGCACCCTCATCCTTCGACGGTACGCGTATTACAGCAAATGGTTTATAACCTGCCCGCCGACATTACGCTGGTTCGCCCAAGCAGCCTGCTCAATGAACCACAGGTAGATACCTCTACGCCAAATCTGACGCCACCGAAAAACAGCACGCCTGATGCGCCGCGTAATCCTTTCCGCGGGGTGAAACTGTGCAAACCGAAGCAACCGTTAGAACCCGTTTACGCCAGCCGATTCTTTAGCGTGCTCAGTGAGAGCATCACCCAAAGCACGCTGGTACAATATATGCGTCTGCAGTGGCAGGGCTGGTCGTAATCAGTCTTTCAGACCCAGCGTGGCATGGGCCAGACGGCGCGGCGTCAGTGATTTATCGCGCCACTTGCTAAACCGGATGGCCCACAACAGCACCTGATAACCCAGCTTAACGCTGCAAATATTGCTCACCATTCGCTTGAACATACCCGATACAAACACCTCGGCAATCATGCGCTGGCGAATCTTTTCGTCTGGCTCTTTACGGATGCAATGGCACACCCGCAACGCTTCGTAAATCACCTGCTGCTTAAACTCAGGATAGATAGGGATACGGTTAGCGTAGCTATGATTAAGCTCGTCCAGCAGGCGAGTTATCTTAATATAGTGCCGTTGATAATTTAAATTCGCTTCACCCTGCCGCTTCATGTGGCTAATTGAACCGTCGTGTTGGTAGTATTTATATAACGGTTTTTCCGTATATTTCACACGAGTGGCATTAAACATAAATGCCGTACTCCACATGACATCCTGATGATGTAACCCAGGGATAAATCTTATATTGTGTTCTTTAATGAGGTCATTTCTATATACCCCCATCCAGAGAACATGCGTCCAGCGGCGCGAAGCAAGCCCCATACGCAACCAGTCCGGGCCGGAAAGGATACCAGTAGAGCGCAGGCGATCGGTTGGAATGGATATCCAGACTCGGGATGTTTCCCGCGAACTCCAGTCTGCATTGCCTTGTGCAACGTCAAGATTGTCCTGCAAAGCCATCCCCATCAACGTCTCATACATTTCCGGATAGACTTCATCATCGGCATCAACGAATGCGATGTAATCCCCCACGGCGACATCCAGACCAAGGTTACGCGCGACGGAGACGCCCTGATTGATCTGATGTAGCAGCCGAACATGGGGGTACTTATCCGCATAGCGTTGCGCAATATCGACTGAGCAGTCCGTAGAACCATCATTCACAATAATGATTTCGAGATTTTTCCAGGTCTGCGCAATTAACGACTCCATACAGTCACGAAAGTAACTACCGGCATTATATAGCGGAATAATAACGCTTAATTTATATTTACTTTGCATAGTAGGGTAATCAGCTAATCTATGGGATGGTCGTTACTCTATCACCCGATTATTAAGATATTATTAAGGTTTAAAACGACGCACAATTTATCGAAAAATAGGCACATATTCCTACTAAATTTTATTAACCACTTCATAACTTATTGTTTTACAAGTCTGAGTTACAGAAAATAGCACACATAGCTAACTCAGTTGTTATCTGAGTGTGGTCAAGGATTTTTGGAATGCGGATTTGATCTCTCTCACAAAATGAACAATACGCTGGCGATGATGGCCAGGTCATCCTTGTGGCCTCGATACTTTACGTCGAGATATCTTCATAGCCATATTGAATAAACCCATATTTTTCAAATGGATAAAATGCAAAATCATTATTTTCGTTCACTTCGCATAAAAGCATGTATTAACTAAACGTTAGTGGTAAATTATTGTATAATACGAAGCATTATTATCTCTACCAGATTAGATATACGGAGGCGAATTTAATGGATATTATTAAAACTGAATTAGATGGTTTTAACATCTATTTCAAGAAAAAAAATATCAACTTCCCTTCATTGATGGAAAAAGTAGCACACAATGAAATAAAAGGAAAACCACTGAATGCAGAAAATGGTTTTCGCAGCGTTTTTCTTGTCGAATACGAGAATAAAAAATTCATCGTCAAGAACGATCGCGAAATTGACCATCGCTTCGAGAAAAAAGTGTTAAACTTTATTTTCGGACCTTTTTATTCAAATATGATTAAGCGGCTTGGGCGGTTAACACCAGAGCAGCGTGCCTGCACCGCAGATCTGTACTATGTGGCTGAAAAATGTAAGTTACGTCAGTGTATTGAAGTATCTACCATTCATGAATATATTGACGGTGAACCCCTTACTGAGATTAACGAAAGTAACGCGCAGGATGTAAAAAATTGTATTATCAAACTTCACAATGCAGGTCTGGCTTCGAATGACATTCACCCCGGTAATTTTATTAGAACACCATCAGGTGAACTTAAAGTTATCGATCTCTCATGTAAAGGCAGTCTGAAAATATGTCAGGCGAACGATATCCTCACGCTCCGTAATAAATATAATATCGATATTCAGGGTCATGGTTTCGTTTATAACCTGATTTTATTAAAAGAAAAGTTTCGCCGACTCTCACGAAAAATTCGCAGCAAGTAAAAAATAGCCAGATATTTATCATATCTGGCTATTAGCTATTCATCCTGCCTGTTTAATACTAATCCCAGCTCAGGATCACTTTCCCTGACTGACCTGAACGCATCGCGTCAAAACCTTGCTGGAACTCATCGATGGAGAACCGATGGGTGATGATTGGCGACAAATCCAGACCAGACTGGATCAGTGCAGCCATTTTGTACCAGGTTTCAAACATTTCGCGACCGTAGATGCCTTTAATAAACAGCCCTTTAAAGATAACCTTCGTCCAGTCGACGGACATATCTGACGGCGGAATACCCAGCATGGCAATGCGACCGCCGTGGTTCATGGTGTCCAGCATGGCGCGGAACGCTGGCGGCGCACCGGACATCTCCAGACCCACATCAAACCCTTCGGTCATACCCAACTCGGCCATGACGTCGGTCAGGTTCTCTTTCGCTACGTTTACCGCGCGAGTGATACCCATTTTGCGCGCCAGCTCAAGGCGATACTCATTCACATCCGTAATGACAACGTGGCGTGCACCAACGTGCTTGGCGACGGCTGCCGCCATAATCCCGATAGGGCCCGCACCGGAAACCAGCACATCTTCTCCGACCAGATCGAACGACAGTGCCGTGTGTACCGCATTACCGAACGGATCGAAGATTGAGGCTAAATCATCGGAGATGTTATCCGGGATCTTGAACGCGTTAAACGCCGGGATCACCAGATACTCAGCAAAACAACCCGGACGGTTTACACCGACACCGGTCGTATTGCGGCACAGATGAGTACGCCCACCGCGGCAGTTACGACAATGTCCGCAAGTAATGTGGCCTTCACCCGACACGCGATCGCCGATTTTAAAACCTTTCACTTCCTGGCCGATGCCGACCACTTCGCCGATATACTCATGCCCAACAACCATTGGAACCGGGATGGTTTTTTGCGACCATTCATCCCAGTTATAAATGTGAACGTCAGTCCCGCAGATGGCTGTTTTACGGATTTTAATCAGCAAATCGTTATGACCGACTTCCGGTTCAGGAACGTCGGTCATCCAAATGCCTTCTTCCGCTTTCAGTTTGGATAACGCTTTCATTTCACATCCTCAGGCAATAACGCCCAGTTGTTTACCAATGCGTGTGAACGCGTCAACAGCACGCGTAATCTGCTCAGGGGTATGCGCCGCAGACATCTGGGTACGGATACGCGCCTGGCCTTTCGGAACCACCGGATAGAAGAAGCCGGTAACGTAAATGCCTTCTTTTTGCAGTTCACGGGAGAACTGCTGTGCAACGACTGCATCACCCAACATCACCGGAATAATCGCGTGATCGGCACCGGCTAACGTAAAGCCAGCGGCGGACATTTGCTCACGGAACTGACGGGCGTTTGCCCACAGGCGATCGCGCAGGTCATGGCCGGACTCAACCATTTCCAGCACCTTAATGGACGCCGCCACAATCGCCGGAGCCAGTGAATTGGAGAACAGGTACGGACGGGAACGCTGACGTAGCCACTCAACGACTTCTTTACGCGCGGCGGTATAACCACCGGACGCGCCGCCCAGTGCTTTACCCAGCGTACCGGTAATGATGTCGACACGCCCCATCACTTCGCAGTATTCATGGGAACCGCGGCCGTTTTCGCCGACAAAACCCACCGCGTGGGAATCATCAACCATCACCAGTGCATCGTACTTATCCGCCAGGTCGCAGACGCCTTTCAGGTTGGCAATCACGCCGTCCATCGAGAACACGCCGTCGGTAGCTATCAGCACGTGACGTGCCCCAGCTTCACGCGCTTCTTTCAGGCGCGCTTCCAGTTCCTGCATATCGTTATTGGCGTAACGGAAACGCTTCGCTTTACACAGACGAACGCCGTCGATGATAGAGGCGTGGTTCAGGGCATCGGAGATAATCGCATCTTCTGCGCCCAGCAGCGTTTCGAACAGGCCGCCGTTGGCATCAAAGCAGGAAGAATAAAGAATGGCATCTTCCATACCGAGGAACGCCGCCAGTTTTTGCTCCAGCTGCTTGTGGCTGTCCTGGGTGCCGCAGATAAAGCGCACCGAAGCCATGCCAAACCCGTGAGAATCCATACCCGCTTTTGCCGCTGCAATCAGTTCCGGGTGGTTAGCCAGTCCCAGATAGTTGTTCGCACAAAAGTTAATCACGTGGCTTCCATCAGCCACCGTGATATCCGCCTGCTGCGCAGACGTAATAATGCGTTCTTCTTTAAACAGCCCTTCCGCACGTGCGGTTTCCAGGTCGTTCGTTAACTGCTTGTAAAAATTCCCACGCATTGCAATTCTCCAGACTGGGCAAATTTCAGCACATATTACCCAAAGCTATACATTGATACGAGATGACGCGTTATCACTTCTTCAAAATGAAGCATAAATCACGTGTATCCGCACGGCTTGTCGGTGAATGGCTGAAGCCAGGGCCATGTAGTGATATGATAGAAGTATTCGTGTCTGAGATTGTCTCTGACTCCATAATTCGAAGGTTACATTTATGATCATCGTTACCGGCGGCGCGGGCTTTATCGGCAGCAACATCGTTAAGTCACTGAATGATAAAGGCATCACTGATATCCTGGTGGTGGACAACCTGAAAGACGGCACCAAGTTTGTTAACCTGGTGGATCTGAATATTGCTGACTACATGGATAAGGAAGACTTCCTGATCCAGATTATGGCCGGTGAAGAATTCGGCGATATCGAAGCAATTTTCCACGAAGGCGCATGCTCTTCCACCACCGAGTGGGATGGCAAGTATATGATGGACAATAACTATCAATACTCCAAAGAGCTGCTGCACTACTGCCTGGAACGCGAAATTCCGTTCCTGTACGCCTCTTCTGCAGCCACTTACGGCGGACGCACTTCTGACTTCATCGAATCCCGTGAATATGAGAAACCGCTGAACGTTTACGGCTACTCAAAGTTCCTGTTCGACGAGTATGTTCGTCAGATCCTGCCAGAAGCGGATTCGCAGATTGTCGGCTTCCGCTATTTCAACGTCTACGGACCGCGTGAAGGCCACAAAGGCAGCATGGCAAGCGTGGCTTTCCATCTCAATACCCAACTCAACAATGGCGAAACGCCAAAACTGTTTGAAGGTAGCGAAAACTTCAAACGTGATTTCGTCTATGTTGGCGATGTTGCCGCCGTTAACCTGTGGTTCCTGGAAAACGGCGTATCCGGTATCTTTAACCTCGGTACCGGTCGCGCGGAATCATTCCAGGCCGTGGCGGATGCTACGCTGGCGTACCATAAAAAAGGCAGCATTGAGTACATTCCGTTCCCGGAAAAACTGAAAGGCCGCTACCAGGCGTTTACTCAGGCGGATCTAACTAACCTGCGCGCAGCAGGCTACGACAAACCGTTTAAGACCGTGGCCGAAGGCGTAACGGAATATATGGCCTGGCTGAACCGCGACGCGTAAGTATGAAAATTTTGGTGGTTGGCCCGTCCTGGGTTGGCGACATGATGATGTCGCAAAGTCTCTATCGCACGCTCAAGGCGCGCTATCCCCAGGCGATAATCGACGTGATGGCACCGGCATGGTGTCGTCCGCTGCTGTCGCGCATGCCTGAAGTCAACGACGCGATTGCCATGCCGCTAGGTCACGGCGCGCTGGAGATCGGTGAACGGCGTAAACTCGGCCACAGTCTGCGTGACAAACGCTACGATCGTGCCTTCGTGCTGCCGAACTCATTTAAGTCAGCGCTGGTGCCGTTCTTTGCGGGCATTCCTCATCGTACCGGCTGGCGCGGTGAGATGCGCTACGGCCTGCTCAATGATGCACGCGTGCTGGATAAAGAAGCCTGGCCGCTGATGGTCGAACGCTACGTGGCGCTGGCTTACGATAAAGGCGTAATGCTTTCCGCGAAAGATTTACCGCAGCCGCTGTTATGGCCGCAGCTGCAGGTCAGTGAAGGTGAAAAATCACTGACCTGTAGCCAGTTCTCTCTTTCTGCTGAACGCCCGATCATCGGTTTTTGTCCTGGGGCAGAATTTGGCCCGGCCAAACGCTGGCCGCATTATCACTATGCGGAACTGGCAAAACAGCTGATCGACGAAGGTCATCAGATCGTACTGTTTGGCTCAGCCAAAGATCATGAAGCCGGTAATGAAATTCTGGCGACACTCAACACCGAACAGCAGGCATGGTGCCGTAATCTGGCGGGTGAAACGCAGCTCGAGCAGGCCGTTATTCTTCTCGCCGCCTGTAAAGCGGTAGTCACCAATGACTCAGGATTAATGCACGTAGCCGCCGCGCTGAACCGTCCGCTGGTCGCCCTGTACGGCCCCAGCAGCCCAGACTTTACTCCGCCTCTTTCCCATAAAGCACGTGTGATTCGCCTGATAACGGGTTATCACAAAGTGCGTAAGGGCGATGCGGCGCAAGGGTATCATCAGAGCCTGATTGACATCACTCCTCAGCGCGTTCTGGAAGAACTGAACGAACTGTTGTTACAAGAGGAAGCCTGACGGATGCGGGTTCTGATCGTTAAAACATCGTCGATGGGCGATGTACTGCATACGTTGCCTGCGCTAACCGATGCGCAGCGGGCAATTCCAGGTATTCAGTTTGACTGGGTGGTTGAAGAAGGGTTCGCGCAAATCCCATCCTGGCATTCAGCCGTTGACCGGGTGATCCCCGTGGCGATTCGCCGCTGGCGTAAAGCCTGGTTTTCAGCACCGATTAAAGCCGAGCGTAAAGCGTTTCGCGATGTGGTGCGTTTACAGCAGTATGACGCGATAATCGATGCCCAAGGTCTGGTTAAAAGTGCCGCGCTGGTGACGCGTCTGGGGCGCGGCGTCAAGCACGGCATGGACTGGAGCACGGCCCGAGAACCGCTGGCAAGCCTGTTTTATAACCGTAAGCATCATATTGCCAGGCAGCAGCATGCCGTTGAACGTACGCGGGAACTGTTTGCGAAAAGTCTGGGGTATACTAAACCGCAGTCGCAGGGCGATTATGCTATCGCGCAGCATTTTGTAAAACAGCAGACGTCTAATTCGCAGCCCTACGCCGTATTTTTACATGCTACCACGCGAGATGATAAGCATTGGACAGAAGCGCACTGGCGGGACCTTATTGCGCTGATACCGAAGACAGGGATTCGCATCAAGCTTCCCTGGGGAGCAGCGCATGAAGAGGAAAGAGCAAGAAGAATTGCGGAAGGATTTGATAATGTCGATGTATTGCCGCGGATGAGTCTTGAGGAAATTGCGCGTATCCTGGCTGGTGCTGAATTTGTGGTTTCGGTTGATACAGGTCTTAGTCACCTGACCGCCGCACTCGATCGGCCAAACGTTACACTGTATGGCCCCACTGACCCGGGGCTCATTGGTGGCTACGGTAAGAACCAATTAATGTGCATTGCTCCAGAAGGGAAACTGTCGTTACTCACCGCTCCGCAAGTACTAGCACACCTGCCGTCCGACGTATAGATCTGCACGCTTATCAGAACATGCAGAGCGTCGGTAAACTTACCGCAAGAATGGTTTTACATACACCATAATCTCTTCACAACTCACCTTCTCGAGCGCTGAACGGTACTTAATTTCATCCAGCGTCGTATAGGCTTTGTAAACTACTTTGTGCAATTGAGGGTCCTGATAGGGGCCATACAGATAGGGTGAGGTGATCACATACATACTCACTGTCGGTACCCGCATTGCCACAGCAAGGTGCATAGGACCCGTATCCGATGTTACCAGCAGATCCATATTCTTCACTTCCTGAATCAGCCCCTTAAGCGTCGTTTTACCGATAAGCGGTTTTACGCGGTCATGAAAGCGGCTATCCAGCTTTTGCAAAAATTCGTCCTGCAGAGGCACCTCATTCGGCGCGCCAATTAGGACGACACGCACATCATCATGGTCAAAAAGCTGGTTTGCGAAAGTGACAAATCGCTCAACAGGCCAGCATTTCTTAAAGGATGATGCCCCCATCTGAAAACCAATCCAGCGCAGCTTTGAATCTTCCTCGCTCACCGTTCGTTCGACAGGAAACGGCAGGTGCATACTGTTGTCAGGCTTTTCATTCAGCAAAGGCATAATGAGCTCCAGCTTTCGCTGAATAGTATGCCCAACAAACTTACTGATTCTGTTGGTCGCCCATTTACTCACGAGTGGGATGTCCTGCTTATCGTTATCTACAAAGACATACTTTGTGCCCGCAATGATGGCGCTAAGGAAATCGTAAGGTGTATGTGAGTGAAGAATTACAGTCAGATCTGGCGTTCCACGTTTTTTGATCTCTTTAACTAATACAGGGAGGGTAGTGAGTTTATTATCCCATGAGATAAGATCGTCCCAGTCACTTCCCCCTTTGAGGAAGTCATACATCTTTTTGTGGCATATCAAGGTGATTGCCGCAGAAGGATATGTCTGGCGGAGCGCATGAATTGCTGGAGAGTTCATCATGAAATCACCCAGCGCCGTTGAAGAATAAATCAGAATATTCTTCAGCTGACTTTTATCCTGATTTTCAAATTCTTGCTGACTAAAAGAAAAATCTTTCTTACGGGTATACATCATTAAAAAAAGATTAACCAGTAATAGCTGAATTCTTTTTTTCAATGCTCTAATCATTAAATAAAACCTATTTAATCTATCGCCAGATAGAGATCAATATATCAACTTACCTATAGCAATAAGTAAGCTTATGCTTCATCCATTGACGTATTTTTACGCACCTGCTCCTGCAGGCTTATAAACCGCTTGAATACATCATCGACGCTAATATTGCGAGCATCATAATCTTTTCCTTGCAGCATTTCGTACGGCACACCCCATGGAGTCCATAGCCATGCAGCCTTGTTGCCGAACAGCGCCACCACTGGTTTGTGCACCCCAGCAGCAATATGCAAGGCACCGCCGTCACTGGTCACAATCTGATCGCATAATGACATACCGGCCATCAGCTCACGAACGCTGTTCGTTCTTACTGGAATAATCGGCAGATCGGCACACTGCGCGCTGATAAAATCAGCCTTATCGTCATCACCAGGATGTAATTTATTATCTGATTTCCCTGGAGACCAGAATAACAGGATATGGCACGCCTGTATGCCCGCAAGTTTATGCGCAAGCTCAACAAACTTTTCTTTCTGCCATTGCTGTTCTTCTCTGCGGGAGCTTATCTGCAACCCATAAACAGGCAAATTATCCTGGGGAAATTCTATCTTTGCTTTTATGTCAGCCAGTTCTTGTGGTGTGACATACAGCTCCAGCGGGCCGGGTTTAGAAGTACAGCCTAGCGGTCCCGTTAACCTATCCAGTAAATTGACCAGATGAATCTGCTCCTGAGTTTCAGGAATAGCATCGGTGATAATGTCAGGACAGTCATTACCAATAGCAATAATTCTTTTGGCGCCCGCTAATTTTGCCCATTGTAAAGGACGCTTATCCCAATGCTCTTTGGCAATAATCGCAACATCATATTTAGCACGACGCAGATCAATAATCGTCTTCAGTCGCTGAAACAACACCTTAAGGCTAGATGTACCTTTAGAACGGTGGTGCAGCTTGCTGTATAAGAAAACCTTACCAACATGAGGATTATTCTCGATAATCGATTGATTATAGGTGTTAACTAACAAATCAACTTTACAATTCATGTCTTTTGCAATAGTCGAGATCAGCGGCGTTGTCAGTATCAAGTCGCCAATATTGTCTCTACGGATAATTAAAACTTTCATTTTTTAGCCCGTGATATTTTATTACTCGTAAAGATCAGCCCTAGCATTAAACCTGATAACGCAAGGTTTTGCTCAAGGTAGTGATCGCGCATCATGTTATCTACACCGCTACGGAACAAGAAACTCACCGTGAAAAGAGACAAGTACAAACCCGGAATAATTAAATCTCGAGAGAATGCACGCCAGCCAATAAGGATCATCAACATGACAAATGCCAGCCAGTTGATAAGCCCAAGGACACCGTTCTGAAGCGTGACATCAATCAACCCGTAATGGCTGTTAGATTGCTGAATAATAGGGTCGTGATATTTTTCCTGCAGCAGCACTAAGAATGCATCTTTTCGCGGACCCGCACCAAACGGATATTCAGCGATCAGTTCGGTTCCCTGACGGAAGAACGACGCCCGGCAGCTATTCGAATCATCCATTATGCGACCAGTGCTGTCCTGCATCAACGGACCATCAAAACCGTTATAGCAACGACTGTGCATACCCAGATCCCAGCCAGCGACCATATCCATGCTTAGGCTTTTCCAGCGGGAGTCCTGATGCCATGAAGTGTAGCCTACAATGCCTACTACCATCGCAATAACCAGCGTGGCCAGGCAAAGCTTCGGCAAGTTCTTCCGGCTAATCGCTTTTAAGGCAATAAATACGCAGATAGAAATCGTACTGCCAATCAGACCAATAGTGCCCCAGCGGGTCTTCGCTAATGCTGAACAGATGAAGCACAGCAAAATAAAGGCAGCCATCAGTTTGTTGCTGAAGATGAGATACTTACGGCCCAGGAACAGTCGACAGGCAATTTCTGCCAGTAAAATTCCCGTAACCATGTTTATCTGGAAGCTCATCTCGGTGCGAGATGGCACGATCCACGTTTCCCCCCAGAGTATCGTGCCTGTCTTGATATAAAAATAGATATTCTGCAGCAGGTGAATAAATATCACCCCTAGCAAACACAGAACAACTAAAGACAATATCTTATTGGCCTTTATATTTTTAAAATGATACTTACAGATTGGATACAAAAAGAGTCCAACAAAGAATAATAGCCCCGCACGCAGGTATTGTCCCTGCCAGCTACGGAGCATTTTCCCCACATCAGCTGCAACGAATAACCCATTGACCAATGTGAATCCCAGGAAAAAAATAATTAAAGCGATGGCATATTTAGCCAGCCGGCTAAGCTCAATGGGCATATACTTTTTACGGACACAAAAGTATAGCGTTAATGCCGCACTTAAGTATATGAAGAGATTTCTATTGGTTGGCAAAATTGAGTTCTGGATAGGCCAGACAAAACATAAAACACAAAAAGAAAATAACAAAAAATAAGCTAAAATGCCTTTAGATGGATATTTTGCCTGTGTGCTTGAATTCATATAAACCCTATTACAACAAAATCTAGAAGATATTTACAAATTAAATATGCGGGAAGAGACATAGTGTCGTTTCATGTCATGAAATACAAACTTCACTTACAATCATTCTTTGTAGTTAACGCTACAATGATTTGCGGATTGTTCTTTCGCGAATAAGTTTGGCCTTTCCTTCAACCTGTTCAATGAACGTACTTTCGTTCTTAACAACGTCCTTCAGGCTACAATTAAAATATATCTTCAAAAATCGGTAGTAATCACGGTTCGTTAATCCAATATTATCAGATGAGAAAAAAAGCCCGGTAAGATCTTTATTACGCCAGCGTAAAGGAACTTTATTTCTAATTTGTGCTCGATGCAGGTCGATCACCGAAATTTTCAGTTCATCTTCATTTCTATCATCAAATGGAAGATGAAGTAAGAAATGACAAATATAACAATCTCGATGGTTAACACCGCCAAGATGCATCGTACGAACCATATTGGCTACACGTTGAATCAGCATTCTTTTTACGTGTGGCAGCGGGGGGTCAACACGCCAGTTCGCACAATAATCTTCCAGGCTAATAGTTGGCGTTAAATCTTCGGTAATGATAAAGGAGGTTTTCTTTACCGGGTTCCAACCTGTTTCGCCAAATGCAACGCCATGCATCGTATCAACACCCAAAGAGGCTAAACGGTGTATAGCATTCCACTCACGGTCGGCGCCCAGTACCGGCATGCGCAGTGACAGTAGGTTTTTAATAACTTCTTTATAAGTGGTACCTCGGTGCCACTTCAAAAAATAGCTCTTATCAGCAACGCTAAAACGAAGTGTGCGACGGGTTTCTAGTTCCCGGAAGACCTCACCCTGAAGCTTTCTAACCTCGATGAATGGGTCTTTTCCCTTCCACAATGTGGCAAAGGGTTCATTTAACTCAACCATGCAATTCACCTGTAATAATATCCGCAACATGTTCTGGCAAACTATAAAGATCCTGCGTATCCGCATAATGCCGCGCATTTCGCGCCCACTCTTCACGAAGAGAACTATCCGTCAGAACCTTATGCAAATTGCCATCAAGCGCATGTTGCTCAAAAGGTTCACACAATACAGCACCGCATCCTGCCGCCGCTACGTGAGGCGCGTATCCGCAGACCTCCGTCACGAGCACAGGCAAACCCGCCGCGATAGCTTCAACCAGTACAATTCCCGCAGCTTCCTGCTTCGCCGGATGTAATAACACGTCCGCGGCCGCCATCAGATGAGCAACATCATCACGCCCAGCAAAGAAATGGACGTTCTCTTTCACACCCATTCTTTCTGCCTGCGCAGCGAATGCGCGCGGTTTAT
The DNA here is from genome assembly GCF_005281055.1 of Citrobacter sp. wls711. Taxonomy (NCBI): domain Bacteria; kingdom Pseudomonadati; phylum Pseudomonadota; class Gammaproteobacteria; order Enterobacterales; family Enterobacteriaceae; genus Citrobacter; species Citrobacter sp. wls711. Next base: position 149,476 of record NZ_SZXC01000079.1, on the reverse strand, counting down.
CCTGACCAACAACAAAGAGCTGGGTTTGACGACGGATAGCCTCAGGCAGTGCGGCAACAGCAGTAATTGAGCGGCCGACCCCTTTACGTGAAAAATCAGAACCAACCTGCAGCAATAAGAACTGCTCCGGGGTGATGCCGTTGGCTTCACGATAGCGTTCACGGCTACCGGGGGCCTGGCTACTGTATTTTCTATCGGGATAGATGCCGGGCGGAAGGAGCTGAAAGCGATCGTCTTCCGTATGGTAATATTTCTTAAAATCAAAAATTTGATTTGTCGTTAACATCAGCAGCTTTGTCTTCGCTCCTGGTTTAAACACCGCTTGCTCAAAGGCTGCGTAGTGACTGTATCGTGCCGTTAAGCGATACAAGAATCCCTTTTCTTTCGCTACCTTCGCCGCATAACACACATCCGCTGCGTAGTAATAATCCAGCCCCGGCATTTTGTTAAAGCCCAGGACGCGGTCTGCCGGGTGCTGAGTTAAATGCTGCTGAACCCACATCTGGTACTGTTTATCTCGTCCATGGTTAGAATGTGCGGTAACCGGGACATCAACGCACTCAAATTCCGTCGGGCGCTCCCCTTGCCAGGCTCGTGTATAGACCCGGACATGATGCCCGCGCGCCGCAATCGTTTTAGCGATACGCATAAAGTCACGCTGTAACCCACCATAAGGGAAATATTTGTACAGACAGAGGGCAACAATCATTGTGCATTTACCTCGACTTCTGGTGCTGCGCCATTGAGCACTCGCCAGGCGGCGTTAATAACATCCGCCGCAGGGATCACTGACGGATATTTATAACTGCGGTCCAGCCGATCTCTTGGCGGTACCGGCTGATAGTTGCCAGCCCATAGCAGCGTGACATTTTCCGCCCATGGTCGCCACGCGATATGATCCGTCGCGCCAAACAAACAAATGATAGGGGTCTTCACCGCAGCGGAAATATGCATAGGAGCGGAGTCAACACCGATAAACAATGCCGCATGATCAATGAGAGCCGCCAATTCAGGAAACGTCGTTTTACCCGCAAGCGCGGTGACGGGAGATAATTTGCATCCCTCAGCAATATCATGGATACATTCCTGGTCTTCCTTCCCTGGTCCAGAGGTCAGCACAACCGGATAACCCTGTTCCTGTAAGGCATCAATAACCTCACAAAATTTCTCGTTATCCCAGCATTTAAAAATCTGACGTGCGGTTGGCTGAATAACCACATAGCGCTCACCCACGTTGAGCTGTTTTAGCTGTTCATGGATATTTTTCCAATGGGAAGGAGCGTAGTGCATGGACAGTTCGTGATTGATCGTGTTAAGCCCAAGCGGATTCAGAATCGACAGGTTACGCTCGACGATATGATTGCCAGTAATTGGCACAAGATGTGTAAAGCTCTTCTGCCAGAAAGGTTTCTGACGGTGCGGGAAATCAGGGGAAAGTTTTGTGCCAGCGGTCAAAAAACGGACCAATAATGCAACCAGCCACTGATCGGTCAAGTTGATCACTAAATCATATTGGTTTTGGCGTAATTTTTTTATTAATAAAATGAAGTTAGCGATTTTCTTTTTTGTTGTGGCGTTTTTCTTACTGATTCCATATAGCGCATTAATTTCCGGATTCTCAGATAAAATCGGCTTTGTATCTTCGTAAAGGAGCACATCGATTTTAGCATCGGGATAGTTACGTTTTAATGTACTGATGACGGGGGTTGTCAACAGCATATCGCCATGAAAACGCATCTTAATGACCAGGATATTTCTGAATAACTTTTCCACAAGCAGCTCTTTTGTTGAGAGTGTCCGATACCGTTAAGCAAAAAAAGCACGCTACCGCCCCAAGCTCAACAGTTGCCTGATTACTGATATCGCACTTAAATTTTGCGCGCTAGTGTACCACTTCTTTAGTGGCAATCCGATACGAATAAAAGTTAAGCACATTTTCTTTTCGTCTTTCCAATCAATTCATTAGCGTAGATTGATGCCAACTTCAGAACCAATTTGTTATCTTCTCTAGCCCCTGACTTTAATTTCAAAGAGTTACACCAGAATGCAACATAATGGTCTCTCACACGTCAGATTGACCACTTTAGCGTCTAATTGGTCCCTGAATGGCAAAAGTAATAGCAAAGCACCGGGTAAATACATAGAATCCACAGCACATCCATTAGCCAGCTAACGCCCATGCTTGAGTTGCTTTACACCACATTGCTCTACCTTATTCAGCCCTTGATCTGGATACGGCTTTGGGTGCGCGGTCGTAAGGCTCCGGCCTACCGTAAACGCTGGGGTGAACGCTACGGATTTTATCGTCGTCCGCTAAAGCCAGGCGGCATCATGCTGCATTCTGTGTCCGTGGGCGAAACGCTGGCGGCGATCCCATTAGTCCGCGCCCTGCGACATCGTTATCCGGACCTGTCGATCACGGTTACCACCATGACACCAACTGGCTCAGAGCGCGTCCAGTCTGCATTTGGTACTGACGTTCAACACGTCTATTTACCTTACGATTTACCCGATGCACTCAACCGTTTCCTGAACAAAGTTGACCCCAAACTGGTGTTAATCATGGAAACCGAGTTGTGGCCGAATCTGATCGCGGCACTCCACAAACGTCATATTCCTCTGGTCATTGCTAACGCCCGACTTTCCGCCCGCTCGGCCGCAGGCTACGCGAAACTGGGTAAATTTGTTGGCCGATTACTACGTCGTATTACGCTGATTGCCGCACAAAATGAAGAAGATGGTGCACGCTTTATTACGCTTGGCGCAAAGAGCAATCAAGTGACCGTCACCGGCAGTCTGAAATTTGATATTTCCGTCACACCGCAGTTGGCCGCTAAAGCGATCACGTTACGTCGCCAGTGGGCACCACATCGCCCCGTATGGATTGCTACCAGCACGCACGATGGTGAAGAAAGCATTATCGTCGCCGCGCACCAGGCATTATTAAATCAGTTCCCGAATCTGTTACTGATTCTGGTTCCACGACATCCGGAACGTTTTCCGGATGCCATTAACCTCGTACGCCAGGCTGGGCTAAGCTATACCACACGGTCCTCGGGAGAAGTCCCGTCTTCAGGTACTCAGGTGGTTATTGGCGATACGATGGGCGAACTGATGCTGCTGTACGGCATTGCCGACCTGGCGTTCGTCGGCGGCTCACTGGTTGAACGTGGGGGTCATAACCCATTAGAAGCTGCAGCGCATGCGATTCCCGTACTGATGGGACCACATACCTTTAATTTTAAAGATATTTGCGCCCGACTTGAGCAGGCAAGTGGATTGATCACCGTCACCGATACCACCACGTTGGTGAAAGAGATCTCGTCGTTGCTGACCGATGCAGATTATCGTAATTTCTATGGTCGTCATGCAGTTGAAGTTCTGTATCAAAACCAGGGCGCGCTACAGCGTCTGCTGCAGCTGCTGGAACCTTACCTGCCACCCAAAACGCACTGAGGGTTGTCATGCAAAAACGGGCAATTTATCCAGGAACCTTCGATCCCATTACTAACGGCCATATCGATATCGTGACGCGTGCAACAAGCATGTTCGATCACGTGATTCTGGCGATTGCCGCAAGTCCCAGTAAAAAACCGATGTTTACTCTGGAAGAGCGTGTTGAGCTGGCACAGCAGGCAACGGCGCATCTCGACAATGTCGAAGTACTGGGGTTTAGCGACTTAATGGCAAACTTCGCCCGCGATAAACAAGCAAATGTTCTGATTCGTGGGCTGCGTGCCGTGGCAGATTTTGAGTATGAAATGCAACTGGCGCACATGAATCGCCACCTGATGCCGCAGCTGGAAAGCGTCTTTTTGATGCCTTCCAAAGAATGGTCATTTATCTCATCATCGCTGGTTAAAGAAGTCGCCCGCCATCAGGGGGACGTGACCCACTTTTTACCGGCGAACGTGCACCAGGCGTTAATGGCCAAGCTGAAGTAAAGGCGTTATCGACGCTATTTCTGACAGCGACGGCAGTAGTATGTCGTTCGCTGTGCATGTTTTGTCGCAACGATCGGCGCGCCGCATGCACGGCAAGGCTCACCTTCTCGCCCATAGACTTGCAACTCCTGGGCAAAATAGCCCGGCTTGCCGTCACTTTGCAGAAAATCCTTCAGCGTCGTTCCCCCTTGCTCGATAGAGCGTAGCAAAACCGCCTTGATAACGCGCACCAACAGCTCACACTCAGATACCGACAGCGACGATGCCAGGCGGTCAGGATGGATACCAGCCGCAAACAGCGACTCGCTGGCATAGATGTTGCCAACCCCCACCACTAACTTGTTGTCCATCAGCCAGGGTTTAATCGCCGTTTTCTTCTTCGCGCATTTCTGCTGGAGGTAACTGGCGTTGAAATCATCGCTCAGCGGCTCCGGGCCAAGATGCGCGAGAACATTGTGTCCCGCCAGTTCTTTGGTCCATAGCCACGCCCCAAACCGCCGGGGATCGGTATAGCGCAGGACTTTGCCATTGCTCATCACCAAATCCACATGGTCGTGTTTTTCTGCCGGGCGTTCTTCAGGAAGAATACGTAAACTGCCTGACATGCCCAGATGAATGATAATCCAGCCATCCGCTAGCTCTAAAAGCAGATACTTCGCACGACGTTGTACGCTAAGCACAGGCTTATCACTAAGACGATAGATTTCTTCTGATACCGGCCAACGCAGACGACCATTACGCACAATGGCGTGCAGAATCGTTGCCCCAACGAGATGCGGCTCAATACCACGGCGACTGGTTTCGACTTCAGGTAATTCAGGCATAGCATCTCCGGCGGTGTATCAGGTCTCATTAATATGGGGACGGCCAGAAAACAAAAAACCCCGCCGAGGCAGGGTTTTTCTTTACATCAAAGCGAAAATTATTTGATTTTCGCTTCTTTGTATAAAACGTGCTGACGGACAACTGGATCGAATTTTTTCAGTTCCAGTTTTTCCGGCTTAGTACGCTTGTTCTTCGTGGTGGTGTAGAAGTGACCAGTACCAGCAGAAGAAACCAGCTTGATTTTCTCACGAATACCTTTAGCCATGATTTATTTCCTCTTAGTACTTAGTACTTTTCGCCACGGGCACGCAGTTCAGACAGAACTGTTTCGATGCCTTTCTTATCAATAACACGCATACCTTTAGCAGATACACGCAGGGTGACAAAACGCTTCTCGCTCTCAACCCAAAAACGGTGAGAGTGCAGGTTAGGCAGGAAACGGCGTTTAGTCGCGTTCAGTGCGTGGGAACGGTTGTTACCGGTCACCGGACGCTTGCCAGTAACTTGGCAGACTCGGGACATGTCTATTCTCCAAAAATCAAATTAGCTCGAGCTTCGTATGGGGTATTGGCGCCTCGTCAGGCTTCTCAGCCCGGTTATCGCAGTTCAATACACTCAATCTTTCATACTGCATCAACGTTGGATACCGAATGAATGATTTCGTATATTTGCGAACTCTCGATTGCCAGGCCCAAATGCCAAACCCGAGATTCTCAAAGGTGGCGTAGTATACGCTGAGTCAGCGATGTGCTCAAGTCCCGAACAGACAAAGATCCCGATGGATCGCGTAAAGTGCGTTAAATCCAACCGCGTTCCGCAAAAGAAACGTACTCTCCGCGCCCAATTACTAGATGATCAAGCACCCGGACATCCATGAACTGACAGCATTTCACAACACGCTCGGTGATAAGTTTATCTGCTTTACTCGGCTCTGCACACCCCGAAGGGTGATTATGCGCAAGGATCAGCGCCGACGCATTCATTTTTATCGCCTCACGGACAATTTCTCGCGGATGTACCTCGACATGGCTGAGCGTGCCAGAAAAAAGTGTGCTGTGTTTAATCACACGATGCTGAGCATCAAGAAAGATCACCAGAAAGATCTCTCGTTCCTCTTGCGAGAACTGGCTTTGCAGAAACTCACGCGCCATTTCGGGACTCAGTAGCGAACGTTCTTCCATCACGCGCACGTTGTAGTAACGCTTTGCCAATTCGGCGATACCTTTTAGCTGGGCATACTTCGCCACGCCAATACCCTGAACCTGGCTGAAATCCATGTAATCGGCCGATAACAGACCATACAGAGAACCAAAATTTTGCAGTATCTCTTTTGCCAGCGTCAGGACATCTTTCCCTCGCGAACCGGTACGTAAAAAAAGTGCCAATAGCTCAACATCCGTCAGCGAATCTACCCCCAGCGCCATCATTTTTTCCCGGGGCATCGAACATTCCATCTCTTCCATGCTTCTCCTCCCTTAGCCCGCGAATGGTTACATAACACCCGCCATGAAGCGACGTCCTGTTTTCACTTCTTCGTGACGCCTCGCAAAGTGCTTCCCGGCAAAAGCACGTCGCATTGAGGATTGTGATAAAATATCCGCCTTCTGGTGAAATCCAACAGGAAAGATCATGATGAGCCTGGCCGGTAAAAAAATCGTAATTGGTGTCAGTGGCGGTATTGCTGCATACAAAACCCCCGAGCTGGTACGCCGTTTACGGGAACGTGGCGCAGACGTCCGCGTGGCAATGACCGAGGCGGCAAAAGCGTTTATTACGCCCCTGAGCTTACAGGCGGTTTCGGGCTACCCCGTTTCCGACAGCTTGCTTGACCCCGCAGCAGAAGCTGCGATGGGTCATATTGAACTCGGGAAATGGGCCGATTTAGTTATCCTGGCCCCCGCCACGGCTGATTTGATTGCGCGCGTTGCCGCTGGCATGGCCAACGATCTGGTGTCAACGATCTGCCTGGCAACGCCTGCGCCTGTTGCCGTCTTACCGGCCATGAACCAGCAGATGTACCGCGCCGCCGCAACACAGCACAATCTCGGCGTTCTCGCGTCACGTGGCTTGCTCATCTGGGGACCCGACAGCGGCAGCCAGGCCTGTGGCGATGTTGGCCCTGGCCGTATGCTGGATCCGTTAACCATTGTGGATATGGCGGCGGAACATTTTTCACCTGTCAATTCTCTGCAACATCTCAACATCATGATTACGGCTGGCCCAACACGCGAGCCGCTTGATCCGGTGCGCTACATTTCTAACCACAGTTCCGGAAAGATGGGTTTCTCCATCGCCGCTGCGGCAGCAAAGCGCGGCGCTAATGTCACGCTGGTGTCAGGTCCCGTGTCATTAGCCACGCCGCCTTTGGTGCAGCGTATTGATGTCGTTACGGCGCTCGAAATGGAAGCTGCCGTGCAATCAGCCGTACAGCAACAGCATATTTTTATCGGCTGTGCCGCCGTCGCTGATTATCGCGCAGAAACCGTAGCCCATGAAAAAATCAAAAAGCAGGCGACGCAGGGTGATGAATTCACAGTAAAAATGGTCAAAAACCCGGATATTATCGCCGGGGTTGCAGCACTCAATGCTAATCGTCCTTTTGTCGTTGGGTTTGCCGCCGAAACAAATAATGTGGAAGAATATGCCCGGCAAAAACGTATCCGCAAAAACCTTGATGTGATTTGTGCAAACGATGTTTCACTATCTACTCAAGGATTTAACAGCGACAGCAACGCATTACACCTTTTCTGGCAGGATGGAGATAAAGTCTTACCGCTTGAGCGTAAAGAACTCCTGGGCCAATTATTACTCGACGAGATCGTGACCCGTTATGATGAAAAAAATCGACGTTAAGATTCTGGACCCACGCGTAGGGCAACAATTTCCGCTCCCGACGTACGCCACCTCAGGCTCTGCCGGACTTGACCTGCGCGCCTGTCTTGATGACGCCGTAGAACTGGCTCCGGGCGCGACGACGCTGGTGCCAACCGGGTTAGCCATTCATATCGCCGACCCTTCGCTGGCGGCGGTAATGCTTCCACGCTCCGGGTTGGGCCATAAGCACGGTATCGTACTCGGCAACCTGGTCGGTTTGATTGACTCCGATTATCAGGGCCAACTGATGGTATCTGTCTGGAACCGTGGCCAGGACAGCTTCACTATCGAGCCGGGTGAGCGTATTGCACAGATGGTCTTTGTGCCGGTCGTGCAGGCTGAATTTAATCTGGTGGAAGAATTTGAAGCCACCGATCGTGGCGAAGGCGGCTTCGGCCATTCCGGGCGCAAGTAACCCGTAGAGAAGTATCCCACAGCGTAATAACGCAATAACATACCGCAAACAGTTGTTTGCGGTCGCTGTGTGGATGCCTGCCTGGCAAGTGCTTATTTTCAGGGGTATTTTGTAACATGGTAGAAAAGCAAACTGCGAAAAGGAATCGTCGCGAAGAAATACTTCAGTCTCTGGCGCTGATGCTGGAATCCAGCGATGGAAGCCAACGCATTACGACAGCAAAACTGGCAGCCTCTGTTGGCGTTTCCGAAGCGGCATTGTATCGCCATTTTCCCAGCAAGACCCGCATGTTCGATAGCCTGATTGAGTTTATCGAAGATAGTCTGATTACCCGTATCAACCTGATTTTGAAAGATGAAAAAGACACCGGCGCACGCCTGCGTCTGATCGTGTTGCTGATTTTAGGGTTCGGTGAACGTAACCCCGGCCTGACGCGTATTCTGACCGGTCACGCACTGATGTTTGAGCAAGATCGTCTGCAGGGCCGCATTAATCAGTTGTTTGAACGCATCGAGGCCCAGCTGCGCCAGGTTCTGCGAGAAAAACGGATGCGTGAAGGTGAAGGTTACGCCATGGATGAAACGCTACTGGCCAGCCAGTTACTGGCTTTCTGTGAAGGTATGCTGTCTCGTTTTGTGCGCAGCGAATTTAAATACCGTCCAACGGACGATTTTGACATCCGCTGGCCGCTGATAGTCGCACAATTGCAGTAATCGCTGATTGCCCGGTGGCGCTACTACGCTTACCGGGTCTACAGAAAGTGCGTAGCCGGATAAGCGTAGCGCCATCCGGCAGTTCTGATTATACGCCGTATGTTTCGCGATACGCCCGCACTGCGGCCAGATGTTCCGCCATCTCCGGCTTCTCTTCCAGATACGCAATCAAGTCTTTCAGGGTAATGATTGAAATAACCTTGCACCCATAATCACGCTCCACCTCCTGGATAGCGGAAATCTCACCACGACCCCGTTCCTGACGATCGAGAGAAATCAGAACCCCAGCTAACATCGCACTATTTGCCTGGATTATCTCCATCGACTCACGAATCGCCGTACCGGCGGTGATCACATCATCAACCAGCATCACACGGCCCTGCAATGCGCTACCAACCAGGTTACCGCCTTCGCCGTGGGTCTTCGCCTCTTTACGGTTAAAGCAGTACGGCAAGTCTTTATCGTGGTGTTCTGCCAGCGCAACGGCGGTCGTCGTGGCAATAGGAATACCTTTGTACGCCGGGCCAAACAGTAAATCGAATTCAATACCGGAATCCACCAGCGCTTCGGCATAAAAACGGCCTAACAGTGCCAGGTCACGCCCGGTATTAAACAGTCCAGCGTTGAAGAAATAGGGGCTTTTACGCCCGGATTTCAGCGTAAACTCGCCGAACTTTAGTACCTGCTTGCTAAGCGCAAACTCAATAAACTGGCGCTGATACGGTTTCATGGATTCGCTCCTCATCTCACTTTATAACAGACAAAAAAAAGGCGACTCATCAGTCGCCTTTAAAATCAATTTTCTAACGCCACCTTCTGCGTCGTTATGATGGATTCAATGCCCCCTCGGGCCAGCGCCAGTAGGGTGAGAAGTTCTTCATGGCTGAACGGTTCGCCTTCCGCCGTGCCCTGCACTTCAATAATGCGACCGTCTTCGGTCATCACCACGTTCATGTCGGTTTCTGCCGCAGAGTCTTCAACGTACTCTAAATCGCAGAGCGCTTCGCCATTCACAATACCCACGGACACTGCAGCAACCATCCCTTTCATTGGGTTGGTTTTCAGCTTACCGCTGGCAACCAGTTTGTTCAGCGCATCAGCCAGCGCAACACAAGCACCGGTAATGGATGCAGTACGGGTACCGCCGTCTGCCTGAATCACGTCGCAGTCCAGGGTGATGGTGAATTCGCCAAGCGTTTTCAGGTCAACGGCGGCGCGCAGCGCACGCGCGATCAGACGCTGAATTTCCATGGTACGGCCGCCCTGCTTACCTTTCGCCGCTTCACGTGCGTTACGGGTATGAGTCGCACGCGGTAACATGCCATATTCTGCGGTGATCCAGCCTTGCCCCTGGCCCTTCAGAAAGCGCGGCACGCCTTCATCAATCGAGGCGGTGCACAGTACTTTGGTATCACCAAATTCGACCAGCACGGAGCCTTCAGCGTGTTTTGTATAATTACGGGTCAGGGTGACGGGACGCACCTGGTTGGCACTACGACCTGCTGGACGCATGATAAAATCTCCGGCTTGAAACGAATGTGGCTGCGCATTATACGGAGTTCCGACGGTTATTCCTATCCTGACAAGACATGGATGGCTATAATCCTCCCATCTCATCTTCAAAAACAGGAACGTCTATGATCCGCAGCATGACCGCCTACGCCCGGCGTGAAATCAAGGGTGAATGGGGTAGCGCTACCTGGGAAATGCGCTCGGTAAACCAGCGTTATCTGGAAACCTATTTTCGCCTGCCGGAACAGTTCCGTAGTCTTGAGCCTGTTGTACGCGAACGCATCCGCACGCGTCTGACGCGCGGTAAAATCGAATGTACGCTGCGTTTTGAGCCTGATGCCAGCGCGCAAGGTGAGTTGCTCCTGAATGAAAAACTCGCTAAACAGCTCGTCACCGCCGCAAACTGGGTCAAGATGCAGAGCGATGAAGGCGAAATTAATCCGGTTGATATCCTGCGCTGGCCGGGTGTTATGGCGGCCCAGGAACAAGACCTGGACGCTATTGCCGCAGAGATCCTTGCCGCGCTCGATGGCACGCTGGACGACTTTATTGTCGCACGTGAAACCGAAGGCCAGGCGCTAAAAGCGTTAATCGAACAACGTCTGGAAGGCGTCAGCACCGAAGTGGCGAAAGTCCGCGCGCATATGCCGGAAATCCTGCAGTGGCAGCGTGAACGTCTGGTTGCCAAACTCGAAGACGCACAGGTTCAGCTGGAAAATAACCGTCTTGAACAAGAGCTGGTGCTGATGGCGCAGCGTATCGATGTGGCGGAAGAATTAGATCGTCTGGAAGCCCACGTTAAAGAAACCTACAACATCCTGAAGAAAAAAGAGGCGGTCGGCCGTCGTCTGGACTTTATGATGCAGGAATTCAACCGTGAATCGAACACCCTCGCCTCTAAATCCATCAATGCCGAAGTGACTAACTCAGCCATTGAGCTGAAGGTATTGATCGAGCAAATGCGCGAGCAGATTCAGAATATCGAATAATTTTGCATACCATTCTTATGCTATCGTAAAGCACAGGATAGCCTGCTAAATGCGGGCTATCCCTACCGTCAATAAGTGCTGATTGATATAAAATTGGAGTAATTATTTATCTGGCATATATTTGTCGTTATAAAGACTCTTCAGAATATCAACCCGAACAGCGTTGCTGCTGTTCATCTTCACCACTGTCAGTACTTCATCAGATCCCCTGAGGCGCCAGCATTCTGCCCCTATATCGCATTTTTCCTGTTTTTCATAGCCCACCATTGAGAGATATTCACTAATTTTCCACGTATCCCTGGTATCATGGAACGTCACACTCCATACATCAGCCTTAGGGCCAGAAATGTTCGTATAATTAAAGTCATACACTTGGGATATTCTCGGCATTTTTTTTAAAACTTGGGGAGTGTAATAATCATATTTGGCTTTATCAAACTCTGTATATTGTGCGTTACCTGCAAGTCTCATTTTAATATTAGGCCAGAAATAAGAGCTGCATATAGCTATTACCATCAGCACTATTATGACTGCCTGTTTCATATGTTTCCCTTTTTTACCAGTTAACGACTGAGCCATCTCTGGAAACTATTTTAACGTTACCAGACCTAAAGTCGCTGTAAGGTATCACTGTTCTCATGAATGAGGGCAAAACACCTTTTATTGGAGAGGCAGAAGTGGCTTTTACCGGATCAGGAAATAAAATCGGTTGGAATGAGGTGTTTTTAAAAGAGCCTATTGGACCATAGTAATCCCAACGTCTGAGAGCGTCCTCTTTGCTTACGGGCTGCAATAGCGTGAATGGGTTACTATATGAAACTACGCGGTAAAATCCCAGCAAATCGGATACTAAATCCTCACCACTAAAACCGCTATCAGCGTAAAGATAAAAGGGGAAATTTGACTGTAAACCTTCAAAACGATGAGCGAGTGCCCTCATCATGGAAAGCGCTATACTATGTCGTTCACATAAACTGCGCCCTTTTTTAATTCTCCATCTAATGAACTTCCCAATTGTGAACCCTCCCTTCCCCATACCCTGAGTATATTTTACATCGTAATAATCTTTTCCCGAACACTCACCTTGATGCATATCCAAGAGTAATTTTCTGACGTCATCACCTCGAGCATGCCCCATATCTATCCAGCCCAAAACTTCGGTGTAGATTATCCCACTTCTTAAATTTCCGGCCTCTCCGCCATCCTGTATTTCTTCCCTTACACTCATCCCTACCACTCCGATTAACGAAATACTGATTATTTTGCTGTAAATGCGCCTACACGCATAGAAGCAATAAACGAGACTGTCGTTTTTCAGAATTGAAGCCGTTGAATATCAGAATTTACTCAGACAAACTTCCGCAATGGTCTCTGGGGTTTAGTAGTCGTAAGAAATACCTTTTGCAGCGCACCAAAGTACATACAACTCCTCCCTATCCCAAATTTCAATATTCCAGGTATGATTAAAGGCGAACCTGAATTCCAACTTGTCCGATGATCAGGGGTGATAGTATTGGTGAAATATCATACGTAGATCGCCAATAAACGGCGGGGCTACATCGCTTTCCCGACGCTTCAGTTCTCATCCATTCATTTCGAATTACATTTTCTCACCATTTTTTATGGCTGCATACAGTGCAAAGCGTATACTACAACGCACTTATAGTAAATTCGCATTAGCTGCAGTTATTAAAACCACTTCGCCTTAGAAAATCTCAATCGTGACAACGAGCACAAATCGCTAACCTTAGCCCCCAGGAAATCAGGGGGAATACATGCTGTTACACGTTTTATACTTAATTGGCATCACTGCTGAAGCCATGACGGGTGCACTGGCGGCAGGCCGTCGTCGCATGGATACATTTGGCGTTATTATTATTGCCACCGCGACCGCCATTGGCGGCGGGTCCGTCCGTGATATTCTTCTCGGCCATTATCCTCTCGGCTGGGTGAAACATCCTGAGTACGTCATTATTGTGGCGACCGCCGCGGTGCTAACCACAATTATTGCTCCCGTCATGCCCTACCTGCGCAAGATTTTCCTCGTACTGGATGCACTAGGTCTGGTGGTGTTCTCGATTATCGGCGCACAGGTTGCACTTGATATGGGACATGGACCAATCATTGCCGTTGTAGCAGCAGTAACCACCGGTGTCTTTGGTGGCGTATTGCGCGATATGTTCTGCAAACGCATTCCGCTGGTGTTCCAGAAAGAACTGTATGCCGGGGTGTCATTTGCCGCTGCCGTACTGTACATCGTGCTACAACATTATGTTTCCAATCACGATGTGGTCGTTATCTCCACCCTGCTATTCGGCTTTACTGCGCGATTATTGGCGCTGCGCCTGAAGCTAGGGCTGCCGGTGTTCTATTATCACCATGAAGGTCATTAAGGCATAAATCCGGTAACGCGCTGAGCGGCTAACCAGTTGCTCAGTGCGTTGACTTGCCGATTATCCCGCCATTGAATCACCTGCCTGGCACGACGCTCTCCCGTGGAGGGAAGCTGGCGCCAACGGCTCTCATCGCACGCCTGTAATTGCCGCCAGGAACTCTCGTGACTGGCGTTAAGTGTTACCTGTGTTAACGGTATGCCCATGGCGATTAGCCAGCGAGTAAAAGGACGCTGCCGTGACAGATTGAATTGATGCCACAGCTTCTCTCCCTTGCTTACCCCAAGCGCGGACTGTAATTGCTCTGGGGTTAATGCCAGCCAGGAAAAGATATGTTCAAAGCGATACGCCTGATGGAGTTCCCGCCATCCCGCCTCGCCGATACCCTCAAGATCCAGCACCTCTTTTGCACTCAGCCAGACTAGTCGGGCAACAAATTGTTGCTGACACTCAGGCGTGGCATAAAAACAGGTCAATGAATTGAAGTGCCCCTCTGGGGGCGTAGGTTTAGTACGTTGAGTGCCGCGCCAGACAACTTCATCGATGCGAGGAATGCCCTGTCCGGCCAGGCTTATCAGGAGGTGATCGCCTGGGGCAATATCCCATTCATTCCAGCGCCTTATAGAGCCGACGTTGACACGCTGCACCCGTTTATCATCCAGCATGACAGGAGCCAGTATTGCGACCACGGCAATTTTCCCACTTTTACCAACAGAAAACTGAATATCCATGACCTCGGACACGCGAGCGACCGGAGAATATTTCCAGGCCACCACCCAATCGCCCTGTCCGGGTAACCAGTTTCGCGCTGGCGGCTCTTTTCCCATGCGCACCACCACACCATCCGTCACGAAAGGCAATTTGGAAGTCCACCAATGTGTACGGGCACGCTCGACCTCATCTGCATTATTCACGGGCTGAGTATAGTGTTGCGTAAAACCGAACCCCGCATCAGCGAGCAGCGTGAGTCTTTCCTGCATCGCCTCTGGGCCATCAGGCCAGGCCCAGATGAAAACAGCCAGGGAGTGTAGTGACTCTGGATTATTCTGACGCATCAGCATTCCTGCCACCTTCGAGCGGGCGTTCCTTCCGCCTCTCTTTTGCTGGATATGCCCCTCCTGCTGTAAAAATATTTCCCCCTGCAAGGTGCTGTTCGCCAGCAGACCTTTAGTGGTCTGCGGTATGGAAGGGATCCGGCGAACCTTCTGGGTCCAGTCTTCCCCCTTAAGTCCATTTCCGCGACTAATCGCCCTGATAAGACTGCCATCCTTATAAACCAGCGTCACCGCAACCCCATCGACCTTCGGTTGTACCCATACATCGCTACGGTTACGTAACCATTGCTTTATCGCGGGTTTATCTGCAAGTTTACGGACACCGGTATGGGGAATGGGATGCGATATCGTCCCGCTAATCGGTGGAGCAGTCATCTCGGCTTGAGGCTCCTCACCAAAACAGCGCTGCCACTGCCGTAATTGCGCATTGAGTTGGTCATAAACACCATCGTCTACGGCACTGACGCCCTGCTGCCAGTAGCTGGCATCCCACTGGGTTATCTGCTGTTGTAGCTGTGAAATTTCCTCATGAGCCCTGGCTGGCGACCAGACCGGGCACTCAGCCCATACGGGTAAGTGCCCTAGCAGCAAAATCAGCACCATGTATTTCCTTATTGCCATCACTACCTCCGCTGTAGGTTGTATTACGCGGCAGGTATAGCGCGAAGCGGTAGAGAATCCGAGTGGTAAAAAGCCATCCTGCGAGGTGCTTTCCGGTCATTTTTACTTGTTGCAGCAACTCTGCGATAAAACAGGAAAAAGATACGCAAAACGCAATAATCCTGCGCAAAAAGTGTGACAAAGACTACGTCGTATAGCGGCTACGTGTATAATAAGCTCGTATGTAGGCTCTCTTTCGACAATCACATACATAAGATACTCATGGCTCAAGGCACGCTTTATATTGTTTCGGCCCCCAGTGGCGCGGGTAAATCCAGCCTGATTCAGGCTTTATTAAAGACCCAACCGTTGTATGACACCCAGGTTTCTGTTTCGCACACCACGCGCGCACCGCGCCCGGGGGAAGTGCATGGTGAACACTATTTCTTTGTGAACCATGATGAATTCAGGACCATGATTGGCAGAGATGCGTTTCTGGAACACGCAGAGGTATTCGGCAATTACTACGGCACCTCGCGTGAGGCAATTGAGCAAGTACTGGCATCGGGCGTAGATGTCTTTTTAGATATCGACTGGCAAGGTGCGCAGCAAATTCGTGAAAAAATGCCGCATGCACGCAGTATTTTTATTTTGCCGCCTTCTAAGATTGAACTGGACCGTCGCCTGCGTGGGCGTGGTCAGGATAGTGAAGAAGTGATCGCAAAACGTATGGCACAAGCTGTTGCAGAAATGAGCCATTACGCCGAATATGATTATCTGATTGTGAATGATGATTTTGATACTGCCCTGGGCGATTTGAAAACGATCATTCGCGCCGAACGTCTGCGCATGAGCCGCCAAAAGCAGCGCCATGACGCTTTAATCAGCAAACTGTTGGCAGACTGAACCCACATTCAGTATCATGCCCAGTCATTTCTTCACCTGTGGAGCATTTTAAGTATGGCACGCGTAACTGTTCAGGACGCTGTAGAGAAAATTGGTAACCGTTTTGACCTGGTACTGGTCGCCGCGCGTCGCGCTCGTCAGATGCAGACAGGCGGAAAGGATCCGCTTGTACCAGAAGAAAACGATAAAACTACCGTAATCGCGCTGCGCGAAATCGAAGAAGGTCTGATCAACAACCAGATCCTCGACGTGCGTGAGCGCCAGGAACAGCAAGAGCAGGAAGCCGCTGAATTACAAGCCGTTACCGCTATTGCTGAAGGTCGTCGTTAATCACAAAGCGGGTCGCCCTTGTATCTGTTTGAAAGCCTGAATCAACTGATTCAAAACTACCTGCCGGAAGACCAGATTAAGCGTCTTCGGCAGGCGTATCTCGTTGCACGTGACGCTCACGAGGGCCAGACACGTTCAAGCGGTGAACCCTATATCACGCACCCGGTAGCAGTAGCCTGCATTCTGGCCGAGATGAAACTCGACTATGAAACGCTAATGGCTGCGCTGCTGCATGACGTGATTGAAGATACCCCCGCTACCTACCAGGACATGGAACAGCTTTTTGGTAAAAGCGTTGCAGAACTGGTTGAAGGGGTATCGAAGCTTGATAAGCTTAAGTTTCGCGATAAGAAAGAGGCGCAGGCCGAAAACTTTCGCAAGATGATTATGGCGATGGTGCAGGATATCCGCGTCATTCTCATCAAACTTGCCGACCGTACCCACAATATGCGAACGCTGGGCTCATTACGCCCGGACAAACGTCGCCGTATTGCCCGCGAAACCCTCGAAATCTACAGTCCGCTGGCGCACCGTTTAGGTATACATCACATTAAAACCGAGCTGGAAGAGCTGGGTTTTGAAGCGCTGTACCCGAACCGCTATCGCGTGATTAAAGAAGTGGTTAAAGCCGCACGCGGCAACCGCAAAGAGATGATTCAAAAAATCCTCTCGGAAATCGAAGGGCGTTTGCAGGAAGCAGGCATTCCGTGCCGCGTAAGCGGTCGCGAGAAACACCTGTACTCGATCTACTGCAAAATGGTGCTCAAAGAGCAGCGTTTTCACTCGATCATGGACATCTACGCGTTTCGCGTTATCGTCCACGACGCCGACACCTGTTATCGCGTACTTGGCCAAATGCACAGCCTGTACAAACCCCGTCCTGGTCGCGTGAAAGACTATATCGCCATTCCGAAAGCGAACGGATATCAGTCTTTGCACACCTCGATGATCGGTCCGCACGGGGTTCCGGTTGAAGTACAAATTCGTACTGAAGACATGGACCAAATGGCGGAGATGGGGGTTGCTGCGCACTGGGCATATAAAGAGCACGGCGGTGAAAGCAGCACCACAGCGCAAATCCGCGCGCAGCGCTGGATGCAAAGCCTGCTGGAACTGCAGCAGAGTGCCGGTAGCTCATTTGAATTTATTGAAAGCGTCAAATCTGATCTCTTCCCGGATGAGATTTATGTTTTCACACCGGAAGGGCGCATTGTTGAACTGCCTGCCGGTGCAACACCTGTCGATTTCGCTTATGCCGTGCATACCGACATCGGTCATGCCTGCGTCGGTGCACGCGTCGACAGACAGCCTTACCCGCTTTCGCAGTCGCTTTCCAGCGGCCAAACTGTTGAGATCATTACCGCTCCGGGCGCGCGTCCGAATGCGGCGTGGCTCAACTTTGTCGTTAGCTCGAAAGCCCGCGCCAAAATTCGCCAGCTGTTGAAAAACCTCAAGCGCGATGATTCCGTTAGCCTGGGTCGCCGTCTGCTTAACCATGCCTTAGGCGGCAGCCGTAAACTGGCTGAGATCCCGCAGGAGAGCATCCAGCGTGAGCTTGAGCGCATGAAGCTCGCCACGCTTGACGATCTGCTCGCGGAAATCGGCCTGGGGAATGCCATGAGCGTGGTGGTAGCGAAGAACCTCCAGCAGGGTGACGCATCTGCGAATGTTCCTGCGCAATCCGGCCACGGCCATCTGCCGATCAAAGGCGCTGATGGTGTGCTGATCACCTTCGCGAAATGCTGTCGTCCCATCCCAGGTGACCCGATTATCGCCCACGTCAGCCCGGGGAAAGGTCTGGTCATTCACCATGAATCCTGTCGTAACATCCGTGGTTACCAGAAAGAGCCGGAGAAGTTTATGGCTGTGGAATGGGACAAAGAAACGGAGCAGGAATTCATCACCGAAATCAAGGTGGAGATGTTTAACCACCAGGGTGCTCTGGCTAACCTGACGGCGGCAATCAACACCACGACTTCCAATATTCAAAGCCTGAATACGGAAGAAAAAGACGGTCGCGTCTACAGCGCCTTTATCCGCCTGACCGCTCGCGATCGCGTGCATCTGGCGAATATCATGCGCAAAATCCGCGTAATGCCGGACGTTATTAAAGTCACACGTAATAGAAATTAGCGCTTACACAAAATCATTCGAATTGCATCAAGGCGGCAAGCGAATGAATCCCCAGGAGCGTACAGAAGTACGTGACTGGGGTAAGTGAGTGCAGCCAACGCCGAGGCAGTTCGAAGGATGAAGTGTAATGAACTCAAACCGTTATGCGCGTATTTGTGAAATGCTCGCCAGGCGTCAGCCCGATCTGACCGTCTGCATGGAGCAGGTCCATAAACCTCATAATGTTTCTGCGATCGTTCGTACCGCAGACGCGGTCGGCGTGCACGAAGTCCACGCCGTCTGGCCGGGTAGCCGCATGCGCACCATGCTCTCTTCTGCCGCAGGCAGTAACAGCTGGGTGCAAGTCAAGACCCACCCGACTATTGGCGATGCGGTCACCCATTTAAAAAATCAGGGCATGCAGATTCTGGCGACGCATCTCTCTGATAAGGCTGTCGATTTCCGCGAAATTGATTACACGCGCCCCACCTGCATCCTGATGGGTCAGGAAAAAACCGGCATCACCCAGGAAGCGTTAGACCTTGCGGATCGGGATATCATCATTCCTATGACCGGCATGGTGCAGTCATTGAATGTCTCGGTTGCCTCCGCACTCATTCTGTATGAAGCACAGCGCCAGCGGCAAAACGCCGGCATGTACCAGCGAGATAACAGCATGCTGCCGGAAGACGAGCAGCAGCGCCTGCTTTTCGAAGGGGGTTATCCGGTGCTGGCCAACGTCGCAAAGCGCAAAGGTCTCCCTTACCCCCACGTCAATACGCAGGGCGAAATTGAAGCCGATGCCGCGTGGTGGGCCACTATGCAGTCAGCGAGATAAATCCGATGAAAGGCCGTTTACTGGATGCCATTCCACTTAATTCCCTGACGGGCGTTGGCGCAGCGCAAAGCAGTAAACTGGCTAAAATCGGCCTGCACACCGTACAGGATCTCCTGTTACACCTTCCTCTGCGTTATGAAGACCGCACGCATCTGTACCCAATTGGCGAGCTTTTGCCGGGCGTCTACGCCACTGTAGAAGGAGAAGTGCTGAACTGCACTGTCACCTTCGGTGGTCGGCGAATGATGACCTGCCAGATAAGCGACGGTTCTGGCATCCTGACGATGCGTTTTTTCAACTTCAGCGCAGCAATGAAAAATAGCCTGGCGACAGGTCGGCGAGTGCTGGCCTACGGTGAAGCCAAGCGCGGGAAATACGGGGCAGAGATGATCCACCCGGAATACCGCGTACAGGGCGATCTCAGCACCCCGGAACTGCAGGAAACGCTCACACCAGTTTACCCGACTACGGAAGGGGTTAAGCAGGCTACGCTGCGTAAACTTACCGATCAGGCGCTGGATTTGCTCGATACCTGCGCCATTGCCGAACTGCTGCCGCCCGAACTGTTACAGGGCATGATGAGCCTACCGGAAGCGCTGCGCACGCTGCATCGTCCACCGCCATCGTTACAGCTCAGCGATCTAGAAACCGGACAACATCCGGCGCAGCGGCGCCTGATCCTCGAAGAGCTCTTAGCCCATAACCTCAGTATGCTGGCATTGCGCGCCGGGGCACAGCGTTTTCATGCCCAGTCGCTGAGTGCCAACGATACGCTGAAAAACCAGCTGCTGGCCGCATTACCCTTCAAACCCACAGCCGCACAGGCGCGGGTGACCGCTGAGATCGAACACGACATGGCGCTGGATGTCCCGATGATGCGCCTGGTACAGGGTGATGTCGGATCTGGTAAAACCCTGGTCGCCGCGCTCGCTGCCCTACGGGCTATTGCCCACGGTCAGCAGGTAGCGCTGATGGCACCAACCGAACTGCTGGCCGAACAGCATGCGAATAACTTCCGTAGCTGGTTTGCCCCACTTGGCATTGAAGTCGGCTGGCTGGCCGGTAAGCAGAAAGGTAAAGCGCGTCTTGCCCAACAGGAAGCCATTGCCAGCGGGCAGGTACAGATGATTGTCGGTACACACGCCATTTTTCAGGAGCAGGTTCAGTTCAATGGTCTGGCGCTGGTGATTATCGACGAACAGCACCGCTTTGGCGTTCATCAACGTCTGGCTCTATGGGAAAAAGGTCAGCAGCAGGGTTTCCATCCGCATCAGCTGATCATGACTGCCACGCCGATCCCGCGTACGCTGGCAATGACCGCCTACGCCGATCTCGATACCTCGGTGATAGACGAACTTCCGCCGGGTCGTACGCCGGTCACCACGGTCGCCATCCCGGATACCCGTCGCAGCGATATTATTGATCGCGTGCGCAACGCCTGTACCCATGAAGGACGTCAGGCTTACTGGGTCTGCACGCTGATTGAAGAGTCTGAATTGTTAGAAGCCCAGGCGGCAGAAGCCACGTGGGAAGAGCTGAAAATTGCCCTACCGGAACTCAATATTGGTCTGGTGCACGGACGCATGAAGCCCGCCGAGAAGCAGTCGGTGATGGCTGCCTTCAAGCAGGGAGAACTGCATCTGTTGATCGCCACCACGGTGATTGAAGTCGGCGTGGACGTCCCCAACGCCAGCCTGATGATTATCGAAAACCCGGAACGTTTAGGTCTGGCCCAGCTGCATCAGCTACGCGGCCGCGTCGGTCGTGGCGCGGTGGCCTCCCACTGCGTGCTGCTCTACAAATCACCGCTGTCAAAAACCGCGCAGAAACGCCTGCAGGTCCTGCGAGACAGTAACGACGGATTTGTGATTGCGCAAAAGGATTTGGAGATTCGCGGCCCCGGAGAATTACTGGGGACACGTCAGACGGGGACGGCGGAATTCAAAGTAGCGGATTTACTACGCGATCAGGCAATTATTCCGGAAGTTCAGCGCATTGCTCGTCATATTCACGAACGTTACCCACAACAGGCAGTGGCGCTGATTGAGCGCTGGATGCCGGAAACCGAACGCTATTCCAACGCGTAATCGATAAATAGCGGCGGCGGTTGTCACACCGCCGCACGGCCTTTATTGCGCAAAAATTGGCAACAGCAAATACAGCTTAATCACCAGCGCGTTAACGATGTCGATAAAGAACGCCCCTACCATCGGCACGACTAAAAATGCAGTATGCGATGGACCAAAACGCTCGGTAATCGCCTGCATGTTGGCAATCGCCGTCGGCGTTGCGCCGAGACCAAAACCACAGTGCCCGGCTGCCAGCACGGCGGCATCGTAGTTCTTGCCCATCATGCGCCAGGTGACAAATATGGCGTACAGCGCCATGAAGATCGTCTGCACCACCAGAATCGCCAGCATCGGCAGCGCCAGCGAAGCCAGTTCCCACAGCTTCAGGCTCATCAACGCCATCGCCAGGAACAGCGACAGACTCACGTTACCCAACACGGAAACCGCGCGTTCAAACACCCGATAAAAGCCCATTAACGCCAGGCCATTGCTGAGGATCACCCCAACAAACAGCACGCAGACGAAGGTCGGCAGTTCCAGCACGGTACCCACCAGCAATTGCGCAACGATTTTGCCCACCGTCAGACAGATAGCGATCAGCGCGATGGTTTCAATCAGCACCAGAGAGGTGATGATGCGCCCGACGTCCGGTTTTTCAAACGCAGTCGGCACGGCCTGATCGTCCGGCATACCGTCAGGCGTAGTGGAGTGCTTCACCAGATAGCGCGCGACCGGGCCGCCAATCAGTCCACCCAGCACCAGGCCAAATGTTGCGCACGCCATCGCCACTTCGGTGGCATTGGTAAAACCGTAGCGCTCAATAAACAGCTTACTCCACGCCGCACCCGTACCGTGTCCACCGGAAAGCGTAATCGAACCGGCAATCAGCCCCATCAACGGGTCAAGACCCAGCAGGCTCGCCATCCCGATCCCAATGGCGTTCTGCATCAACAGCAACCCCACCACCACAATCAGAAAAATGCCCACCACGCGGCCACCGGCGCGCAGGCTGGCGATGTTGGCGTTCAGGCCGATAGTGGCAAAGAACGCCAGCATCAGCGGGTCACGCAGCGTCATATCGAAATTAACTTCCCAGCCCATGCTCTTTTTCAGTACCAGCAGTGCGATCGCCACCAGTAAACCACCCGCAACGGGCTCAGGTATCGTGTATTTCTTCAGGAAGGGAACAGACTGGACGAGCTTACGTCCCAGCAGCAACACCAGCGTTGCCGCAACCAATGTAGATAACGTATCGAGGTAAAACATAGACAGCTCCATTAGTGCGTTTAGCACAATCACGCACGATGTATTCCAGATCGATTTTTAGGTCTTTTTAGGTTTTCGGGGTGGATTTTAAGCAGAAAATGACAAAAAGTTATATAAAAAGGTGAGTTCATCGGTTTTAAATATTAAGAATACCTGCTAGCAAACGTTTGCTTTTCTGTCCTGGTCAGATAAAATCACCGCTTTTCCACCATGGGATTGCCTCTGATGTCCGTTAACGCCGTAGAGCCAACAAATGCGCAACCGGTTGCGCAGGCTCACAACAGTGAACTGATTTACCGTCTTGAAGATCGCCCCCCGTTAGCCCAGACCCTGTTTGCCGCCTGCCAGCACCTGCTGGCGATGTTCGTCGCGGTGATCACGCCAGCCCTGCTTATCTGTCAGGCGCTCGGTTTACCGGCTCAGGATACTCAACACATTATCAGTATGTCGCTGTTCGCATCCGGCGTAGCCTCCATCATTCAGATTAAAGCCTGGGGGCCGGTTGGCTCAGGGCTATTATCTATTCAGGGCACCAGCTTTAACTTTGTAGCACCGCTGATTATGGGAGGCACGGCGCTGAAAACCGGCGGTGCAGATGTCCCGACCATGATGGCGGCACTGTTCGGTACGCTGATGCTGGCGAGCTGCACGGAAATGGTTATCTCGCGCGTACTGCATCTGGCGCGCCGTATTATTACCCCGCTGGTCTCAGGTGTGGTGGTGATGATTATCGGCCTGTCGCTGATTCAGGTAGGCCTGACGTCAATCGGTGGCGGCTATGCCGCAATGAGCGACAACACCTTCGGCGCACCGAAGAATCTGATGCTGGCCGGCGTTGTACTGGCGCTCATTATTCTTCTTAACCGCCAGCGTAACCCGTACCTGCGCGTGGCATCACTGGTGATTGCCATGGCCGCAGGCTATCTGCTGGCCTGGTTTATGGACATGTTGCCGCAAAACACCGCACCGGTGAGCCAGGACTTCATCATGGTACCAACGCCGCTATATTATGGCCTGGGCATCGACTGGAGCTTACTGCTGCCACTGATGCTAGTCTTTATGATCACCTCACTGGAAACCATCGGCGATATTACGGCCACCTCCGATGTCTCCGAACAACCGGTCTCCGGCCCGCTGTACATGAAGCGTCTGAAAGGCGGCGTTCTGGCTAATGGCCTGAACTCGTTTGTTTCCGCCGTGTTCAATACCTTTCCGAACTCCTGCTTCGGGCAGAACAACGGGGTGATTCAGTTGACCGGCGTAGCCAGCCGCTATGTTGGCTTTGTAGTCGCGCTGATGCTGATCGCGCTGGGTCTGTTCCCGGCGGTCAGTGGGTTTGTACAGCACATCCCTGAGCCGGTTCTGGGCGGCGCCACGCTGGTGATGTTCGGTACCATCGCCGCCTCCGGGGTGCGCATTGTTTCTCGCGAGCCGCTGAATCGCCGCGCCATTCTGATTATTGCGCTGTCGCTGGCCGTTGGCCTGGGCGTCTCCCAGCAGCCGCTGATCCTGCAGTTCGCCCCGGACTGGGTGAAAAACCTGCTCTCTTCCGGGATTGCCGCAGGCGGTATTACCGCTATCGTTCTGAACCTCGTTTTCCCACCAGAAAAACAGTAAGCGACATGCGGCGTTGATTCTGAATCAACGCCGCTGTTACGCTCTTTCACCATTCCCGCCTTGAGGATTGCGCGTAAATCGTGCATAACTTGACTACATGTACTTTGCGGGATGGAAGACCATGAAATTTATTGGAAAGCTGCTTCTTTACGTGCTGATCGCCCTTGCAGTGGCGATCCTCGGTCTCTATTTTCTACTGCAAACCCGCTGGGGCGCAGAGCATATCAGCGCCTGGGTGTCAGAGAACAGCAGCTACCACCTGACGTTTGATGCCATCGATCACCGGTTTTCTTCGCCCTCCCACATTCTGCTGGAGAACGTCACCTTTGGTCGGGATGGCAAGCCCGCCACCCTGGTAGCAAAAAACGTTGATATTGGGCTGAGCAGTCGTCAAATCACCGACCCGCTGCACGTCGATACCATCCTGTTGCAAAACGGTACGCTGAATCTTTCTCCACAAACTGCACCGCTGCCGTTCCAGGCCGATCGCCTGCAGCTACAGGATATGGCACTCAACAGCCCCGGCAGCGAGTGGAACCTCAGTGCGCAGCGCGTGAATGGCGGCGTGATCCCCTGGAGCCCTGAAGCCGGAAAAATACTCGGCAGTAAAGCGCAGATCCAGCTCAGCGCCAGCTCGTTAACGCTGAACGATATTCCTACGACTAACGTGCTGATTGAAGGCAGTATCGATAACGATCGCGTCACGTTAAGCAATATTGGCGCCGATGTGGCGCGCGGCGCATTGACCGGCGTGGCGCAGCGAAACCCCGACGGCAGTTGGGTGGTGGAGAATCTACGGCTAAACGACATTCGGTTGCAAAGCGATAAATCGTTAACCGACTTTTTTGCGCCGCTCACCACCATTCCCTCGCTGCAAATTGGTCGTCTTGAGGTGACAGATGCCCGTCTACAAGGCCCTGACTGGGCGGTAACGGATCTCGATCTCAGCTTGCGCAACATGACCTTCAGTAAGGACGACTGGCAAACCCAGGAAGGTAAGTTGTCGATGAACGCCAGCGAGTTTATCTACGGCTCGCTGCACTTCTTCGATCCTATTCTCAACGCTGAGTTCTCGCCACAGGGCATTGCGCTGCGCCAGTTCACCACCCGCTGGGAAGGCGGTATGGTCAGAACCTCCGGCAACTGGTTGCGCAATAGCAAAGCGCTTGTTCTCGACGATGCCGCAGTTGCCGGGCTGGAATACACGCTACCGGAAAACTGGAAACCGATGTGGATGAAGCCCTTGCCCACCTGGCTCAACAGCCTGACGCTGAAGAAATTCAGCGCCAGCCGCAATCTGGTGATTGATATCGACCCAGCCTTCCCGTGGCAGCTCACCGCGCTGGACGGTTACGGTGCCAACCTCGGACTGGTGCAAAATCACCAGTGGGGGATCTGGAGCGGCAGCGCCACGCTCAACGCCGCGGCCGCCACGTTTAACCGCACCGACGTACGCCGCCCTTCGCTGACGCTTACGGCCAACAGCAGCACGATCAATATCAACGAACTGAGCGCGTATACCGAGAAAGGGTTGCTGGAGGCTACCGCCAGCATCTCACAACTTCCGCAGCGCCAGACGCAGGTCAGCCTGAACGGGCGCGGTGTGCCAATGACTATCCTGCAACAGTGGGGATGGCCTGCGCTGCCGATTTCCGGCGACGGTAACATCCAGCTGACTGCCAGCGGCACTCTGCAGGCAGATACGCCGCTGAAGCCCACGGTGAACGGTCAACTGCATGCGGTGAATGCCGACAAGCAGCAGGTGACACAGACCATGCAGGCGGGCGTTGTGTCGGGCAGTAACGTCACCGCCCCGCCGGCTGCCCAGTAATCTATTACCCAGGAAAGTATCACCCGATAGCGCGAATGCTGTCGGGCTTACACACCCTCTCCCCGTAAACCATCATATTCGCCGCATAACAGCCATTTTACCGGCTCGTTCTCTGTTATCGCCGGGAAGCGACCGCCCGGTTCGAGGAAGTGGTTATCGTGCTGGTCGTCATTCACCATCGAGATTTCCCAGCCCAGCACAAACGCTTTCTCGGCCCAGAAGCGATGATACAAGCGCGGCGGCAGGCACACGCCCTGCCCCGGTTTCAGTACCAGCGTATCACCAGGTTTGCAGCTGCGCCGTTGACCATCCACGTTGACCTCAACCGCTCGCTGACCGTCATACTGCGCATCGGGTGTCGCCCACGCCAGCTGCATACATAAATCACCGCCGCCACGATTCACAATGTCTTCCATTTTATGCGTATGAAAATGCCACGGTGTTTGTTGATCTTGCTGAATTTGTAGCATTTTTTCGGCATAGGGCTTGGGATAGTTTGCTGAACCCAACAAACCATTACGCAACGTCAGCAACGTCAGCCCGGTTTGCGCAAAATCCCCGCGGCCAAAGTCGGTAATGTCCCATCCCAGCTGGAGATCACGCACTTCACGCCATTTAGCCCAATCCTGCTGTCGCCAGGCATCGGCGGTGAAATATGCAAAATCGGGCAGGCACAGTCGAAAGGTTTCGGCGATGGCATGCGCTTTATCAATGGCATAATTAATCTGAGAACGCTTCATTCCACTTTTCCTTGTCGCGAAAGAGGCGGGTCACCCCGCCTGCATGCCGTTAGTAAAGTGATGCTTTTCCGGTAGAGCCGAACAGCTTCATTTTGTGGCGGATCACATCCCGCGCGGCGCTGATTGCTTCCGGGTAGATCACGTTCGGATCCCACCAGGTCTCTTTCGCCAGGATTTCGCGGACTTTCTGGAAGTAGGCGTATTTCATGTCGCTGGAAATATTGATTTTGCCCACGCCCAGCGTGACGGACTCGGCGATTTCTGCATCCGGGTTCGCTGAACCGCCGTGCAGCACCAGGGGAATATCCAGTCGTCCGGCGATATCGCGCAGGATGTTCATTTGCAGCTCAGGCTGCATCCCTTTCGGATAGATCCCATGCGCGGTACCAATCGCCACCGCCAGCGTGTCCGCACCGGTACGGGCGATAAAGTCCTCTGCCTGGGCCGGGTCGGTATAGGTGACTTTCGACACACCGCCTTCCACTGAGGTTCCGGTTTGGCCAATCGTTCCCAGTTCCCCCTCCACCGAAACGCCTACTGCATGCGCCAGTCGGACCACTTCCTTCGTTAACGCCACATTGTCTTCATACGGCAACAGCGAGCCGTCAATCATCACCGAAGTAAACCCACACTGAATCGCCCGCAGCACATGCTCCACCGACGCGCCGTGATCCAGATGCAGCGTGAACGGCACCGGGCTGCGCAGGGTGATATCGCGGACATAGCTAAAGAACGCATCACCGAGGAAATCATGCTCACTGGGGTGAATAGAGATAATTGCTGGCGTGTTGGTTGCTTCTGCTTCTTCCACCACGGCGCGCACGAAGCAGCTGTCCGCGACGTTAAATGCGCCAATGGCAAAACCGTGCTGACGGGTCGGTTGCAGTATTTCTTTCATCGAAACTAACATGTTAATTCTCCAGTTTCAGGGTGTAGAAAGCCCTGCCAGTGCGTCATCGCAGAGGCATAGAAGGCGTTACAGAAAATGAATCAGGCTTTGTCGATAGCGCCGCTTGCCTGTAGGTAAGGAATAATGGCTTCCTCGCAGGCTTGTTCCATCACCGCCAGGGCAGCAACGAGCTCACAGGATTGGTCCCGACAAAGGGTATGTAGCAATGCAGCCTTTCCAGCTTCGAAGACCGCCGCGCCTACGTTAATCTTGGCGACGCCAAACGTCGGACAGCGTCGGAGCTGATCGAACGGCGTACCGCTACCGCCATGCAGCGCCAGTGGCACCGTCGATAAATGCGCTATCGCCTCCAGACGCTGAAAATCGATGGCCGGGGTCACTCCCGGGGCATACATGCCGTGCGCCGTCCCCACCGAAACGGCCAGCAAGTCGATCCCGGTCTGCTGGATAAATGGCACCACGTCGGCGGTCTGGGTCATCAAGTCAACGTTAGCAGCATGGTCATAGCACGGCGCATCCGCGAGGTGGCCCAGTTCCCCTTCCACACACAGCTGCACGCTGGCGGCAAGTTCCACCACCGCGCGGGTCTGACGGATATTCTCTTCCAGCGCAAACGCGGAGGCGTCGATCATCAAGCCACTGAATCCAGCGCGGAACGCCTGGCGAATGCGTGCCGGATCTTTGCCGTGGTCCAGCGCCAGAGCAACCGGTACGGAGGCGCCTTCCGCCAGAGTTTTCACCACCGCTGCCGCTATTGATGCAGGGAAATGCTCCAGATGCCCCTGATACAGATTCAGAATGATCGGTGCACGGTGTTTCTCTGCTACCCGTACCGCCGCCCGGGCGCTTTCCAGGTTCATACAGTTGATCGCCAGCAGCGCGTATTGTTCACGCCAGGCTTTCGTCAGCATGCTTTTCATATCGGCAAACATACGGCCTCCGGTTATTCGAGGGTGAAGGTGATCTCTTCGTCTTTCAGCTTTTGATCGCTGAGCTCGTCAAACTCTTCGTCTCGCTCGGTCACCGGTTTCTTCCACAGCGACAGCATGACCCCGCAGATCGCCGTGCCAATGCCCAGTGCCAGGCAAAACAACAGCGGATGGGTAAAGAGTGGGACGACAAACATGCCGCCGTGCGGGACCGGGCTTTCGACGCCCCACACCATAATCAATCCACCCGCTACTGCAGAGGCCACCACGCAGGAGCCCACCACGCGCAGCAGGTCGCGTGCAGCAATTGGAATAACCCCTTCGGTTATCATGCAAATCCCCATCGGGAATGCCGCCTTCAGCGCTTCGCGTTCAGCACGGGTGTACTTATGCCTCGTCAGCAGGAAGGAGAGCGTGATGCCAAACGGCGGGATAATCGAACCGACAAATTTCACCGCCTCCGGGCCGTACACGCCGCTGACCAGCATACCGTCCGCAAACAGCGACATGGTTTTATTCACCGGCCCGCCGAAATCGAACGTCGCCATCGCGCCGAGGATCGCGCCCATCAGAAAGCGTGACCCACCCTGCATGGACTCCAGCAGATGAATTAACGCGTCCTGCAGCCAAGCAATCGGCTTGCCAATTAACGTCATCATCAACAGGCCGCCAATCACCGTGCTCAGCACCGGCAGCACCATGATGGGCATCAACCCCTGCATCGACTGCGGCAAACGGATGTAGCGTTTCAGCAGCAACACGGTGTAACCCACCAGAAATCCGCCCAGCATCCCGCCAATGAAACCGGTATGAATTTCGCCGCAGACATAACCAACAATCAGACCTGGCGCAAAGCCGGGGCGATCGGCAATGGAATAGGCAATCGCCGCACTGATTAACGGAACAATTAGCCCCATTCCCCAACCGCCAATCTGGTTGAGCATCCAGGGTATGGTTCCGGTTTTCTCACCGACGTTAGTGCCACCGAGTATTTGCCCGAGGGCAATACAAATCCCTGCGGCAACGATTAACGGGATCATCCACGAAATCCCCGTTAATAAATGTCTTTTTATTTCCTGTGATAGTGGAACTGTATTTTCACTCATGTGAGTTCCCTCCAGAATGAGGATCGCTACTGGTTTGTCGTAACCAGCGATTTTTCAACCTTTTCAAGAAACTGAATAGGCGATTTAATAACAATTTCTGTTTTCACCCGCACAATGCGTTTATTAGAAAAGCGTTCTTCTCCTTTTATTTTCACATCCACCGCCAGAATCACGACGTCAGCGGCAGAAATATCCGCCATCAGTAATTCGTTTTCCGTTCCGATGGTACCCTGCGTTTCAACCTTAATATTATGACCAAGCGCCTTTGCCCCTTTAATTAGCTTCTCGCGGGCAATATAGGTGTGCGCAATACCCGCCGTACAGGCGGCAACACAAACAATATTCATAGCATGCTCCATATTTTATTTAGCAAACATTGGATTCAGCATATTGACTAAACAGCTCAATAATTTTCTGTGGACTACTCTCAACCAATAATTGTTCAATAATTTCATCATCCGCCAGCGCTCCGGCAACCTGCGAGAGCAGGCGAATATGCGTAGTGTTTTGATCTTCAAGGCGGACGGCAAACAATATAATGCACCGTACATTGCTACCGTCCAGAGTTTCCCAGGGAATATCCTGGCGCGTACGGCCGATGGCCAGCGTGGTATTCACCACCGCCGAAGATTTTCCGTGTGGAATCGCAATATGATTTTCAAAGCCGGTTGAACCCTCTGACTCACGCTGCCAGACATCCTGAATAAACGTTTCCCGACAGCTAATTGCGCCATCCTTTTGCAGAATATCTGTCAGTTCCTCAATAACCTCCGTTTTACTTGTAGCCTTCATATCTAAAATAACGCGATTTGTATTGAGTATTTTCGTGATGTCCATCAATCATACCTCATGGAGTTCAGACATTAATTTTCGACGACCAGCGACGTCGCTCGATGTAATTTTTCGGTGATAACCGTTTCTGTTACCCTTTTAATATCCGCATCATTGAAGAAGGCGGTGACATACACGACGGGCATCGCAATAGTAGGTAGATTGATTGTCGACACCACCAGTTCAATATCGTCCGTCAGTATGGAGGGTAAACTGCCCGCTGATACCACACCCACGATGGTCCAGTCCGGGAAGGCGCGCAGAATGCGACTTTTAAGTAAATGAGACGTACCAATACCGGTTGAGCAAACCAGCAGCACGCGCTTGCGGGCAATCTGCCGCTCCATAGCGGCCTGAAAATGCACGGTTAGGTACCCGACCTCATCTTCCGACACGGCACGCTCGCCCCAGCCGCTAAACACCCGATTAACCGCGCAAAGCGTTAAACGCCAGACGTCCTGCAGTTCGCCTTTAATATCGTCCAGTAGCGGGTTACGAATACGGATCTGATAGTTCAGCCGGTTAATCAGCGGCTTAATATGAATCAGTAATCCGTCATACAGCGCGGTATCCTCGCTGAGGTCACTGTCGACCATCTCGGCAAAAATCGCGATCAGCCGATGGGTAATCAGCCGCGCTTCATCGCTGGAGTGCATATGACCGATAGCGCTGACGTCGTTATGCTCTTCTATCATTACGCCAGAGGAGATAATATATTGATAAATAAACCAGACTTCATCTTTCGGTAGCGGATGTACAATGCGTTTTTCGATACGCTGAATCATTCGGTTCGCAATAGAAAAGATGCTTTCATCAAAGGAGTTTATATTTTCCTCTTTTCTCGGCAACGCATTGCCCCGGGTGATGCGATACATCATGATCAATATATGGGTAAAGATATTGACGTAATAAGGCTCGCCCAGCGACCAGCACAAATCGTTCTCCATTTCCTGTAGCAGCGTTTGCACAAATAAAACGTCTTCTTCACCAAAGTAATGTACTAACGCTTTATAGCTGCCAGGATCAAGGCGTGAATAAACGACGCCACCGGGTTCATTATGGTTAATTACACCGTTAATCAGTGAAGCCATGGCCTGACGTACACCGCTCTCACTGCCTTCAATGTGCGTCCCGCTCTGGCTACGGATCAGAGATAATCCCAGCGGGGTTATCCATGATTCAATCACTTTCAGGTCGTTCACAATCGATGCGCTGCTGATAAAATAGCGCTCAGATAATTTGCTGATGGACGTTTCGTGCGGCGTTTCACTTAATAATTGCGATGCTATTTTTACGCGCCGTGAATTATTCATCATACCATCAGCGTCATCACCCTCTGCGCCCAATAACTGATCCAGCGATAAAAGATCGGTAATATTATCAACACTTAGCATCACGCCAGCCCCGGCGCGTTTATCAATAGTTATTTTCCATTCCGATAACCACTGTTCCAGTAGCCGTAGATCGCGCTGCACAGTCTTCTCTGAAACCGTTAAATGTTCGGCGATTTTCAGCAGCGTGACATATTCTTTCCGGGACAGAAGGAATTTTAATAATCTGTTTTGTCGCGAGGTAATCATTTGCATTATTTACCCTTATCACACACCAGATTAAATATCGAAAGAAGCGCTTACGCGCCACGTGTAATCCGTGATGATAAATATAAAAGGACTACGATGCGGCAACAATACTAAATCGTGTCCTGTATTCCGGACAGAAATAAGACAAAAAAGGGAAATAGTGAGATATTTACGGCGCAGATCACATTTTTCGTGGGAAGTAGAGTGATTGCGCTCGCAAATATGGACAGGTAAAAAGATTAAGTCAGGATGTTTTTAATTTTCAGTTCTGGAACGCTGCACGCACCGTGGTGCCGGATAAGACGCACTGCATCGCCATCCGGCACCACGTTCACATGCACTTACAGGGTAATGGTCAACACATTGCCTTCTGCTGCAATCACCACACCCCACTCGCTCCCTGTAGATGAACCGCCCTTCACGCCGCCAATTTGCGGGATGTTACGCAGACACAGCGTCCAGTTGCGCGCCTCGCCCTCCCCCGTCACGGTGATGGTGTTATCCACACGTTTCGCCCTCAGCGTGAAGATAACCGAGCCGTCAGCGGCCGGCACGTCACAGACGGCTTCACGACCCTCCTCCAGATGGAACAGCTGGAACGCAGTGCCTTCATGCCAGGCGTAATCCGGCTTCTGGTTATTGCTGCCCAGCGCCAGCAGGGTGTTGTCACGCACGTAGACCGGCAGGCTCAGGAAGTCATGCTGCTGTTTATGCCAGCGGCTGCCCACAATCTCGTCGTTACACCACAGGTGCGTCCAGCGACCTTCCGGCAGGTAGAACTGCACATCTCCCGCTTCAGAGAACACCGGGGCCACCATCACGCTGTCGCCCAGCATGTACTGACGGTCGAGGTAATCACACGCCGGATCGTCCGGGAATTCGAGCATCATCGCACGCATCATCGGCGTGCCATACTCGCTGGCGCGCACAGCTTCGCGATACAGATACGGCATCATGCGGCATTTCTGCTCGGTGAAGTAACGCACCACATCGCAGGACTCGTCGTCGTACGCCCATGGTACGCGGTAGGATTTGCTGCCGTGCAGACGACTGTGGCTGGAGAGCAGCCCAAACGCACTCCAGCGTTTGTAGACGTGCGCCGGGGCGGTATTCTCGAAGCCGCCGATGTCGTGACTCCAGAAGCCAAAGCCGGACAAGCCGATGGATAAGCCACCGCGCAAGCTTTCTGCCATTGATTCGTAGTTGGCGTAGCAGTCGCCGCCCCAGTGCACCGGAAACTGCTGCGCGCCCACGGAAGCAGAACGGGCGAACAGCACCGCCTCTTCTTCCCCCACGGTCTCTTTCAGCACGTTCCACACCAGTTCGTTGTAGATGAACGCATAATGGTTGTGCATTTTCTGCGGGTCAGCGCCGTCAAACCACTGCACATCCGTCGGGATACGCTCGCCAAAATCGGTCTTGAAGCAGTCCACGCCGATATCTACCAGGCCTTTCAGCTTGTTGGCATACCACTCGCAGGCCTCTGGATTGGTAAAGTCATAAATCGCCAGCCCCGGCTGCCATTTATCCCACTGCCACACCGATCCGTCCGGCCGCTTAAGCAGATAGCCTTTTTCTTTCAGTTCGTTGAATAGCGGCGATTTCTGCCCGATGTACGGGTTGATCCACACGCAGACCTTCAGGCCTTTCTCCTTCAGACGGCGGATCATGCCTTCCGGGTCCGGGAACGTCACCGGGTCCCACTCAAAATCACACCACTGGAAGGCCTTCATCCAGAAGCAGTCGAAATGGAAAACGTGCAGCGGCAGATTGCGCTCGGCCATGCCGTCGATAAAGCTGTTCACCGTCGCTTCATCGTAGTTGGTGGTGAACGAGGTGGTGAGCCACAGACCGAACGACCACGCAGGCGGCAGTGCCGGGCGACCGGTAAACTGGGTATAGCGATCCAGCACCGCTTTCGGGGTCGGGCCGTCGATCACGAAGTATTCCAGATACTCGCTTTCCACGCTGAACTGCACCTTTGACACCTTCTCGGAGCCAATTTCAAACGACACACACTGCGGATGGTTCACCAGCACGCCGTAACCACGATTGGTGACATAGAACGGGATGTTCTTGTAAGACTGCTCGGTACTGGTGCCGCCATCGCAGTTCCAGGTCTCGACCGTCTGACCATTACGCACCAACGACGTAAAGCGTTCGCCAAGCCCGTACACCGTTTCGCCGACACCCAGATCCAGGCGCTCGAACATATAGTTGCGATCGCTGTTAGCATCCTGCACGTAGCCATTATTTTTCAACTGGCTACCGGTAATGCGCTCCCCGTTGCGTAAAAAATCGAGGGCCCAGAATTCGCCTTTGGTTACGCGCACACTTAAATTACCGCTCTTCAATTCGGCAAAGTCGGCGTTATCGCACATCTCAACCTTCACGTCCTGCAGCACGTTCAGCGGATAATGCGGGCCGTTATCCAGCGCTCCCTGAAAGTGCTCCATACGCACGCCCACCACGCCTTCCTGCGGCGAGAAGAAGCGCAGCGTAAACATCGGGGTGTCCAACTGCCAGGTTCGCTCACGCACGTCGCGCGGCGCAACATAGACCACCATCTCGTTGCCCTGTCGTTCAACCTCGAACACCTGGATTGGGTTAGTCACATTCAGGCCAGGCTGAATTAGCCAGTTTCCATCGCTAATTTTCATAATTGGTTCCTTAGTTCTGTAATTCTTTAGTCGTGAAATCCTGCTGATTACGGCGCGCACCCTGCGCCAGCTGGCGCATGATTTCAGTCAGATAAGAGGTTTTTAGGGTGTAAAAGCGTTTGGCAATCACGGCACTCAGCAGGTAGCAAATAGCCGGGACAATGGTGAACAGGCCGATGATGATGCTAATGGTGGCGCTGTTTTGCGTTTTCGCTGCAGCATCGTAACCGCCGCCCGCCAGCATCCAGCCGATCATCGCCCCACCGAGAGCCAGGCCCAGTTTGAGCACGAACAGTGTGCCCGCAAAGCTGATGCCCGTCAGACGTTTACCATTGCACCACTCACCGTAATCAACGGTGTCGGACATCATTACCCACTGGATTGGCGTCACAAGCTGATGCAGGACGCCAATCACGAAGATAAAGACGAACATGGTGATATTGGCGTGCATCGGCACAAAGAACATCGCCAGACTGACGACCGCCAGCAGGGCGTTCGTCCACCAGAAGACGCTGACTTTGCATTTCCAGTCGGTTAGCGGTTTTGCCAGCGCAGAGCCGATCAGGTTGCCGACGCAATAGGTGGTGAGGAAGGCGACAAACACTTCCGGCGTGCCCAGAATCCAGGTGACGTAATACATCATCGCCCCGCCGCGAACGCAGACGGCCAGGATGTTGAGGATGGTCAGCAGGCCAACGATGCGCCACTGATCGTTGTGCCAGATGTCACGTAGGTCTTCACGCATTGAGGTGCTGCTCGGTGCTGCCTCCACACGTTCTTTGGTGGTGAAGAAGCAGAATGCCAGCATCAGAAACGCCACGACCGAGAGCACGGCAATCCCGCCCTGAAAACCCAGCGCTTTATTTTCACCGCCAATCAGATTCACCAGCGGCATCATCAGGACGGTGGAGAGCATGCCGCCCGCCGTTGCCAGCACAAAGCGCCATGACTGCAAGGAGATGCGCTGCGTTGGGTCATTGGTGATAACACCGCCCAGCGCGCAGTAGGGAATATTCACCACGGTGTAGAGCAGGGTCAGCAGCGTGTAGGTGATTGCGGCATAAATCATTTTGCCGTGCAGGCTGAGGTCCGGCGTGCTGTAGGCAAGCACACAAACCAGACCAAACGGCAATGCGCCAAACAGCACCCACGGGCGGAATTTCCCCCAGCGCGAGCGGGTACGGTCGGCCAGCAACCCCATGCAGGGGTCAGAGATGGCATCCAGCGCACGGGCCAGCAAGAACATGGTGCCGACAAATCCGGCAGGGATACCAAAAATATCGGTATAGAAAAACATCATATAGAACATTACGTTATCGAAGATGATGTGGCTGGCGGCGTCACCCATACCATAGCCAATCTTCTCTTTAACAGACAGAATCTCACTTTTCATTACGCATCCTTGTTTGCACTTTCACACGCACTGATACCGGTTACAGTTCTTGTAAACCATCCCTGTGAGTGCGGGTATTCCGATATCTCGTTATCAAATTACGATTCTTGTTTTCTGTGATCGGGGTAGCGTCAAAAAATAAACATCACTGTAACTTATGGATTTTGTAGGGATTTATATGAAACCGATCATGGTATAGCGAAACGGAAGTTAAAAAAGTGAGTGAGGGGGTGTGGAAACGTTTGGAAGTAGCTATAATGCGCCCCGCCTCCATGTAGCAATCGAGGCGCGGAAGATCGTCATCTCCGGTGAGGTGGCTGGACTTCAAATCCAGTTGGGGCCGCCAGCGGTCCCGGGCAGGTTCGACTCCTGTGATCTTCCGCCAATTTGCCTCTCCTGAACTCTACTGTCTCAAGTAAATCTCCTATAATACCCGCAATTACTGCTGATTATGTTCTCCCGAGGTCAACTGCCTCTACCAGAATCAAGTGCATTCTGGGAGCATACTGGGGGGCATGATTTATAGCCCCATTTTGAGATGCCCCCAATGAAGCTAACAGTCAGAAGAATCGACGCAGCCAAGCCCAAAGAGAAGCCGTACAAGCTATCTGATGGTGGAGGCCTCTACCTTGAAGTAACCACCAACAACTCACACTACTGGCGTTTAAAGTATCGTTATACGGGTAAAGACGATATCAACAGTACATTACCGGGGTTTTATCGCCAGAGCGGGCGAGGCCTGAGCCTGGTTATGGAGGAGTATAAAGGCGCGTGGATTTTTGCGACGTCGAATGTTCCCTCACTGTATTGCCGCAAAAGATAATATCGTAATTTCATTTAAATCCAGTATTCACATTTATCATCATTGACTTACGCGACATGGGTCACTGAATCCAGTAATAAGCCATTGCTATTCTTCTCCCCGAATCAGGAAGCATCCTGAATACCTCGATATCCACTGCGTAAAAATCAAGCGAAATGGACGGGTTAGAGCGTCCAGAAGACTTTAATCGACGGATGGATATGCGGAGATAACGTGGGCAGGGGCGTTTATCTCTCTGGCGAGCCATGCCTGACAGTACAGGCGTGATCGCATTAAGGAAACGGTGTGTTTCCGGTGTACTTATGGCGTACTTATGAGGGATACATAATGTTTAGTTTTAAAAAGTGCCTGATTGCACTTTCAGTAAACCTGGCGGTTGTCTCATCCGGTTTTGCGTGTACGACCCTGCTGGTCGGCAATGAAGCCTCGGCGGACGGCTCGATGTTGGTGGCCCGTAGTGCAGACAGCGACGCGCTGAAAGCACAGCATTTTTTGATTCATCCAGCGAAACAGAACCAGACCGGGGTGTACAGCACCAAAGCACATAATGGTGCGAATGATTTTACCTGGCCGCTGCCGAAAAACTCTCTGCGTTATACCACCGTACCTAACTGGAAAACCCAGCTACACGGGGCCACCGGTTTTAACGAGCTGGGTGTTGGCGTAAGCGGGACAGAGTCTATTTTTGCATCACCAAAAGCGTTGGCCGTCGACCCGTATGTTGAGGATAAAGGGATCACCGAAGACGATATCCCGGATATTCTGCTGTCACAGAGCAAAACCGCACGTGAAGCGGTGGCCCTGCTGGGGCATATTGTTGAAACCGTCGGCGCAGGTGAAGGTTTCGGCGTTGCCGTCGTGGATGATAAAGAAATTTGGTATCTGGAAACCGGTAGCGGTCACCAGTGGATGGCGCAGCGGCTGCCAAATAATCAATACTTTGCCACCGGTAATCAGGGACGTTTACAGGATTACGATCCTAAAAATCCGGATATGATGGCATCGAAAAACCTGATTGAATTCGCCAGCGAAAAAGGTCTGTACGATCAGGCCAAAGACGGCAAATTCAACTTCTCCAAAGCCTATACCCGTGATGACGAGCGTGACCGCACCTATAACGACCCCCGCGTGTGGACCATCCAGAAAACATTTAATCCTGCCGTCAATCAGGATATGGCCGCGGGCCGTGAGTTCCCGGTATTCCTGAAGCCAGAGAAGAAGATGACGCTGGACGACGTGAAGTCTGTGCTGCGCAGCCACTATGAAGGCACTAAACACGACCCGTACACCAACGGTCTGAACGGCAAAGAGCCGTGGCGTCCGGTCAGCGTGTTCCGCACCTACGAGGCGCACGTGATGCAGGTCCGTCCGTGGCTGCCAAAAGAAATTGGCGAAACCACCTACATTGGCCTGGGTATGGCCGATCTCACCGCCTTTGTTCCGTACTATAGCGGCCTGAAAGCGTATCCGGCCAACTATACGATGGGAACCGACAAAGCGGACGACCAGTCCATTTACTGGAAGTACCGTAAATTACAGACGCTGACCATGACCGACTATCCGAAGCTTGCGCCAATCGTCAAAAAAGCCTACAAAGCGTGGGAAGATAAAGTGGCGAAAGAGCAAAAAGAGGTCGAGGCCGAATATCTGAAGATGGCGAAAACCGATAAGCCTGCCGCAGATAAAATGCTGAATGACTTCAATCTGCGCATCATGGCCGACGCCGAGAAGCTGACGGAAGACCTGACAAATCAGCTGTTCACTATCCGCACTAAAGATATTCAGTCTGATATTTTCTTTGCTAACGCAGCCAAAAAAGACTGAGTCACCGCACGATAATCATCTGGCGCAAAGCAGATACGACGGCTTTGCGCCAACATCAATCAGGATCAGGGGAGTTCATCCAGCATCGGGGTTCTGAGATGGGTGTTTGCCCAACAGGCAGCCTGGGTTCGATTACTCACGGCGATCTTTTTGAAGATATTATAGATATGCGTTCTCACTGTGTTTTCACTGATAAAAAAGGCATAAGCAATCTCCATATTAGATGCCCCTTTCGACACTTCAGTCAGGATTTCATATTCCCTCTCCGTTAGCAGCCAAGCATCGTTATCGGGTTGCGTGCAACCGATATTTTCTTGCAGCGGAGTGTGCGTTGGTTCTGAGCAGGGAGTTTGATAACCTTCTTTAATCACATTAAGCAAATGCTCGATGGTGCAATTGCTGGGGATGACGGACTCGAAATTCGGCCATGACATGCAGTCATACAGCGACAGCGATCTCAGGTAATTGATAATGTAGATCCGTACGTGACATTGATTATCATTGAGCAATCTTGACCATACTTTTTTAATTTTTTGACTGGATGCCTGAATATCATAGAGAATAATGCTTCCATCACAAATGGACGACATATCCGGTCGATTAATATTAATAAAATCAACAAGAATGCCGCCTTTCTTATTGAAATAATCCAACAAGAGCTGTGTCTGTATTGACTGGTTGCTAATCAGTATGATCTTACTGTCCATGTTAAGCATAGATGGCCTTCATTCAAATGATGAGTGAAAATACTTCCCTGGCATTATGGTATACAAAATCAACGTCGCGTAATGACTTAAGATTAAAGATAATCTGATTGCGTTATGAAAATTTAGCTAATTGTGCAATATGATCATTCGGTTTTTTCGAACCCTTGATTATCATCATCTAGCATAGATGAATTAACACCGTCAAAAACACATCAACTAACTGTATTTATTAAATAATTTATTACCATTCCAAGTATTCATTTACCATGATTCAAGATGAATAATAATAACAATTTATGATATCTCATCTTTATTTGCTATGCTTAACATCAATTAATGAGCAAAATACGTTCAATTTACGATATACAACGACAGGTTATCTTACATAATTAATACAGGTGTAAGCCTGATCGAGCGCAATCACTATCTGCGCTAAAACGACCAAGGGATCGGGATATCTAAATAAGGAACGAATTATGAATAAATTATCTATTGTGACGTTAATTACATGTACAGTCTCTATGTCTTCAGCCATGGCAATCGGTAGCTCATGGAACTCCAACCACAATAATGGAACCATTAATTTCAGTGGTTATGTTTATTCCAACTCCTGTCAAATTTTTACCGAAGATCAGGATCAAACAGTGAGACTAAATCCTGTCCAGGTTACAGGTATTAATAAAAATGATTATGTACAAAAAAAAGAGTTAACAATTCGGGTTAAAAATTGCAATATTATTTTCGGTAATTTCGCCCCAAAATTAGCATGGGGTAAAGTAAATAATGTATCTAAAGAGGGATATCTTACAAACACTAGCATAACTGGCCCAAAAAATGTAGCGCTATTATTAAAAGACAGTGATGGCACTCGCATTAATCTTAATAATGAAGAAAATCGATTTGACCCTGAAAGGTATGTCAAAGGGGATGATCCAAAATTCACATATAAGTTTAGCGTGGGTTATATTTTGACCGACGATAAATTTGTAACACCGGGGCCTGTTACAGCACTGATAAAGTATAGCATTAATTATTTTTAAATACACAATGCCATAGTGCTAGCGCTATGGCATTTATTTTGATAGAGGTTCTATGAAAATCTTTGTTTATTTACTGGCTCTGTTTTTCATTTATACAGCACGCGCAAATAATATAGTCGTTAATGGCACCCGGTTTATTTATTCTGAGGGTGCGGCAGAAATCACCATTCATATGACCAATACGGGTAATACACCGACACTGGCACAGGTATGGCTCGATGAAGGTGACGCAGAAAAACTTCCCGAAGAAATTGTCACCCCATTTATCATCTCACCACCCATTACCCGCGTTGATGCGGGTAATGGGCAGTCGCTAAGAATAAAAAAAACAGGCGACAAACATATTATCGCCACCGATAGAGAAACACTGTGGTGGTTAAAC
Organism: Citrobacter sp. wls711; assembly: GCF_005281055.1. NCBI lineage: Bacteria > Pseudomonadati > Pseudomonadota > Gammaproteobacteria > Enterobacterales > Enterobacteriaceae > Citrobacter > Citrobacter sp. wls711. Next base: position 108,262 of record NZ_SZXC01000079.1, on the reverse strand, counting down.
ATTCTGGATATTCCCTCCGTAGATAAAAGTAAAGTCACAGAGAATTCATCGATGCTTAACTTAGCCATTCGTTCACGCTTTAAGTTTTTCTGGCGCCCGGCGGGCTTAGGTGAACGGCAGAATGCCGAAAGCAAGATGAACATTCTCGCTAACAACGGTGACATAACGCTGGTCAACCCGACACCCTTTTTCATTACGGTTGCGGATGTAGTAACCGCGTCAGGTAATGGACTGCTGAAAGAAGGCGTTATGGTGTCACCCAAAAGCAGCATCACCGTCACCTCAAAACAGAATGTCAGACCCGGTACAGCGGTCATTTTACACGCGATCAGTGATTACGGCGGTGTTGTGGAATTCAAAACGGCCATTAATTAAAAAAGGAACATAAAGGAATAAAAATGGATTTAAGTAAAAGGATCCTTACCTTACCCTATTTAGTGATTTTACATGGCGTATTATTTTCAGTTGGGCTTCATGCAGACAGCAATACCCGTTATGAGTTTGATAATGCCATCCTGATGGGCAATGCTTCACTTAACGATTTGCGTTCCTTTAACACTTCTGGATTACTACCGGGTCAATATATTGTCGATATATATATCAATGATAACTGGCGCGGACGTCATGAGCTGTTATTTAAATATAGTCTCAGCGGGGAGTTAGTCAGCTGTTACTCCGGGGCTTTTCTCAAAGAGATGGGAATTGACCCAAATAAAATGAATGAAACATTGGCCGCACAGCCTTCACACTGTACTAGCATCGCCGAATGGGACCGCAGCGGGAAAGCCACCGAGCAACTCAATACCAGCCAGCTTGAGCTACGCATCACCGTCCCACAGGCCTATGTCAATAATATCGAAAGCAATTATGTCCAACCCGAATTATGGCAACCGGGGATCCCGGCGATTAATTTCGGCTACAACGCAGATTATTACAGCGCCCAGCAGCGGGGGCACAATCGCGCCAGCACGGACAGTGCCTGGCTGGGGATGGATATCCGGAGTTCCGCTGGCGGATGGTTGCTTGAGCATTTTGGTAGCCAGAACTGGGACAACAAAACAGGTAGCCATTACGCCAATAACCGCACGACGTTAAAACGGCCACTCCCCGGCTGGGGATCCATGTTCAGCGCCGGGAAGTTTTATACCGACAGCCAGATGTTCGACAGCATTGCCATTCTCGGTATGGGCCTGGCTTCTGAAGATTTAATGCGCCCGGACAGTACGCTGAACTGGGCTCCCGTTATTCGCGGGGTCGCAGAAACCAATGCCCGGGTAACCATCTCTCAGGACGGACAAACTCTTCACCAGTCCTCCGTTCCAGCCGGGCCATTCTCGATTGAGTCGGTGCTTCCCGCTAATACCGGAGGCGAGCTGCTGGTGACGATTCAGGAGTCTGACGGACGTATCCGTCGCTTTACCGTGCCTTATTCCACTGTCCCGCAGCTACTTAAACCTGGCGTTTCACGTTATAGCGTGGCCATAGGCACCATTGATGAAGATAACTATGATAACGACCCGCTTGCCGCTCAGGTTTACTGGCAGCATGGCCTGAATAACACGCTCACGTTGTATAGTGGAGCGTCCGGGTTTGAACGCTATCAGTCGGCTTTGATCGGTAGCGGCCTCAACAGCGTACTCGGCGCATTCGCCATTGATGCTACGCAATCACGCCTGAATCTCGATGACGATCGCCATCAAGGTCAGCAGTATCGCCTGACCTGGAATCGCACGCTTGTGTGGTCAGAAACCGCGCTCTGGCTGGAAGCCAAATACAGCTCACACCATTTTTATGGTCAACGCGACGCCCTCGATGCACTGGATGCCGCAACATCTGACAACCAATATCAGTCATTACGCGAGAAGCAGTCATACAGCGCCAGCATCAATCAGCCGTTATCGGACACCTGGGGGGCATTTTATTTGTCTGGCTCTCTGAGGAAGTACTGGGATCAGCAGGACAATTACCGTCAGTATTCCGTAGGCTACTCAAATTCATGGGGCAACCTGACCTGGAGCGTATCGGCGCAGCGTTTCTGGAACGAAGATGAACACGGGTCCGTCACCAAAGACGACCAGCTCATGCTCTCATTTAGCTATTTCCTGCCACGAGACAACGCCGGATTCACACAGATTTCCTCTGACAGCTATGCGAATAACGGCAAAGCCAGCAACACACGCCTCGGTTTCACCACCTCCTCCGACGATGAAAATAATATCGTCTGGGGAGCCAATACCGGCTACGCCCGCGGGGGCGATGCAGAATGGGGTGCCAACGGAATGATCCGCACCCCCTACACCTCAATGAATGGGACATGGAGCCAAAGTAATTCGTGGCATCAGGTCAGCGGCGGGATGAGCGGGATGTTGGTCGGCCACGCGGGGGGAATCACCTTCTCACCGGAGAGTTCAGATACTGTCGCACTGGTCTACGCACCGGATGCCGATGGCGCACATCTGGCGGGGGTACCCGGAACCCGCTTCGATAAAAATGGCTATGCCATCATGCCGTGGCTACGCCCGTGGCGCGTTAATGACGTGATAATCGACCCAAAAGGCTCCGCTGACGGCCTGACATTCAGCAAAACCCAGGGAAAAGTTGCGCCTTACGAGGGCAACGTCGTACCCGTCACCTTTGAAACAACATTGCGACGACAGACGATTATTTATCCCCGCCTTTCGGGCCAGCAGAAAATGCCGTTCGGTGCCATTATCCGTGACCGCGACAATAACCATGTTGGCTATGTCGGACAAGGCGGCGCGCTTTACATCGATGAAACCACATCACCAGCGGTGTTTGTTACTCTGGAAAACGGGAAATGTACGGTCGTATTAAAAAGCCAGGAGGCCATATGTCGCTAATACGGACTGCTTTTATTCTGGGTATTGCGTTGGGCATTCATCAGACGGCCAGCGCCGCATGTACCCTCACTACGCAAAAGGTGATCGTACCCCCGGAAACCGTCACGGTAAAACGTACCGTTCAGTCCGGAGGCGTGATCCAGACGCGTACGATTTCGGTGCCCAATGATCAAGGGTCGGAGTGCACGACAAGCCAACCGTTTACCGCCCAGGTGATAGGCGATCAATCGGTAGTGATATCACCCGGCATCCTGCGCAGTAACGTGAGCGGCATCGGTCTGAAAATCTCGCTGGAAACAGCAACCGGGCGCACCATCCAGTGGCCATCGACATTCAAGGCAGCGCCGGACGAATTTAAAAACAGCAAGATCAATATTGAACTACTTAAGCTGGACAGCCGCCTTCCGGCAGCCGCGTCGTCAGGCTCGCTGAATCTGCAGATCAGAAGCGAAGCACAGTCGCAGTCGGTGGTGGATATCGTCCTGCCAGCAAAATACATCACGCTGCTCAACCATTCCTGCACGGTGAAGGGCAACCGCACGATCAACGTAAAATTGCCTAACGTAGCGCTGGAACGCTTTAACGGTCTCCGCAGCACAACAGGTCAAAAACAGTTTTCTGTCGACTTGATATGTAACAGCGATTTCTCCACGCCAGCGCAGGTTACCCTACGTTGGAGCACACGCCATAACAGCCAGGATAACAACATTGGCGTATTACCCAATATCGAACATAAAGGCGCGACAGGAATCGGTATTCAGGTTTTAGACCAACAAAAAAGTCCCATCGACTTTAACTCTACGTTCACATACCAGGCTAAGGAAAAGCTCTCAATTCCGTTTTATGCACAATATTATCAAATGAGTACCGACATAAGTCCCGGGAGGGTTCGCGCTGTATTGTATTTCAATGCCGACTATGAATAGTCATTAATAATGTAAGCGCGCTGGGTGGGATTTGCTCCACGAAAGTGGAGCTTTTTTCGTCAACCATTTTTTATCGTCATTTCTCTAAGGGTATATAATGCTCACAGGTGATTGTCCCACTAATAATATCTTGCGGATTATAATGAAAAATCTCAATATCACAGCCGGGTTTTCTTTTTAACTGATACTCCGACATTAGTTTTAAATAAATATATCTTGAATACAATGGAAACGTTTCTTTCCTGAACCTGAAAGAAAAGCAGGCATATTTTCCAGAAGGGCAATCATAGCGGTTATAAGCGCCCACCGGATGATGATTCTTGCTGCCAATGATAGTTTTTATCTTCAGTCGCGTCGTTGAATTTGGATTGGGAGAAAAATCAGTGAGTGCCCATATATTTTGCTTTAAACTGGAAAGCTGATCGAAAATCAGGTTAAGACGGTGGCGGTGTGAGTTATCGGTTGGCGGGACAGGCGAATCATAACGATACTGAAAACCGGTAACAAAATCATCCGGTAATGTTCGTAACTGTGGTTTACCGACGATAATATCACTGCGATGCGCATACGACAGCAGCGGCGAGAGATCCCAGCTCACACTTTTACGATACTCTCTTGGTGTATACCCCGTTAGCTTTTTGAACTCACGGGCAAAAGTTTGCTGCGAGTCGAATCCCAGCAGTACAGAAATATCGATGATATCCATTGCCGTCAGACGCAAAAAAGAGGCGGCTTTGGTGATCCTACGTTTGCGAATATAGAGACCCACGGGCATATTGATTCGCTGTTTTATCATTCCCTGAATATGTCTTCGGCTATACCCGGAAAATCGGGTAAGGTCGTCTATATCAACACCCGTTGCGCAGTTTTCTTCGATATAAAACAAGACGTCATTAATCGTCATTGCTTTTAACATGCCTTCTCTATCCTCATTTTAAAAAGCATCCGTGCATCCCTTTAAAAACGGGATGAAGAAATAACCCGATATTAGAGAAGGGTATTTTATGTTATATAGCAATGTATGACATGTTAGTCAAACAGATTTAAATAAGTATACATACTTCGTCTAAAACCATACGAAAATACCACATTTTAATATAATCAAATTTGTGGTTATTAAAAATACGCTATTAATTTCGCTAATAATGATTAATAAAACAGCTGCAATTAAACTGATCGGAGTTCCGATGAGTTTAATTTAAAAATAGATTAACGATGATTAAACCGTATTACCACAGGAAAAGCATAGGCGGTTAATCGCGCCCAGCGGGGAGTGCCATCAGCGTTTCACACCGCGCCTTCACGACATCATGCAGCAGTCGTACCGCCGTTGAAAGCTGTTTTCGGTGCGGGCAAATCATATTTAGCGGGACTTTTTCCCCTTGATAATCAGGCATCAGCAACTGCAACCGACCGTCATGCACATCTTCACTCACGTCCAGCCACGACTTATACGCAATCCCTTCGCCGGCAATCGCCAGACGACGGATCACTTCGGCATCGTCGCTCATAAACGTGCTGTTGACCTGCACACTGCTGACCTCACCGTTGCGCGTAAACGTCCAGCGGTCATGGAGCCGTCCGCGTAAGACGAAAGTCATGGCATTTAACGGCGCTAAATCATCTGGTTTTTGCGGCTCACCGTGCTGCATAACCCATTCAGGAGAGGCCACCAGCACGCGTCGATTACCAGGAGCCACGGGCAGTGCGATGTAAGACGCATCCTCGGTATTACCATAACGAAACGCGACATCGACGGGATCTTTAAACACATCAGTCACTTGATCGGAGAAAAAGACCCGCAGGCGCAGGGCGGGGTGGCAACGACGAAATGACTGAAAAACAGGCAGCAGCAGGTTACGCCCGAGATCGGACGGCACCGCAATTTGCAGCGTGCCGGAAATCTCATCCTCTGGCGTCTGAATTTTCTGTAACCCGGCATGCATCACGTCCAGCATCTGACGGGCATAAGGCAACCAGACCTCGCCCTCCGGCGTCAGCCGCAGGCTGCGCGTAGAGCGCGCAAACAAACGGGTAGTCAGCGTGGATTCCAGACGCTTAATCGCGGAACTGACCTGGGCTGGCTGGACGCCAGCTTCGCGTGCTGCATCACTAAAACTGTTAAGCGCCGCGGCGCGGACAAACAACGTGAGATCTTCAAGCCTGAACATTTTCACTTCCCGAGTATAAGTCCTGTCGCCTTGAGGCTATTTTTCCCGTTCTGATGCCGGTTTACCATCGAATTATATCAATTGATATACCCTAAATAATTCGAGTTGCATGAAGGCGGCAAGGGAGTGAATCTCCAGGAGCATAGAAAACTATGTGACGGGGTGAGCGAGCGCAGCCAACGCACATTCAGCTTGAAGTATGACGGGTATAAAAGATTCCTGTAACCGGAGAGATTATGAAAGCCATCGCCATTACCCGCGCCGCAACCGACGGCAGTAACATCGCATTTTTACAAGAGATTGACCTGCCCACACCAGTTGCCAAAGGGCATGACCTGCTGGTTGAGGTGAAAGCGGTTTCCGTTAACCCTGTTGATACCAAAGTTCGCGAGGGGTTCAACGCTGACACCCCACGTGTACTGGGCTGGGATGCGGTGGGCGTGGTGAAATCCGTCGGCGAGTCCGTGACGTTATTCACACCGGGCGACGAAGTCTGGTATGCCGGCGCGCTGGGTCGGGCGGGCAGTAACAGCGAATTTCAGCTGGTTGATGAACGCATTGTCGCGCTGAAGCCGCAATCGCTGGATAACGCCTCTGCCGCCGCCCTGCCACTGACCGCCATCACCGCATGGGAAATGCTGTTCGACCGCCTGGGTGTAGAGGAAAATGGCAACGAAGGCGATGTATTGTTGATCGTCGGTGCAGCGGGGGGCGTCGGTTCTATCCTGACTCAACTGGCGAGTAAACTGACCAAAATGACCGTTATCGGCACGGCATCGCGCCCGGAAAGCCAGAAATGGGTGCGTGAATCAGGTGCGCATCATGTGATTGATCACAGCAAACCGCTGACCGAAGAGCTGGCAAGAATTGGAGTTAAAGAGGTCACACACGTTGCCAGTCTGAACAATACCGAACAGCATTATCAGCAGATTATTGGCGCCCTGGCCCCGCAGGGTAAACTGGCCCTAATTGACGACCCGGAATTCCTTGATGCTCGCCCGCTGAAAGCCAAAAGCATTTCACTGCACTGGGAATTTATGTTCACCCGGTCAATGTTCGAGACTCATGACATCATTGCCCAGCACCAGCTGCTGACCCGCGTGGCGCAACTGATCGACAGTCAGACAATCCGTACCACTCTGGGCGAGCATTTTGGCACTATTTCTGCAGTGAACTTACAAAAAGCCCATGCACAAATTGAAACCGGTCGCTCGGTAGGAAAAATCGTTCTGGAGGGGTTTTAATATGTCTGACGCTGAAGTGATTTCTATTATTGCGGTACTGAAAGCCAAACATGGGAAAACCGACGCCCTGAAACAGGCACTGCAGGCCTTACTGCTGCCCACGCGTCGGGAACCAGGCAATATTGAGTATGCGTTGTTTCAATTGCGCGATACGCCGGATGTATTTTACGTACGCGAATCCTGGCGTGGTCAGGCTGGCCTGGACGAACATATTGCCCTGCCACATTTCCAGACGTTTATCCTGCAAATGAACGATCTGCTGGCCGAGCCGCTGCGTCTGGATTATCTGACACCAATTGCGCCTTAATCTCTCTACGTAATCCCCCGCCACGCGGGGGATATTTAGTCAGGCATTGCGCCCCGCCATCACACCACCATCCACATCCCAGACAGCCCCGGTCACCCAACCAGCCTTCTCAGACAGCAGGAAGGCAACGACGTCTGCAACATCACCCGGCGTACCAACCCGACCTATCGGGTGGAAGCTATCAAAGCTGCTCATCACACCCTGCACGTCCTCTTTCGGGATAAACCCTTCATAGATAGGTGTGTGTACCACCGCTGGAGAAACGGCATTAACGCGAATACCGCTACCCCCCAGTTCAATGGCCAGATTTTTAGTTAAGGCATGCAGACCCGCTTTTGCCATCGAGTAAGCCGAAGAGGGCGTCGCCGCTATCGCTTGTTGTGCCCACATCGAACCAATATTCACGATGGCACCATTAATTTTTGCCGTCACCATATTGCGTACCACGTCCCGGGTAATGAAGAACATCGCACGGTTGAGGCTCATGTACAGCTCATAATCTGCAACTTCATGTTCAATAAACGGTTTCGGGAAGAAAACCCCGGCCGCATTGACCAGCAGGCTGATGTCGCGGTGTGCAGTATTCACCGTTTCCATCACCTGGTGCATTCCGGCTTCTGACATCAGATCCGCAATAATGACCGCGACATCACCCATTGCCGCCAACGCCTGACGCGCCTGCTCAGCTTTATCGGCACGATTACCGACCAGCACCACACGCCCGCCCTCTTTCAGGATCAGTTTCGCAGTTTCAAATCCCATCCCACTGGTCCCGCCCACCACTAACAGTTTTTGTCCGGCAAATAATGCACTCATCGTTAACCTCGTTTCAAAAATACCTTGATGCGCTAAAGATGCCACCCGGCAGAGGTGATGACGAATGAGAAGAAATAGCGACACCAGAAAGAAAATCTATCTCGCAGGCGTATACTGAGAACTGCAAATGAGAAGGGACAAAACCAGATGCGTTTACTCAATCGACTAAAATGGCTACACGCCTTTGAGGCCACCGCCCGCCATGGCAGCTTTACCGGCGCTGCACAGGAGTTGGGCGTAACGCCCGCCGCTGTCGGGCAGTTGGTACGCGCACTGGAAGATTGGGTGGGCCATCCGCTGTTACACCGAACCCGTTCAGGTAAAGAGCGCCTCACGCTGGTCAGTGAAGCGCAGGACGCATTACGCGACATTACCCAAGGACTGGATAACCTCGAATCCGGGCTGAATAAACTGCGCGGTCGTCGGGCACGCTCAGTGGTAATCATCACCGCCTCTCAGGTACTGGTGATGAACTGGCTGATGAGTCGTCTCAACCGTTTCTCGCAGGCGCATGAAAATATCGAACTACGTCTGAACGTGACGGAAAAATTGATGGATGTCGCCCACGGCGAAGCGGATTTGGGCGTGCGCTGCGGAAAAGGCGACTGGCCAGGAGTCAACAAAACCTGGCTGATGGATGAAGAAGCCGTTCTGGTCTGCAGCCCGCGCCTCGCGCCAATAGAAAAAATATCCTGTGGTGAATGGTTGGTCACACAGAAGCTGATCCATGATGATACCCCCCACCACGGTGCCAATTTTCCTTCCTGGGACGATGTCCTGAATGCTACCCATGCTCCCGCTACACGCGAAAGCAGGCTGCACATCAACTCCACCGCCACCGTGATTCTGGCAGCACTCAGTGGTCAGGGTGTGGCCATTGTGCGCCGCGCGCTGGTGCAACAACTTCTTACTGACGGGCAACTGGTCCAACTTCATCCCAACGTCCGCTGGCCTCTGACATGGTCATACTACATCGTCACACCACAGCACGCGGCTATGCGCCCTGAGGTGAAAATCTTTAATGACTGGCTGATGGCGGATGTGCAGGCAGAGATCCATACCATCTCTGATATGATACCTGCACACAAATAAGACAATACAACCATGCCGAGGGAATAATGAGTTCCACCAGAAGAGGGATGATAAACGTCCTGATAGCCGCCGTATTATGGGGAAGTTCGGGCGTTTGCGCGCAGTACATCATGGAGCAAAGTCAGATGTCATCGCAGTTTTTGACCATGACGCGCCTGATTTTCGCCGGACTCATTCTGCTGATGCTCTCGTTTGTGCACGGCGACAAAGTCTTTTCCATCATCAAAAATCGCAAAGACGCCATCAGCCTGCTGATCTTTTCCGTGGTCGGCGCGCTCACTGTACAGCTGACTTTTCTGCTGACCATTGAAAAATCCAACGCCGCCACCGCAACGGTGCTGCAATTTTTGTCACCGACCATTATCGTGGCGTGGTTCTCCGTGGTACGTAAAGCACGACCGGGTATTTTAGTGTTCACCGCGATTCTGACCTCGCTTATTGGCACGTTCTTGCTGGTGACTCACGGCAACCCAACCTCGCTGTCTATTTCCCCTGCCGCGCTGTTCTGGGGGATTGCCTCCGCCTTTGCCGCCGCGTTCTATACCACCTATCCCTCTACGCTTATCGCCCGTTACGGTACGCTGCCGATTGTTGGCTGGAGCATGTTGATAGGTGGCCTGATCCTGCTCCCGTTCTATGCCGGAGAGGGAACGGACTTCGTGGTCAATGGCAGTTTGATTCTGGCATTTTTCTATCTGGTGGTGATCGGCACATCGCTGACGTTTAGCTTGTACCTGAAAGGCGCGCAGATGATTGGCGGACCGAAAGCGAGTATTTTGAGCTGTGCAGAACCGTTAAGCAGCGCCCTGTTGTCGCTGTTGTTGTTAGGGATTACGTTTACCCTGCCAGACTGGCTGGGCACGTTGCTGATCCTCTCTTCAGTGGTGCTGATATCAATGGACTCCCGCCGCCGCGCCCGAGCGGTATAACACCGAGCGGCGCGGCTACAGAGGGTTATTACCAGCCCGGTACCGCGCCACCATTAAAGATTTTCTCCGCTGCCTTAGCGACTTCCGGAGACTGATAGGATTGCAGGAATTCTTTTACGTTCCCGGCATCTTTATTGTCTTCTCGCGCCACCAGAATATTCACATACGGCGAGTTTTTATCTTCGATAAATACGCTGTCATGTACCGGAGAAAGCCCAGTTTGTTGAATATAGGTGGTACTGATGATCGCCACGTCCACTTTCTGATCGTCCAACACGCGCGGCAGCTGTGCGCCTTCCAGCTCCATGATTGTCAGATGACGCGGATTATCAGTGATATCCAGCGCTGTCGGCAGCAGACCGGTACCGTCTTTTAGCGTAATTAATTTTTCTTTTTGCAGCAGCAACAGCGCGCGTCCGAGGTTAGTGGGATCGTTAGGTATCGCAATCGTCGCGCCGTCTTTTAGCTCTGCCGCGCTTTTGATTTTTTTCGAATAACCGGCCATCGGGAAGACAAAGGTATTGCCCACCGCCACCAGTTTGTAATTATGCGCTTTATTATCCTGTTCAAGGAACGGACGATGCTGGAAGACGTTGGCATCCAGCTCACCATGATTAGTTGCATCGTTGGGCAGTAACGAACCACTAAAACCCACCAGCTCAACATCGAGTCCGTACTTCTCTTTGGCCACTTTCTTCGCGACCTCTGCCACATCCTGCTCTGCGCCGTTAATCACGCCGACTTTAATGTGTTTTCCATCACTGCTTTGCTGGTCACAACCTGCCAGCAGTAATCCTGCAAGCAATACCGCAGCCCCGGCCCCGAAATAGGGTTTCTTCAGCTTCACGTTTTTATCCTTTTGAATTAACCGCCCATTGAGTAATGAAATGACTATAGCGGGAAGGCCGCTGCGGTTTAAAAAACGAAAAAGCATCAGCAAGAAGAAAAAGGCATAACGGAAATAAAGGAGATTAGTCGGAGTGTTCCATCAGCTCATCAATGGAAAGCCCGGTAATCAGTAGCACCAGGTCGCGATCGATACCCTTTTCAAGCATGGCATGTGCAATCCGCAACGCTTCATCCAGTTTTCCTTCTTTTCTCCCCGACTCACGTAAACATTCAGCAATGGTCATTAATCTCTCCTTGTGTAGGGGAACGCGCCCGGCCAGCTTACGAATAAACGCCTCAAATCGGGTCGCACTGCCAGACTGTAGCAAGTAATTAAACAGCGTTTCTATTTGGCTGTCATTAGCGTGTTCCTTAACAAGCAGGACCGCCAGCTTATCCACCAATAGCATCAGATCACGCTCGCGGATGTGCTTCTGAACAAGCTCCAGCAAAGCCATCCGCCGATGCTGCATAATTTCATCATCAGACACCACGGTGATGTCCACCAACGGAAACGGTGCATCATAAAGCTGTCGCGCTATCTCTGGCTCTGCAAATTCATCCAGCCAACTCAGCGAAAAGGGATATGGACTTTCCACACCATGGTAAAAAAGTATCGGCACCACCAGGGGTAACGCTTTATGCCCAGCGTCGAGATGACGCTGCATCGCGGCAATGGCATAGCGCATCAGCCGAAATGCCATATGGGCATCCGGAGAGCTTTGATGCTCAATCAGCGCATAGATATAGCCCTTTCCCTTCGTTGTTTGCAGTGACCACAGTACATCGGAATAACTGGCCCGCAGGTCTTCCTCCACAAAACTACCGGATTCAAGCTTCAGTGTGTTCAGGTTGCAAAGGTCGCGTAGCGATTCCGGAAGCCAGATATCCAGGAAATCCCGCGCCGTTTCCAGATGGCCTAAAAACCTTTTAAACACCGCATCATGCGGCGTAGAGGTCATATTTTTTTTCATGGCGATCCATCACCCGCAGTACAAGATGACGGGACCTTACTCGCCTATCGCATTATCCACATCAGGCAACTTTTAAGCCTGCGAGGCGCTTTATAGGATAAAAACTCTCAACGGCAATGCATACATTTTCAGGGAATAATGTTCGCAAAAATGCCCGGTGGCGATAACGCTTACCGGGCCTGTATGTCGGGGGTTATATGCAGGAGGCACTATCACACCAGGCCTTTTACGATCTCCATTAATCTGCGGATATCTTCTGGCCGGGTATTGCCGGTTTGCGGATCGATAATTGAGCTGTAAACGTGTGGCATCACGCGTGGTACACCTGCTTCCAGGCAGGTTTGCAATATGATGCCGAAATTATCAAGATCGATTCCGCCGGTCGGTTCAATCAGCGTCATCCCATTGCGCGCGGCGGCGGTCGCCAGCACGTACAGCTCCGGTAACGACGTCTCGCCGCCCATCGGGAAAAACTTCGCCGCATGCGCCCCTGAATCCTGCATCATGCGCACTGCCGCATCGCAGGACACTCGGGCAGGGGTCCCTTTGCTGCTGCTAACCCCGGTGGAAATAAGCACCTCACCCGGCGTACCTGTCGGGCTAACCAACGCGTTAATGTGGGTCTGCTCCCCCCCCGTAGCCGCCAGGGCACCCGCCGCAAACCCACAGCCGGTAAAGGTCTGATTGACGTGTGCCGGATGAACCGCGGATGCGATCATCGCCGCTTTGTAATACTGCGCCGGGTCACCCGCCCCCAATCCTACGGAAATAGATGGCACCTGCGCCATCCAGCGTTTAACCTCCTGAATGCCGTCTTCTACTGAGGCAAACTGCGCGGAGAGCACGCCGATTACCGCATGGCCCTCGGCGGCGTCGTAGATTTCCCTGGCATTGGCAATATCTTTTGCCAGCACGTTAATCGCCACACGTTGACGATAAAAATTAATCTGCTGCATGGTCTGCAATCTCCTTCAGTCGTGCAACGATCAGCGCCATTTCCCCTTCTGCGACCGTGCGCGGATCAAGGCTAAAGACGCCCTGGTGGAGATTGTAACGGCGAGCGTAAATGGCGATATCACCACCGCGTAGTTGGGATTCGACTTCACGGGCGTCAATACCTAACGCCTGTACATTCACCCGGACACGAATACGCCAGATAGCACGTCCGGCTTCATCCTGCTCAATATCAGCCTCCAGTCCACGAATGGCAGAAATCGCTGCCGCCACGGGCTGTAGCTGATCTGCGGTGACTACAGTTTGCGCCTGATGGTAGTTTTCCAGCGCATAAATCAGCCCGACCATATTCTCCTTGCCGATTTTCATCGCTCTGGCAATACCGTGGTGCTGCGCTTTACAGGCGGCAATCCACGGTGTCTTGCCGGTGATAAACCCGGAGGTTGGCGCGTTAAAAGCTTTTGCCCCGCTGTAGATAATCATATCCGCCCCGCTCGCCACCCAGGCGTGTAAATCCTCTTCGGCGGCGGCATCGACAATCAGCGGCAGGTTGTGAACCTGCGCGACCTGCACAAAATCCGCAATGCTTAACATACCTTTCTGCACGCAGTGGTGCGATTTCACATACAGCAGCGCGGCGGTATTGTCGGTAATCGCGCTTTCCAGTTGCCAGCGGGCTGCCAGATTACTTGAGCCAACTTCCACCACCCGTCCGCCGCCTAAGCGAATCGCACTGGTGATTGGCGCACCGTAATCCACGTTATGCCCGCGCAGCATTACCACTTCGTTGGCCATACCGGTGCTGTCCGGCATCAGCGTGACCCGCGCCTGGTCACCGCGGGTGATGGCGGCGGCCACGGCAATGGCGATACCCGCCGAGGCGCAGGAAGTGACATAGCTGTCCTCAGCGCCGGTAAAGCGGGAGACCAGCTCGCCGGTACGATCCACCAGTCGGTCAATTTCAACAAAGGCTGAAGCCGCTTGCGCCGTTGCCTGCATAACCTGGGGCGCAACGCTGGAGACACCCAGAATCGTCATTTTTCCGCAGGCGTTAATCACCTGTTTTAGCCCCAGTTGTTGATAGATATTTTGCGTCATGGCTTACAGTACTCCCAGCAGCGAACAGACCACGCTGAGCGCCACAATCGACAGCAGAATGGTGGTGTAACGCGGCCCTTTCTTCACCAGGTAGAAGTAAACTGCGAATACCGCCGCCAGCGGCAACAGGCCCGGTGCGATGGAGTCGAGGATCTGCTGCACCACGACCTCAGAGCCTTTCAGGGCGCTGATTTTTAACGGCGTGGTGATTTTGACGTAGCTTGCAGACAGCGCACCCATCATGATCAGGCCCAGCACGTTCGCGCCGTAGATGAGCTCTTTAATTCGCCCCCCTTGCAGCAGGCCGATTATCGAGTCGCGTCCCAGCGTGTAGCCTTTGTGAATCATGCCGTAACTTACCGCCAGCGTAATGGCTGGATAGAGAATTAAGGGGATAATACCGCCCATCGCGCTGCCATTGGCAGCGAATGGAATGAAAATAGCGATTAACAGCGGCATTACGGCGGCCCAAATGATGGAGTCCCCCATCCCGGCCAGCGGCCCCATCAAACCCGTTTTAATCCCGGTGATAGAGGCGTCGCTGATCGGTTCGCCGCGCGTTTTTTGCTCCTCCATCGCAATGGAGATCCCCTGAATCACCGCCCCAAACGTCTGTTCCGAGTTGAAAAAGTTCAGATGGCGTTTTAGCGCTTCCACCTGCTCCTCTTTTTGCGGGTAGAGCTTTTTGATGATCGGCGTCATCGAGGCGCAGTAAATCAGACTTTGCAAACGTTCATAGGAGCTGGATACTTCCGCACCCAGCCAGTAAATAAACCAGGCTTTGGTGATGTCGGCTTTGGTCAGCGTGCCGCTTTCTCGTGCGCGCTCGACCAGTTCATGCTGCATTACGTCGCTGCTCATTATGCTGCTCCTTCATTTTTCGCCAGACCTTTAATCAGGAAGGCCACGCAGGTACCAAAGATTGCCATCGCCATGATGTCCACCTTCAGGTACAGCACGGCAAAGAATCCACCGATAAACCACGGCAGCAGGCTTTTTTTACCGATCACCATAATGGTGATGGCGAAGCCCAGCGCAGGCAGAATGCCGCCCATAATTTCAAAGGAGTGGGTCAGCCAGTGCGGCATCAGCTTGAGGAAGCTTTCCACCACGTCCTGACCAAAATAGTTGGCGGCAAAGACCACCGGGAAGCGCAGTACCAGGCCGAGTAACGCCGGATAAAGAAACGCGCAGCGCATAATGCCTGCCATGTTCGCCGTTTCCGCATGCTTATCCGCCATATGCACCCACGCCGCGTTCAGCGTACGGCGCAACTGGTCGAGGAACACGCCGATCACGCCAAACGGGATCGCCAGCGCAATGGCCAGATTCGGGTCCATTCCCGCTTTCACGGCGATAGGAATCGAGATACAGGCGGCCAGCGCGGGGTCTGACGGGACGTTACCGCCCGGCGTGGAGGTGACACCGAGATAAACCAACTGCATGCCGGCGCCAATGATCATCGCGGTTTCCATGTTGCCTAAAAGCAAGCCCACGAAAACAGCAATGACAACGGGCTGAAGCAGCATGGCGGAGAAGGTGTAGCCTAAACGTAAACGGGCAAACCAGTAATACAACCCCATCAGGCTTGCGAAGACTAAAGTATCCATAGTGTTATCCCATTATCAAAGGGTTAGAATTTTTTCAGGATATCGTCCAGCGACTGCGGCTTATCTTCCGGGATGGTCTGGAAGAACACTTGAATCCCGCGGTTTTTCAGGTCACCCAAAATGCCGACGTCTTTTTCGTCCAGCGTAATGTTCTGGAATACCGCTTTGCGGTTTGGCCCGCCGCCCAGCCCACCGACCTGAATGGTGGTCACATCAAAACCCAGTTGGACCGCTTCCTGAATCGCCGTCAGAGAAGGAAACAGCACCAATACTTTGCCGTCACCAAGCTGGTTTTCTTTCCATGCGGCAGCAAAACTCTGATTACCGTAGCAATCCACTTTGATGTTCGGCGGTGCGGCCATCAGGTAGATATTTTTCATAAACGGATCGGCGTCCAGTTCATCACTGACTACCGCAATTCGGTTTGCCTGGGATTGTCCAACCCATTTCGTTACCACCTGCCCATGAATCAGACGGCTATCAATTCGACATAAGACGATGTTTGCCATGATGTTTTCTTCCCTATTTTGATTGTTGTAATTGACGAACATGGGCGGCAACGTCCAGACAACTGCTCCGCCCGGCATCAACAAGTTCAGCCACGCAGGTGGTCAGAAGACCATGCTCACGCCTGTCCAGCGCCTCCAATAGCAAAGAGGCATTCAGCCCGGAAACCACCGCCACCGGGTAATCGGCACTCAGCCGCGCCGCCACGTTAGAGGTAGTCCCACCAATGAAGTCCGTCAGGATAAGTGAACCTTCCGGCATGATTTTCACCACGGCTTCGACGCGCTGATAAAACTCACCGAGCGTATCGACGGGCATCAGCGCGATTTCCGTGACGCCTTTAATTTCGCCCGTCACCATGCGCAGGCTGTTGCAAAGCTGTTGCCCCCAGCCGCCATGGGTCAGCAGCAGGATTTGGGGCAAGGATTCAGTGGTAGTCAAAATGGCCTCCTGGCTCGATTACATAGATATAGTTAACCAGAGCAAGGGATGTGCCAGAATTTGTGTCACGATGAGGGGAAGAAAGGACTGACGGGACGTAAGGCCCCGCCAGGTATGGGATCAGCTATATAACAGTTCGTAGATATAAAAATATTCCGCGTCTGATAAACGAATGGCGTAGGCCTCTTCGATCGGCTGGAAAGCGGATTTAATGACACTAAACGCGTGGGCGTCCAGGTCCGGCTTGTTTTCAAGCGCCATCTGTAACGGTTTGCGGTTAATCACGATACGCTCGACCATACAACAGCAGTGGATCAGGAAGCGCAGTGTCACCTGACGGCTCGGTTTCAGCAAAAGTGCAGCCATCAGGTGGTTAAGCACGCCTTCCATTTCCTTCAGAATACGCTGAGGATTGAGCACCGAAATATGGTTGATGATGCTCTCCATGGTCAGCGCGCTGATAAAGCGCATGGCGCTGCGTTCCATCTCCAGACGACGTTCGCTGCTGGAGAGATCGGGCGTCAGCAGGCTCAGCACCAGTTCTGGCCCCTGCTCGGAGAACAGCTCTTCCAGCGAAATAAACGGAATATCCGGTAGCCCCGGCTGAAAAGTGCCGACTATCCCCGCCAGCCGTTCGCTGGCGTTTATCGCCTGCTGGACGCGCTCCAGACTGCGCACTTCGTTGTAATCGAGGATCACCATCCGCGTATCCTGCGACATCAGTTCGCCAAAGCTCTCCTCCAGCACCTTTTTGATTTTTTCCGCCGTGCCCATGCCGGTAATGCAGGAGATGACCAGCACTTTGCCACCGTTCTCCTGCTGCGGCGTGCAGAGCTGACAGGGGATATCTTTACTCTGCATTAACGCCGCCAGCTGCGTTAAGTCACTGGTTTCATAGCTTAAATCCAGACCCAATTCCAGCAGACTGGTCAGGGTGATATTCGGCATCAATAGAACATCTATCTGAAATAACTTGCTGATGGTGCTACCAAAATGAATCAGTGAGCCGATATCCACCATCAGGATTAATCGCCGATATTGCCGGGTCCGAATCATCCGGGTCAGCGCTTCCAGCGTGTCATGCACTGATTGCTCAAACGGCATATCGATAGCGCTGAACAATTCACGCTCCAGCACACGGTTCACGTACTGCGCCTGACTCGTGGCGGTGGTGGCACCGTGGGCAATTAAAACCACACCGCAGTCGGGGCTGGCGTCGATGCGCTGTCGGTAATGGCGACACTCTTTCAGGAACAAACACAGCCAGACAACTTCCGTCGCCGGGCACTGAATATGCAGCAGTTCATTGATTTTTCGGCACAACAGCGTGGCGTTGTCGTATTCATCTTTGCAGCGATCAAGGATCAGGCTGGAGGAGTAAAGCTGCGGGATAAGTCCGCGCTGCACATAACCAATCAGCGCCAGAAGGTGCTTGCGCAGCGGGTTCACCAGGTTTTCCGGCAGCGTAAAGCCCAGCACCTGTTCAACACAGCCGATGAGTAACGTCACCCGTTCTTCAATCTGGTCACCATAGCGCGGGGGATGCGCTACGTTATCGCGACTGTAAAGACCGTAATCAAATATGGAGCTGAGCTTGTTTTTAAGTATCGCCAGCGTTTCGGCGGGCGGCACGTTGCTGTTACGCAGATTGACGTATTCACGAGTCAGGAAGCTGTAAAAGAGATCGCTGTCTTCAATTTCCGCCCCGGTTGCCAGCGAGTTTTTTAGTGCCGGGAGCGTGCGCGCATCCACGCTCAGACGCTCTGTACCGCCAAACAGCACATCAACCAACTGACGTTGTTCCGGCGTGGCGTTAAACGGCATCTCTGCGAGCCGTTTGTCCAGCTGTAGCGTGTCGCTGCGCTCCGTCATCCCTGATGCCCACGCCTGGGCGCACAGAAACTGAATATCGCTCTTGAGCTGGCCAATATTGCCTTCCAGCGGTTTGTTCAGCAGCCAGAGCAGCAGCGTTTTGTCGATGCTTACCGTGCGTTCAATTTTACGGCTCTCACGCTGTAAGAAACCAACAATTAATTCAACCTGCTCTTCGATTGAACGCTGGCGAATACCGGGCAAATCGATACAGACCTGAATACGCCGCTGAAAGGTGCGTAGCAGCGCCGAACTGACGGGTTCAGTCGTCGCACAGATCAGGCGAACCGAAATTGAGCGCGCCGCAGCGCTCGAACCCAGAGGCCGGTATTCACCCTTATCGAGAATGGAGAACAGCTTTTCCTGCCCTTCATACGGCAGTCGATGGACCTCATCGAGTAACAGATAACCACCATCAGCCTGTTCGACCAGACCGGGTTTATTCTCGTTTGCTCCGGTAAATGCCCCCTGGCGATGACCAAACAGATGTGAGGAAAGCAGTTCCGGGTTATGCGCGTATTCTGCACAGTTAAAATAAACCAGCGGTGGCGGCATTCCCGTCACACGTTCGCAGGCAAAGCGATGCATCAGCTCAGCAAAAAAGGTTTTGCCGACGCCAGAGGGACCAGTCAGCATGACATGCAGACCATGAGGATAGAGTACCGCCGCTCGACCTTTTTCCACCGCATCACGCAGGCTGCGATCGTAGCCGATAAGCCCGATAAAGGGATCGTCAGAGACCAGACTCTCCTGATGAGCGATGAGATCGGCGACCGAACGCACTTCGCGTTCGGACTCATCCAGCGTGCGATCCAGCAACATTTCAATTGCCTGACGATGCAGGAAGAACACCGGACGGCCCCGACTTTTAATCGCCAGGCCATCGTTCCATAGCTGATTAAGGTCTTTACTGACAGAATTACGCGCCAGTCCAAGGTTAAAGCCTATAGCCTCCGCGGTGAATGCCGTTTCCTGCGCCAAATTGGCAAGATTAAGCCCACGCGTCAGCCGTTCCAGCTCCCCCAGTATTACCTCAATCCGCCTCATCTCTTTACCGCTTAAGAAATTAATGATTGTTCAGAACATACACTATTCTGCTGTGCAAGAAAGTGAGGGATGGGAAGAATCGGTCTACAACTTACAACTGAAACCGGTTTTCCGACTCATGCAGAACGCTTAGAGAGCCATATGCTGTCTATACTTATCTTTAAATCTGGCATGCCTGATGGCGCTATGCTTATCAGGTATGGAAGAGGATATAAGCCGGATCGGGCAACAATTCACTCTGGAGAATGATAAATGAAACGAACAGCGTTGCTGCTCTTTGCCGTCCTTTTCACGCTGCCGGGTCTGGCGCAGGCCGACTCGGCTTACGGTTCTCTACAGGCAGTTCACGAAAAAAACACCGTATTAAAGGACTTACGCAAAATTTGTACCCCACAAGGGTCGCCGTCGGATGAAGTATGGGAAAAAACGATTATGTCTGATACGCGTAATCAGCAGCACATTCGCGAGGCCATTTTGGCAATACAAAGGAGTAATCAGAATAACTACTGGGATGCGCTGGGCAAAGTGGAATGCCCGGATATCTAGGCGTGAAGCGCATGGCTTCACGCCTGATTAAGACGGTTAACGCTGAGGAATAATGAGGTCGCCACGCAGCACGTATGAACCCAGCACGTTCTGGGTTTTCTCGTTCAGCCAACTGACAATGCGTGCCGCCATCGCATCCATTGAATACTCAATGGCCGGGATAGTTGGAATGCCCGGCAGATGCAGCGACCCGGCCAGGCTAAAGACCATTATGTCTCCCGGCACCGATTTATTAAACGCCAGCAGCTGCGGGATAACTCGCTGAGCCTGCTGCTCGTCGGCCACCAACAGCGCGTTAAAATTGAGCGTTGACGCGTTATTGAGCAGCTCCTGTAATGCCACGGAGGACGACGTGGCCTCCATAAACACCAGATTGCGGTTAAACGGCAGGAAGTTTTTTTCCAGCGCATGCTTGTAGCCCAGCAGCACCTGATCCGAGAACCCCATACCGTCCGGGTGGATCAGTGCAATCTGGCGTCGGTTCTGGCTTATCAGGTAGTTACAGGCTGTTTCGGTAGCAAACGCGTGATCAAACTGAATGCTGTTGACGTCATCGCCAGAGTCCAGGCAATCCACCAGAATGACATTCTCCTGGCTAATGCTCAGCGGGAACCGCGCGCCAATAATCAATACGTCATCGCACAACCCACAGCTTAATTCATCCAGGGCGTTCATCACTTCCGCTTTGCTATTGGCAAAACGCAGCAGCAGATGCTTTTGATGCTGGCTAAGGTGTTTTTCCAGCGCGTAGAGATAGCCGGTAGTCTGGTTAATGTTATCCTGCGCGCAAATCACCCCAATACAGCCGGTAGACTGACTCAGCAGCGACTGTGCAATCACGTTCGGGCGATAGTTCAGTTCATCCACCGCTTTCAACACGGCAAGACGGCTGGCCTCTTTGACACCACGTGAACCGCTCAACACGCGTGACACCGTGGCCTTTGACACCCCGGCCAGACGCGATACATCGTTGATAGTAGACATCATTCTCCCCTGACAGGACCCGCCTGGCCCTTTCCTTCCTGTATTTAACACTGGCTTAAATAATCGCCACTCGCAGTATATCTGTTTCCGTTTTTCATGGAAACCGATTTTCCATTTTGACTCAAAAAGAGATTAAATTGCCGAATTTCGTGAGCCAGATTCAAATAATTAGCCTTATAACAATAAGATCTTGATGGCCGTCACAGTTCTGTTTGCGATGAATGGAAACCGGTTTCCGTATGATATCAAATCAGACTCGCAATATGTTTTTACATTTAAAGGATGGTTCACCATGTTCAGGATTATGTTGTGTTGCTCTGCAGGGATGTCCACCAGCATGCTGGTTCGCAAAATGGTTGAAGAAGCGGAAACGCGCGGGTTGCCCGTGAAGATTGATGCATACGGTGTTGCCGAATTTGACACACAGTTTCCAAATTATCAGGTGGTGCTGCTCGGCCCCCAGGTAAAGTACATGCTTACTACGCTCTCAGAAAAGGCTGCCACCCAGGGTGTACCCGTAAAAGCCATAGATATGATGGATTACGGTATGCAACGCGGTGACAAAGTGCTGGATTATGCCCTGTCGCTGATTGAAGCGGCACACTAGAAAGGTATCAATATGAGTTCGTTATATCAGTCAATGGTTGCCGTCATTGAACAATCCATCACCCCGCTCGCCGGAAAACTGGGGCAGCAAAAGTATGTGATTGCGATTCGTGACGGTTTTACGGCGGCGCTGCCGTTTATGATCATCGGATCGTTCATGCTGGTGTTTATTTTCCCTCCGTTCTCTGCCGAAACCACCAACAGCTTTGCCCGTGGCTGGCTCGACTTTTCTGCCACCTACCGTGAACAGTTAATGCTGCCGTTCAACCTCAGCATGGGTGTTATGACGTTCTTCATCTCCGTTGGCATTGGCGCCAGCCTTGGCCGCCAGTTTAATCTCGACCCGATCATGTCCGGGCTGCTGGCTTTTATGGCGTTTCTGCTGGTTGCAGCGCCTTATGCTGACGGAAAAATCTCGACCCAGTATCTTTCCGGTCAGGGAATTTTTACCGCCCTGATTACCGCCATTTATTCCACTCGCGTGTATGCCTGGCTGAAGCAGAATAACGTGACAATCCGCCTGCCGAAAGAAGTGCCGACCGGCGTCGCGCGTTCATTTGAGATCCTGATACCGGTTCTGGTGGTGATTGCCACCCTGCATCCACTGAACCTGTTTATCGAAGCACAAACCGGGATGATCATTCCACAGGCGATTATGCACCTGTTGGAACCGCTGGTTTCCGCCTCTGATTCGCTGCCGGCGATTCTGCTTTCCGTCCTGCTGTGCCAGATTTTCTGGTTTGCGGGAATCCACGGCGCACTGATTGTCACCGGCATCATGAACCCATTCTGGATGGCAAACCTGTCCGCTAACCAGGCGGCACTGGCGGCAGGTGCGGCGCTGCCGCACGTTTATCTGCAAGGCTTCTGGGATCACTACCTGTTGATTGGCGGCGTGGGCTCAACCTTACCGCTGGCGTTCCTGCTACTGCGCAGCCGCGTCGCCCACCTGCGCACCATCGGCAAAATGGGAATTGTGCCTAGTTTCTTTAATATTAATGAGCCTATTCTGTTTGGTGCGCCGATCATCATGAACCCGATGCTGTTCATCCCGTTCGTCTGCGTTCCAATGATCAACGCCGTACTGGCCTATAGCGCTACCAAGCTCGGCTGGATAGCCCAGGTCGTGTCGTTAACCCCGTGGACCACACCAGCGCCAATTGGGGCATCCTGGGCTGCGAACTGGGCATTAAGTCCGGTGGTGATGTGCTTTATCTGCATGGCAATGTCGGCGCTGATGTACCTGCCTTTCCTGCGTGCGTACGAACGTTCTTTGATGAAATCCGAAGAGCAAAAAGCCCAGGATGCCGTCTCCGTAGCGAACGCTGCCCGTAGCAACTCATAATAAATCAAGGAGTCAGAACAATGAGATACCGTTTTCCTGAAAACTTCTGGTGGGGCAGTGCCTGCTCAGCGCTGCAAACCGAAGGGGATAGCCTGAACGGCGGTAAAAGCCAGACCACATGGGACGTGTGGTTCGACCGTCAGCCAGGTCGTTTCCATCAGGGGGTTGGCCCGGCAAACACCTCCGGTTTTTATCAACACTGGAAACAGGACATCGCACTGCTGAAACAGCTACAGCACAACAGCTTTCGTACATCCTTGAGCTGGTCGCGTCTGATCCCGGACGGCACCGGCGAGGTCAATCCCGAAGCGGTCGATTTCTATAACAACGTCATCGACGAGCTGCTGGCGCAGGGTATCACGCCCTTTATCACCCTGTTTCACTTCGATATGCCAATGGTCATGCAGGAGAAAGGCGGTTGGGAAAATCGTGAGGTTGTGGAAGCCTTTGGCCGCTACGCCCGGACGTGTTTTACCTTGTTCGGCAATCGGGTGAAGCACTGGTTCACCTTCAACGAACCGATTGTCCCGGTAGAAGGCGGCTATCTGTATGACTTCCACTACCCGAACGTGGTGGATTTCAAACGTGCGGCAACCGTGGCTTACCACACCGTACTAGCGCATTCGACGGCGGTCCGTGCGTATCGCGCTGGCAACTATGACGGTGAAATCGGCGTAGTGCTGAATTTAACGCCGTCTTATCCGCGCTCGCAAAATCCGGCGGATGTGAAAGCCGCACACCATGCGGATCTGCTGTTTAACCGCAGCTTCCTCGATCCGGTATTAAAAGGCGAATATCCGGCGGACCTGGTGGAACTGTTGAAACAGTACGATCAACTACCGGCCTGCCAGCCCGGCGACAGCCAGCTCATCGCCGAGGGTAAAATCGACCTGTTGGGCATTAACTACTACCAACCGCGCCGGGTGAAATGCCGCGATAACGCCGTCAATCCTGACGCGCCGTTTATGCCAGAGTCGCTGTTTGATTATTACGAAATGCCGGGACGTAAAATGAATCCGTACCGTGGCTGGGAAATCTATGAGCCGGGCATTTACGATATTATTACGAATCTGCGTGATAATTATGGCAACCCGCGCTGTTTTATTTCTGAAAACGGCATGGGTGTAGAAAACGAGCAGCGTTTTATTCAGGACGATCAGATTAACGACAATTACCGTATTGAGTTTGTCTCGGAACATCTTAAATGGCTGCATAAAGGCATTAACGAGGGTTGTCATTGCCTTGGTTACCATATGTGGACCTTTATTGATAATTGGTCATGGCTTAACGGATATAAAAACCGCTACGGTTTTGTCCAGTTAGATTTAGCCACGCAAAAACGTACAGTGAAAAAGAGCGGCGAGTGGTTTGCGAAAACTGCCGCCAATAATGGATTCGATTAAAAAGAGAGCATCATGATTGCATTAGAAGAAGCAGTAATGGAAATCATCGTCAATGCCGGGCAGTCACGCAGCCTGTGCTTCGAAGCGCTGCACGCCGCGCGCGCCGGGAACATTGACGAAGCGAAAAGCCTGCTTCGTGAGGCTGACGGCTATGCCCGTCAGGCTCACCACATGCAAACCAAATTGATCGAACAGGACGCCGGGGAAGCCCGGCAACCAATGACATTAATTATGGTGCATGCGCAGGACCACTTAATGACGTCGCTATTAGCCCGCGAACTGTCAGAAGAAATCATTCATCTGTATCAACGTTAGTTTCTAAATAACACTTTCTGAACGGAGTATTTATTACGACTAAATAAATTATTTCTGTACCTATTAAAAAACAAACAAATCAACTTGTTTTGGTGATAGCAAATTCAACCGAGACGGGATGGTTATTATCTTAAAATAAATGAATACACACGCTTATTCAGAATGCCAATGGCAACCTGAAGGGTTAAGTGTCAAATGAGATAACCATGAACATAAAAAAACTTCCATTAGCCATGGCGGTCGTGGCCGCGCTGTGCCCAATTTCTGTGCTCGCACAGGAATTTACGCAGGAACAAATCGACGCCATCGTCGCCAAAGCCGTCGATAAAGCGCTGGCGGAACGCCAGGCGAAAATGGACGCTGCCGTGGCGAAGAAAACCGATGTGATTAACGAACCGCAAAGCGCGGCGCAGTCGCCGGATATGGCGATACCATTCGGCGTGAAGTTCAGCGGCTACGCCCGTTACGGCGCGCACTTCCAGAGTGGCGATCAGAAATACGTTGGCGTTGACGGATCCTATAACGGTGCATCCGCGATTGGTCGTCTGGGTAACGAAGGCAACGGTGGCGAATTCCAGCTCTCCAAAGCGTTCAAAAGCGACAACGGCGCAATCTGGGATATCAACGTGATGATTGACCACTGGGGCGACGAAGTTAACCTCAAAAAAGCCTACGCGGGCGTGACCAACGTGCTGGAATCCAATCCGAACGCCTACATCTGGGCCGGTCGTGACTTCCATCAGCGTCCACAACAGGGCATCAACGACTACTTCTGGATGAACCACGACGGCCAGGGCGCCGGGGTGAAGAACTTCGACATTGGCGGTGTACAGTTTGATGTCGCCACCGTCGCCGCCGTCGAATCGTGTAGCCCGGAAGTCATGGAAGACGAAGCTAACCCTTCACGCATTACCTGTACCGGCGGCTCCGGCACCGGTGATAAGGGTAATTACGCGGTGACGTCAAAAATCCACAATATGAAGGTCGGCCCGCTGGACCTGGAGATCTACGCCAACTATGGCTTTGACTCCAAGGCCGTCGAGAGCGATGACCGTCTGAAAGCCTGGCAGGGCGCTTTTGTGCTGAGCCACACCAACGACAGCGGCGTGAACAAGGTGATCGCCCGTTATTCGGATAACTCAGACAACAGCGTCTACAACAAAACCGACGACCTGACCACGGTTTACGCCAGCTTCGAGGGGAGCCATAAGTTTACCCGCCAGGCGCAGGTGGAATACCTGCTGGCGTTCCATGACTACGACAACAGTGCAGATAAAAGTGATAACCGTAAGAACTATGGCGCAATTGTACGCCCAATGTACTTCTGGAACGACGTTCACTCCACCTGGCTGGAAGCGGGCTATCAGCGCGTAGATTACGACAACGGCGGGGATAACAGCGGCTGGAAGCTGACGCTGTCGCAGAACATGTCGATCGCCATGGGACCCGAATTCCGCCCCATGCTGCGCTTCTACGTGACAGGCGGCAAAGTGGACAACGACCGCACCGCGCGCGTCAACGGCACGAAAGACGAAACCCTGGACGACTTCAACCTCGGCGCGATGTGGGAAGCGTGGTTCTGATAAGGAATCATCGGGGGTGTACCCGCCCCCGAGATTGTCACGCAAAAAACAGCGCGACATCGCGTAAGTTGGCATCCTGTAATGCCGATCACACTTTACAACGCACAACAGATTTGTTCAGGAAAGACAGCGGGATCATTAAGCTTTTTTCGCTATAGCCGGAATATATTAATCCTATTCCAGTCACCAGGATTGGCGAATAACGAAATCACGGAGAAAGCTTATATGACAGGTCTTTATTATGGTGTGGCCTATTACGATGAGTACATTCGTGAGGAGCGCCTGGAAAAAGATATCGAGATGATGGTCGCCGCTGGCATTAATGTTGTCAGAATTGCGGAATCAACCTGGAGCACGCTGGAGCCTGAAGAAAATACGTTCAATTTCTACCATATTGATCGCGTGCTCGGCGCCATGCACCGCGCGGGCATCTCCGTTATTATCGGCACGCCAACCTACGCCATCCCCGGCTGGCTGGCGCGTAAACACCCGGATGCGCTGGTCACTACGCCAGCTGGCCATGAAAAATATGGCCGTCGGCAGATTATGGATATCGTTAATCCGCATTTCCTTCAGCATGCCGAAAAGGTTATTCGCGCCCTGCTTAATCATGTTCACCACCATCCGGCGATTATTGGCTATCAGGTCGATAATGAAACCAAGCATTATGACAATACCGGCGAAGATATTCAGGCGGCGTTTATAGCATCATTGAAAAAACAGTTCCCGGATATCCGTCAGATGAATGATGCCTTTGGGCTTGAGTACTGGAGCAATCGCATTGATTGTTGGGAAGATTTCCCCCCTGTCGCCAGCACCATCAACGCCAGCCTCGGCTGCGCTTTTGCTCGCTTTCGTCGAGAGAAGATCGCGGAATATCTGGCCTGGCAGGCCGATATCGTGCGGGAATACGCGCGTCCAGAGCAGTTTGTCACGCAAAACTTCGATTTTGAATGGCGCGGTTATTCTTTTGGGCTTCAGCCGCAGGTCGATCACTTTTCTGCCGCGCAGGCAATGAGCGTTGTCAGCGTTGACGTTTATCATCCAGGTCAGGATCATCTTAGCGGGCGGGAAATAGCCTTCAGCGGCGATGTGGCGAGGAACCTGAAAAATGGGCGCAACTATTATGTCATGGAGACGCAGGCCCAGGGCTTTGCCAAATGGACACCGTGGCCTGGTCAATTACGCTTGCAGGCCTTCAGCCATATCGCCAGCGGCGCCAGCATGGTTTCTTACTGGCACTGGCATTCGATCCACAACTCCTATGAAACCTACTGGAAAGGGCTGATCAGTCATGATTTCGCTCCAGGCCCAACTTACCAGGAAGCGATGACTATCGGTCAGGAGATGGCTCAGCTGTCCGGCGTTCTTAACGAACTGCGCGTAGAAAACGATGTCGCGATTCTGGTCAGCAATGATGCGATGGAAGCCATGAACTGGTTTAAACCCGATACCCCGCAACCCGGGCTGAACAACCACGGTCATTACGTTTACAACGATATCCTGCGACGGTTCTGGGATGCGCTTTATGACAATAATATCGCGGTGGATATCATCAACACCCTCGACCCGCAGAACAGTCAATACAAGGTCGTGGTTATCCCGGCGCTCTACTGTGCAAGCGATGAACAGCTTGAGCGTATCAACCAGTTTGTTGAAAACGGCGGCAAAGTGCTGATTGGCTTTAAGTCCGGATTTTGTGATGAGAATGTCAGAGTGCGCGCTGAAACCCAGCCTGCAATACTGAATAAATGCTGCGGCGTCAGCTACAGCCAGTTCGTCATCCCAGAAAACGTGGGGCTGCGATCTGAAACTGAAGCATTGGTTTGCGCCCCGGATGAGCACCCGGAACTGTGGATGGAGCTGCTGACGCCGAACACTGAAAAGACCGCCGTTCTGCTGCGTTATGACCACCCGGTCTGGGGAAAATATGCCGCCGCCACGCTGTCGAATTACGGTAAAGGGCAAGCGCTCTATGTTGGCTGTTTGCCCTCCAGCAAGGTGATATTTGACCTGTTTAGCGCGCTCTCATCAGACACGCCGTTGGTCTCCTCTACGCCAGAGTATCAGTGGCCGCTGGTTGTTCGCCGCGCCGTAAACAGCCGGGGCGAGGCGGTGCAATTTATTTTCAATTATTGCGCCACGCCTGCAACAATCCGTACTGAGGCCGAAGTGACGGAACCGCTGAGCGGGAAACGGTATCATCAGGGAGAACGCGTTGAGATTGATGCCTGGGGCATGCGGTTGTTTGTGAAATCACGGTAATTTTCGCGAGGTGGTGTATGTGTTTTACCTTTGATGCGTATCTGGTGGCTGGATTCACACCGGTTATCCGCAGCGGTCCTCTCGATACCCCGATAGACCGTCCGGACGGAATGGAAGGGTATATTATTAATATTACCGTGAGGGGAAAAGCATGGGTAAAAACCAAAGAAGGTACATACATTACCTGCGAAAAAAATGACTTACTTATTTTTCCACCCGGCGTGCCGCATCATTATGGGCGAGATGAAAATAGCGATTGCTGGGATCACTTTTGGATTTACTTTATTCCCCGTCCTTACTGGCATAATTGGCTCACCTGGCAAGGTAGCGAAGGTGAACCAGGCAAACTGACGCTAAAGAGTGAGCACGACGGTGAATTAATGAAGACGCTGTTCAGCGAGGCGATTACCTTCTTTTCTGAAGGCGATACGCTGTCAGAAGCAATATCGATGAACGTCCTTGAACGTATCATCCTGAATTGTTATCGACTGCAGGAAGATACCCGCAAGAACACGCGCGATGCCAGAGTAGAAGAGGTGTGTCGCTATCTGAACCGGCATATCACCGAGGATTTGAGCATCGCCGACCTCGCCGCGCAGGTCTGTTTGTCGCCGTCTCGTCTGTCTCATCTGTTCCGCGAAGAGACTGGGCAAACTATTAATGAATGGAAAGAAGAACAGCGGATATATCATGCCAAAAACATGCTACAAAATACCGCACTGTCTATCTCTGATATTGCACAATTAAGCGGATATAACGATGCATTTTATTTCTCAAGAATTTTTCGCCGCCACTGCGGAGTCTCTCCGCGTAGATACAGAAATAATTATATAAAACTCACCCCTGATAAGAACAGTTATTCCAGTGACGCTTAAACTATTCATTACGAGTGGTAGAATTAATTCCAAATAAAAAGGTTTACTACAATGGACAAGAGTATCATCGATAAAACCATTAATTTGGCTGGGTGGTCTGCGTCAGTGAGTAACGAAACTCAGCCGAAACCGCCAGTGCTTTTAGGTCTCGCCGTCGGAATCGGCGCACTACTGTGGCTGGCCCCATTTATGGGACTTAATTCCGTTCTGAATCCGGCCAAGCTCAGCCGAATTATCGGCGGGGGTTCAGAGGTTAATAATTTTCTTGCTCTGCTTGGCACACTCGGCGCGGTCACCTCAACGATTACCACCATTATTATCGGTGCGCTGTCTGACCTCACGCGCTCCCGCTGGGGCCGCCGGACGCCATGGATTTTATCCGGCTCGGTTCTGACCGCCCTGGTGATGGTGGGTCTGGGAATGATTGAAACCAAAGAGCAGCTGTGGATTTTTATCCTCCTCTGGTGCTTATTACAGACCTTTATTAACTTTGTCGTCGCACCGCTGATTGCCGTCATTGCCGACCGCATCGCGCCAAAACATCGGGGGTTAATTTCCTCCATTTATGCGGCGGGCTTTATCATCGGTCAGTACGGTGGCCCGGTGGTTGGCGGGTTCTTTCTTAGCGATAGCAACCCGGAGCTGGTCAATACCGGTTATTACGTTCTGGCGGTGGCGATGCTGCTCTCCGGCCCGGTTGCGGCGATCATTATCAAAGAGCCATCCAGCCTCGACATGCCGCGACAAAAAATAGACCGCAGCAACTTCGCTCAGTACTTTATTTTCCCGGTTCGCAATGCGCGTGACTTTTACCTGGCGCTGTTTGGCAAGATGCTAATTGCCATCACCATTACCGCTTTTAGCGTTTATCAGCTCTTTTTCCTGACCAGCGGAATGGGGCTTAATAGCGCCGACGCCGGGAAATATATCTCCCTGGCCGGGATCGCCACGATGATAACCGCATTAATCTTTGCCCCTATTTCCGGCCCGATTTCCGACAAACTGCGCACCCGCAAAAAACCGGTGTTTCTCGCCGCCATATTGATTGCCGCCGGTACCGTGATCCCGTTTATTTACGGACAGCCCGCCGCGATGATCTGGTATGGAATCATCGCAGGCATTGGCTCAGGGATTTTCTTTTCGGTCGATCAGGCATTGAATCTGGAGGTGCTGCCTAATCCCGAAAACTCGGCAAAAGACCTCGGCATCCTGAACTTTGCCAATACCGGTGCGCAAATTCTGGGCCCCGTACTAGGCGCGATTCTGTTTAGCGTGGTGGGGAACCAGTACCTACCGATCCTGCCTATTCTGGCCGTGATCGCGCTGGTGGGCGGGGGACTGATTATGATGATAAAGCAGGTAGATTGAACATTATCCCCCGGCGAGCACAGCGCCGTCGGGGGATAATATTATGATGAAATCCGTACTTTCGTCGCCACCAGCAAGCCGGTCAGCAG
Organism: Citrobacter sp. wls711; assembly: GCF_005281055.1. Taxonomy (NCBI): domain Bacteria; kingdom Pseudomonadati; phylum Pseudomonadota; class Gammaproteobacteria; order Enterobacterales; family Enterobacteriaceae; genus Citrobacter; species Citrobacter sp. wls711. The sequence continues at coordinate 77,146 of NZ_SZXC01000079.1, read as the reverse complement.
CATCAAAGCCCCTGAAATCACCAGCGGTGACACCAGTCCGAGGTTATCAAGCGCATAGCCTCCCACAGCAGCCCCACAGGTATTGGCAAGCTGGATCACGGCGACCTGGACGGATCCGGCTTTTTCTGCCTGATCGGCCAGCGAGCGGGTGATCCACGTCGACCATCCCACCGGCACCAGCGCAAACGCCAGCCCCCAAACAATCGCAATACCCGCGGCGACCACTTTGTCACTGCCCCAAAAAATCAGGATCAGCGCGCTGAGCGCCAGCACCAGCGGTGCACCGGCTAACGCCAGTTTCACCGAGCGCTTCAAAATCATCGACGAGAGCGACGTACCCACAAAACTGGCAATACCAAAGCTCAGCAGCACCAACGTCAGGCCATCCACATCAAATCCCGCCAGATTCATATACACCGGGCGAATATAGGTAAAGAAGGCAAACTGTCCGGCAAAGGACATAAAGATGGCGATCATGCCGGCCATCACGCCCGGACGCTGGAGCAGGCTGAACATATTTTGTTTCTGGTGCGACGGCTCACCGGGTAGAGAAGGCAGCGATCTCACCACCCAAATGGTGCACAGCACTCCCATTACCGCCGCAGCATTAAACACGTTACGCCAGCCGATAATACCGCCTAAAAAACTCCCTAACGGCGCAGCAATCACCAGCGCAATAGAGACCGCGCCGAAGATAACCGACAGCGCCTTCGGCACCGTACGCGCGGGAACCAGACGCATAGTCAGCGACGCCGACATCGCCCAGAATCCGCCCAGCGCCAGCCCCAAACAGGCACGGCCCACCAGTAGCAGCGCAAAAGAGTTGGCGAACGAGACCAGCAGGCAGGAGAGCGTCAGCAGCACTGAGAACAGGATCACCACATAGCGACGATCGGTCGCCTGAATGATTTGCGTGACAAACAAGCTGGCAAACATGGCGACAAAGGCCGTCACGGTGACCGACTGCCCGGCAACACCTTCTGAAATGCCCAGGTCCTGCGCCATCGGCGTCAGCAAACTGACCGGCAAGAACTCAACGGTTATCAGGCAGGCAACACAGAACGCCACGGCAAATACCGCCGACCAGTTAGGTCGGGCATTCACCTCTGCGCGGAATTTTTGTTCAATAACGTCACTCAATTTTATAACCTGCGTAGGATTATTGTAGAAAAGTTACGCAGTGTAACATTAAAAATGTGACGTATTTAACGTTTTAACAACCTTCACCGCCGGACGGCGATGACAAATAGCCATCATCACAAATCTGATATCAGTGTAGCCAGTGCACACCATCTTCAGGCAGGAAAAAGGCGTTGTAGCGCATTTGAAATGCATTTATCTCCTGCAGGTCTGGCTCCATTTCACGCAAAAAACCGAGCGCCAGACGCACCTGGGCGTCGGTAATTGGCGCGGCCAACCGGGCTTTTTGCAGTAAACGATGCCACTGCAGCAGATTCTGCTCACTACCGTCGACAATGACGACTTGCCAGATCAACAGCACCTGTGCGGCATTTTGCAGATGCGATTCGTCAGGTCGGTGGAGGTACTGTAAAAACGCCTCACCCTGCACTTTTCCCATCTGATCGGTCATCGATTCTACCGCCATCACATCAATACCCAGACGCTCGCTCAACCGGCGAACCGCACGCCGCGCCCCGGACGTCAGCACCCGAAAACCGACAATAAAAACAACCACCAACGTGGCCAGCATTATCCAAATCATGCGCACATCCCTTACCCGACAGGACGCCCATCATAGCGGCAATTTCATCTCTGTCGACGGCCGAACGTGTCAACGCTATTCCGGACGGCGCATAAGGCATAAAAAAGCCCGCCATAAAGGCGGGCAAAACGTTACCACTACACACTTAAGCGATGTTTAACTGCTGAATTTTTTTCTCGCGACGGATTTTACGTTCTTCGAAGACGGCCACGATAGCCATCAGGCAGATACAAGCGATAGCGGCGGTGTCCAGCGCGGCGAAGGTGCCCGCCCAGCCGGTCAGGCCGAAGACTGGCGTCCCATCGGCAATCATCCCCAGACCCAGCTTAGCGAAGCTGTCGCCGATCAGATAGGCGAATGTGCCTTTAATCCCATCGGCCGCGCCGATCGCTTTTTTCGGCACGAAACCGACAGCCGCCACACCGATCAACAGCTGCGGACCAAACACCAGGAAGCCGAGGGCAAACAGGGAAGCCAGGTAAACGTACTGGTTGCTGGCGTGCTGATAAACGCCGAGCGTGGCGATAATTAATGCCAGCGCGACACAGGCTACCAGTGCGCGACGACCGTTTGCCAGATCCGACAGCCAGCCCCACAGCAGGGTGCCGACCAACGCGCCCACTTCAAACAGGGTGAACCCCTGAATTGCCACCTCTTTAGAGAGTTTCAGCTCCTGGAAGGCATACACGGTAGACCACTGGTCGATACCGATACGCACCACGTACAGGAAGATGTTGGAGAAGCACAGCAGCCAGATCACTTTGTTTTTCAGCACGTACTCAACAAAGATCTGCCATTTGGTCATTTCGTTTTCTTCGGTCTCTTTGTCCTCTTCGCTGATCTCTTCGCCAAACAGTTCTTCTGCTTTACCGAGACCATAAGATTCCGGAGAGTCGCTACCAAAGCGCAGGCCGATAAAGCCCACGATCAGCGCGATAATCGACGGGAAGATAAACATCCCAATAACGTGGCCGTCGAACAGCACGTTAGCACCGAACAGCGCCACGCCTGCCGCACCCGCACCGCCGAGGTTATGGGAGATGTTCCACATACCGAGGTAGGAACCACGTTTACGGCGCGGCGTCCATTTGGTGATGGTCGAATAGCTGCACGAGCCGCCGGTACTCTGGAAGAAACCGCTCAGCGCGTAGAAGGCGATCATCAGGTACAAGCTGGTTGTGCCCGGCCCCATGCTGGCGCTAAAGCCGAGCATACAGATGGCCGAGAGGATCAACATCAGCGGCAGGAACTGCTTGGTGTTTTTGCCGTCAGCGTAGTAGGAGACCAGCGTTTTACCCACGCCATAGGTGATGGAGAAGCCCAGGCCAATCATCCCCAGCTGCGTCATGCTCAGCCCGTAGGTGGTGATCATGTCGTTCTGCGCGATGTTGAAGTTTTTGCGGATCAGGTACATGGTCAGGTAGCCGATGAAAACCACCAGGTAAGACTGCATGAACGGCTTGAACCACATTTTGCGCCGCACATCGAGCGGCAAATCCAGGGTCGGCTTGCGCACCTGGTTTAGAAAGGCCAGCATAGGACACTCCCGAGCTAATTTTTATACCTGCGAATAGCAGGCATTGTAAAAATCAGTCGGCAGAGACGCCTGAGACAGCGTCCAGGCGGAACCGGGAAAATTTCTTAGTTTTGCCCCACTCAGGGCAAAAAGGTGAGGTGCATCACGCTTCGCTGACGTTGCGCGGCGCCTGAGCGTTTAAAAACGGCAGCAACAATAGTGCGGAAATCCCCGCGGCAATGGCGATCACCACGAAGAACCCGGTCCAGTGCCAGACTTCCATCACCTTTGCCAGCGGCCAGCCGGAGAGCGATGCGCCGAGATAAGCGAACAGCCCAACAAACCCGGTTGCCGCGCCCGCCGCCTCTTTGTGCGAGCACTCCGCCGCCGCCATGCCGATCAACATCTGCGGGCCAAAGACAAAGAATCCGGTGGTGAAGAAGCACGCCGCCTGCATCACATAGCTGGCAAACGGCATCAGCCATAGTGAGCCGACGGAGAGCAAAATCCCGGCGGCAAAAATCAGGTTCATCGGCCCACGGTTGCCGTTAAACAGTTTGTCCGATCCCCAACCCGCCACCAGCGCACCGATAAATCCGCCCAGTTCGAACATGGTGACCGCCGTATTGGCAGTGACCAAATCAACGCCCAGCGTCTCCGACATGTACAGATTGCCCCAGTCGTTGATCGCCGCACGCACCACGTACACCAGCACATAGCACAGCGACAGCAGCCAAATATACGGGTTCAGCAGCACGTATTTAGTGAGGATCTCTTTGCGGGTCAGCCCTGCCCCTTCCTGCTGTTGGGCGATTTCCAGCTCGTCGTGCCGCCAGTCGCCAACCGGCGGTAAGCCGATAGCCTGCGGGCGGTCACGCAGTCGCCAGCAGAGGAAAATGCCAACCACAATCGCCATCGTCCCGGCAATCATCATCCCGGCACGCCAGCCGTAGTGCAGCGCAGCGGCGGCCATCACCATCGGAATTAACGCCCCACCAACATTATGCGCGGTGTTCCACAGCGCCCACCAGCCGCCGCGTTCAGTACGCGAGTACCAGGCCGTCAACAGACGGGCGCACACTGGCGACCCCCAGCCCTGGAAGAAGGCATTCAGCGCCCACAGTACGGCAAACGCCCACAGCGAAGTGGAAAAGCCAAACAGGATGTTTACCACCCCGGTGGCAATCAGCCCAATGCCCATAAAATAGCGGGCGTTGGAGCGGTCGCTGACGATACCGGAGACAAACTTCGACAAGCCATAGGTGATGTAAAACAGCGTTGCCAGCAGGCCAATATCGTTGCGGGTGAGTACGCCGCTGGCAAGGATATCGGGCACCGCGGCGTTGAAGCTTTTACGCGTGAAATAAAACAGCGCATAGCCAAGCCAGATGGTCAGCAGGATATGACGCCGCCAGTAGCGGTAACGGGCGTCGACCTCGTGTTTATCAGTGATAAGCGGCGCATTCGCCGGGGCTTTAAAAAACGTCAGCATCAATGCTCCTTACACGTAGCGCTGAGGCAACGACACGCTGACGCGCGTGCCGTGCGTGCAGGAAATCGAGAGCGAACCGCCAAGGGCCGTAATGCGCTCACGCATGCCGGTCAGGCCAAATCCTTGTTGATTCGAGCCCGGCGGCAGACCGCAGCCATCATCTTCAATCACCAACATTAACCGCTCGTCCTGTTGCCAGGCCTGAAGCGTCACCGCGCTGGCGTTGGCGTGTTTCACAATGTTGTTCAGCCCTTCCTGACAGACGCGAAACAGCGTCACCCGCTGGCTTTCACTGAGTGCCGACTCGTCAATGTGCCAGTCGAGATGGCTGACGATGCCGCAACTTTCCAGCTCCATTTCACGTAGCAGCGAGCGAATAGCCTGTTCCAGCGTCAGATCGTCGAGCTGGCGTGGGCGTAACCGCCCAAGCAGGCGACGCACCGAATCGTAGACGCCCAACGAAAGCTGCTCGATATGCGCCCCGCTTTGCTTCACGCCCGTATTCTCCGGGGCCAGCCGCTGGACAATGCCCGCCTGGGTGCGAATGGCGGTGATGGTCTGGCCGATATCGTCATGCAGTTCGCGCGCCACATCGCGGCGCACGCTCTCTTCGGTTTCCAGCAAGCGTTCTGCCAGCCGATGATTACGCGCCAGCTCGTTTTGCAGCGACTGGTTGAGTTCTCGCAGACGCTGAATCCCCGCACCGAGCAGCAGCCCGGTCAGGCTTTGCGCCAGCAGCGAGAGCAGTAAATCAACGGGATGATCGTGCCAGGTCTGGCTGGCAATCAGCGCGATGGCGTTCATCAGCGTGGCAATCAGCGCGCCCTGCCAGCCGTAATGCCAGGCCAGTGCGATGATCGGCAGCGCCAGGCAAAACGGTGTAAAGCGCGACAGCTCGTCCGGCAAACCTAACTGCAGCCACAGGCTGACGCTGAACAGCAGCAGGTACCACACCAGGTGCCGCCCACGCCAGTTCACCGGCTGGGAGACCACCGCCGGACCGAGCGGTAGCCAGGTAGTGCTGGTCAGGTAGTGCCAGAACACCAGACAGATAGGGGCCAGCGTCAGTCCACCGGTCAGGGTCAGCAGCAGCGCAGTCCACGCGACTTCGCCCTGCCCCAGCCACGGCAGCGACTGTAACAGCGCCGCGGCAATCAGCGCCGCCCCCTGCAACAACAAGGCACGCCAGTCGCGCTGATGGCGATAGCGCCAGATCAACGTCACAGGCAGCAGCGTCAGCAGGCTACCGGTCATCAACAGGGGGAAGTGCGCCAGCGCCACTTCCTGCGCCAGCCAGAAAATCAGCAGCCATTCCGCGCCCAGCAGCACAGGCCAGTAGCCACGTGGACATTGCAGCATCAACCCCAGCCGCAGGCCAAACGGGAACAGCAGTACCGCCAGCTCAGGGCGTTCCACCAGATGCAAGCTAATGCTCCACAGGCAGAACCAGGCGGCGGAGAAGATAAAGAAGCAGGCGACAACGGTGATTAAGCGAGAGAAAAAGGTGTTCATTGCCAGCCGTCAAACATCCGTCGAGCCAGCTCAACGTCGTTACTGACGTTCAGTTTTTCCATCAGATTAGCGCGGTGCACATGCACCGTTTTTGGCGACAGGCCCAACTCGGCGGCAATCTCTTTCACCGCCATGCCCTGCGCCAGTTTTTCCGCCACCTGACGCTCTCGCTTGGTCAACGGATCCTGACGCCCTGCCGCCAGTTTGACAGCGATATCCGGCGTGAGATAGCAGCCGCCTGTTGCTACAGTGTGTACTGCTGCAATCAGCTCATCGGGGCTACAGCGTTTGGAGAGGAAGCCGCGCGCCCCGGCGTTTAGCGCCTGTTCCACCAGCGCCGGGCTGTCGTGCACGGAGAGCATAATCGTCGCCATCCCTTTGGGGAGCTGGCTTAACAGCTCCAGCCCGGAGATATCCGGCATCGAAATATCGCAAATGCACACCTGCACGCCGCGGCCAGGCAATCCCGCCAACGCCTCAGCGCCTGAACCAAACTCAGCCACAACCTGCAAATCGGGTTCAAGCCCCAGCAGCTGCGCAAAGCCGGAGCGGACGATAAGGTGATCGTCTATCAGTGCAATGGTTGTCATGAATGTTGTCCTGGCGTGTGGGATGCCTGATGACGCTACGCTTATCAGGCCTACGGGCAGGAGCCATGGTAGGCCGGATAAGGCGTTTACGCCGCCCTCCGGCAAAGGCGCTTACCTTAACGATATACACTTCATCGTTCAAGCCTTGAACGGATTACTCGAAGAACACGCTTATCTTGTTAAACATCGACGGGTCGGACTGGTTGCGCGCGACTTTCACCACATCTTCCAGTTTATCAATCTGGCTGATCATCTGTTCCAGACGTTGGTCATCGTTGACCAGTAGCCAGATGCGACTCTGGTCGCTGCCCTGAATCGGTAGACAGAGAATGCCTTCCACGTTAAACGCGCGACGGGCGAACAGGCCACAAACGTGAGTCATTACGCCGGGGTGGTTACGCACGGTGAGTTCAAGTATTACGTTATCATGAGTCTGCTGTTGCATAGCTTATTCCCCCACCATCTCTGTATTTGCCGCGCCCGGCGGCACCATCGGATACACTTTTTCTTCCGCATCGATACGCACGTGGATCAGCGCCGGTCCCGGACGATCGATAATCGCCTGCAATGCCGCCTGCGGGTCGGCTTCGTGGTTTAAATCGCAGGTTTCGAGACCGAAACCGGCGGCAATCTGCATAAAGTTAATCATCCCCGGATAGGTGGCAGCAAACACGCCCTGTTTGTAGAACAGGCTTTGTTGCTGATACACCAGCCCCAGCGCTTCGTTATTCATCAGGATGATTTTAATATCCAACTGATTCTCACTGGCGGTGGCCATTTCCTGAATATTCATCATCAGGCTGCCGTCGCCGGAGAAGCACAGCACTTTTTTATCCGGGTTCGCCAGCGCCGCGCCAATTGCCGCAGGCAGGCCAAACCCCATGGTGCCAAGGCCGCCGGAAGTCAGCCACTGGCGCGGACGGTTCAGCGGGTAAGCCTGCGCCGCCCACATCTGATGCTGACCGACGTCGGTGGTGATGATCGCGCTGTCGTCCACACAGGCAGCAACCGCGTTAATCAGCCCATAATGGCTGAGCGGATTTTTTTCCTGTGGGATGGTGCACGGAAATTCTTGCTGCAGGTCGGACACCTGCTGATGCCAGGCTTCACGCGGTTGCGCTTCAATCAGCGGGATTAACTGTGCCAGCACCTCATCTACATCCGCCTGAATCGCCACATGCGCTTGTTTGATTTTACCCAGCTCCGCGCGGTCGATATCCACGTGGATGATTTTTGCATTCGGGCAGAACTGCTCAGTTTTACCGATCGCCCGGTCATCAAAACGGGCTCCCAGAACGATCAATAAATCCGCTTCTTGCAGAATAAAGTTGGTGCTGCGCGCGCCGTGCATACCCAGCATACCTAACGACAGTGGATGCGCTTTTGGCAGCATGCCGAGCGCCATTAAGGTCATGGTGGTGGGCAACGTCGCTTTTTCTGCCAGCTCACGCACCCGCTCAGGGGCGTTAATGACTCCGCCGCCAAGATACAGCACCGGGCGTTTGGCCGCGTTAATCATCGCAGCGGCATCGCGGATGCTCTCCGTGCTAAAGGCTGGCGCGGGTGCTTTTTCAGCCGGTGCAGGCAACGATTCAATCTCAAACACGGCGGTTTGGATATCTTTAGGAATGTCTATCCACACCGGGCCCGGACGGCCTGACTGCGCAATGCGGAAGGCATCGCTCATAACCTGGGGTAATTCATTAATATGGCGGACCAGATAGTTGTGCTTGGTGATGGGAATCGCAATGCCGTAGGTGTCGACTTCCTGGAAGGCGTCGGTGCCGATCATCGAGGCCGGAACCTGACCGGTGATACACACCAGCGGGATGGAATCCAGTCGCGCATCGGCAATAGCCGTCACCAGATTGGTGGCCCCCGGCCCGCTACAGGCCATACACACGGCAGGTTTGCCATCGGTTCGCGCCATGCCCTGGGCGATAAACCCCGCGCCCTGTTCGTGACGCGCCAGGATATGACGGATTTGCGTACTTTGGCTTAAAGCGTCGTAGACGGGGAGAATCGAGCCGCCCGGAATACCGGTGACCACCGTAATGCCCTGGCGCTCCAGGAAATGAACGATGAATTCTGCGCCCGTAAAGCGCGTACGCTTGGATGTTATGCCCGAACTTGCCATGCTCCAGTCCTTTTATTCTGGGCCTGCGTATCCGGGTGGGTCTCTTAAACGAAAAACCCCGCCCGGTTTGCGCCGGCGGGGTTTTGGAATCGTGTGTTCCGGACCCTACGGCGCATTGCCGACGACCACCACCACACGCACGACGACCACTGCGCGAGATGGCGCAGTTTTTAGTAGGGTCGCTGTCAGCATGGAAGGGTTCATTAGGGGCCTTGTCTGTTTGTTGGTTAACAGGATTTATACAAACACAGGTTTTTCAGCGTGACAATGGAAAAATTTTCATCTGCGTAAAAATGCGTCAACGATCACGTTTCATTGTATGTTGTGCAAAAACAAAAAACCCCGCCGGAGCGAGGTTTTCATCAGCATTGTGCGGTTGGTTGCCGCCAGGCACGCTGTGTTATGTCAACAAAGGTGCTGGCAACAGGCAGCGGCGAGGTACGCCAGCACCGTGCTCCTTGTACCAAAAGGAGAGCGTATGAGCCTCGTGAATATCACCATTCTTATCCTGAAACTCATTGTTGCTGCACTGCAACTGCTTGATGCTGTTCTGAAGTACATTAAATAACTCAGATTCAAGTCGCACTAAAGGGGAGTGGGTAACCACTCCCCTTTCACCGTTACCCAGGTGCGCGTAGCTCGACAATATGTTACGTTTTTATGACGCTATCAGGGACGAAGACCGCTATGACGCTTTCTGTTTTCTGCATTTTGCTGTTCGCCGCACTGCTCCATGCCAGCTGGAATGCTATCGTAAAAGCAGGAAACGACAAGTTGTACTCCGCCATTAGCGTCAGCGGATCGGCTGCATTCATGGCCTTGATTTTACTGCCTTTTGCACCTCACCCCTCAGTTGCCAGCCTGCCGTACTTAGCGGTCTCAACCGCGTTACAGGTGGTGTATACCGTGCTGGTCGCCAAGACCTATCAGGTCTCGGACATGAGCCAGACCTATCCCTTAATGCGCGGTACTGCCCCGCTGCTGGTCGCGATCATCAGCGTTCTGTTTCTCGGCGATAGTCTGTCAATGCTCGCCTGGGTGGGTATCGCCACCATCTGTATGACGATCCTCGGCATGGCGTTTAACGGGCGCAGCAGCTCACAGCAGGGAATTGTTTTGGCGTTAATTAACGCCTGCTTTATTGCTGGCTATACGCTGGTGGATGGCACCGGGGTACGACTCTCAGAGACCGCGTTGGGCTATACGCTGTGGACCTTCTTTCTCAACGGATCCTGTCTGCTCACCTGGGCGATGATCGCCCGACGCCGGGAGGCATCACGCTATCTGGCGCAGCAATGGAAGAAAGGCATTTTGGGCGGTATCGGCACCATGGGATCTTACGGTCTGGCGCTGTGGGCGATGACGCAGGCCCCGCTGGCGGTGGTCGCCGCGCTGCGGGAAACCTCCATCTTATTTGGTGCTCTGCTCGCCTGGCTGCTGCTTAAAGAAAAAGTCGCCGGTATACGCATTTTTGCTGCTGCCGGGATTGCCGCCGGGGCAATATTATTACGGTTATCCTGATCGTAAGGTGTGCATTCCGGCAACATTTATTGCCGCTATTTGTTTACATTTCCTTCCGCTTCCCTTCCCGCCTTTGTAGTGATCAATATGGTCTTCTTTTTTTAATGTGGTAGATTCCACGCGCATTTAGCGGAATGTTCAGCACCTTATTCTTCTTTTTTCTCTTTTTTAAAAGTAATCAGCGAAATGAAAAGGCATAGAAGCGTCAATTTGTTGTTGATGTTGGTACTCCTGGTGGCGGTAGGCCAGATGGCTCAAACCATTTATATCCCCGCCATTGCCGATATGGCGCGTGAACTCAACGTTCGCGAAGGGGCGGTGCAAAGTGTAATGGCGGCTTACCTGCTGACCTACGGCTTGTCGCAGCTGGTTTACGGTCCCCTTTCCGACCGAGTGGGGCGCCGTCCGGTGATCCTCACCGGAATGTCTATTTTTATGCTGGCTACGCTGGTTGCCATTACTACCCATAGCCTGACGGTACTGATTATCGCCAGCGCCATTCAGGGAATGGGAACGGGCGTCGGCGGCGTAATGGCGCGAACCTTACCGCGCGATCTGTATGAAGGCACCCAGCTACGTCATGCTAACAGTTTGTTAAACATGGGTATTCTTGTCAGCCCGCTGTTAGCGCCGCTGATTGGCGGCGTGCTGGACACGATGTGGAACTGGCGTGCCTGCTATATTTTCCTGTTGATTCTGTGCGCAGGCGTAACGTTTAGCATGGCGCGCTGGATGCCGGAAACGCGCCCTGCGGGTGCGCCGCGCCCACGGCTTATCGCCAGCTACAAAACCCTGTTTGGCAACGGCGCATTCACCTGTTACGTACTGATGCTCATCGGCGGACTGGCGGGCGTTGCCGTCTTCGAAGCCTGCTCCGGGGTATTGCTGGGCGCAGGATTAGGCTTGAGCAGCATGGCGGTCAGTATTCTGTTTATTCTGCCGATCCCGGCGGCGTTTTTCGGTGCGTGGTTCGCTGGTCGCCCGAACAAGCGCTTCTCAACGTTGATGTGGCAGTCGGTTATCTGCTGCCTGGTGGCTGGTTTGATGATGTGGATCCCGGGCCTGCTTGACGTGATGAACGTCTGGACATTACTGATCCCCGCCGCGCTGTTCTTCTTTGGTGCCGGGATGCTGTTCCCGCTCGCCACCAGCGGCGCGATGGAACCCTTCCCGTTCCTGGCTGGTACCGCCGGGGCGCTGGTAGGTGGTTTACAAAATATTGGTTCCGGCGTGCTGGCGTGGCTTTCCGCGATGATGCCTCAGACCGGACAAGCCAGCCTGGGTCTGCTGATGACCCTTATGGGGGTGCTGATTCTGGTGTGCTGGTTGCCGCTGGCGTCACGCGTGTCTCACCAGGAGCAGGCGGTTTAAGCGTGTGATGGCCCGGTTTCTCGCCGGGCTTTTCACATTCAGGCGCAATCATCGTATTCAGCAACGGTTCCAGCGCCGGACGCCAGGCCCCTTCCTCACCATCATAAAACTGCGTATCTGCATTGATAGCATAGGGAATTTTTGCTTTTTTCAGCTCACAGGCCATAAAGCGGGCAAACGCCATCTGCGAGGCCGAAGGTACATTTTTGATCGTCTCTCCCGGCGCCCATCCCCCGACCCAACTGACATGACCGGTCTTCTGCTGCCAGTGAAGAGCGCTGTTAATGCGGGCGCGAATCGCCGTCTTTTCTGCCGCTGTACCCGACGTCCACGGATACTTACCGTTGTTTTTTAGCGGCCCCCACGGGAAGACATGCCACTCGGCCAGCACGCTGCTCTGACTTTGCGGCGGCAGCTTCAGACTCGACAATTCTTCCGGCGCGGCGCGCAGACGGGGTGCGACAAAAATCATACGCTGGGGATCGATAGCGTGAATCATACGAATCGTTTTGTCATACACCCGATTGAGCGACGCCTGATTGTGATTGAGCTTATCAGCAGGTTCGTAGATCAGGTCAAAACCCAGTAACGGCGAGCCTTGACCAAAGTAATGCGCGACGGCCACCCACCAGTTAATCACCTCTTTTTCATTGCTGATGCTGGGATCTTTTTTATACTCGTCCGCCTGATAAGCAATAATCGGGATCACGCCATAGTGTTCGCAGGCTTCCACCAGCTTTCGCAGATGAATAAGCCGGGCCTCAGTGGGTTCTCCGGCCACGCGAATACGCACATGGGCGAGCCCCTTCGCCTGGAAATCTCTTACCACCAGCGGGTCAAACTCGCGGATGCCCCGTTCGGTGCGCGCCCAATCCACGTCCATCCCCACACCCAGTTGTTGGGCGTAGTGTGCTGCCGTCAGCGGAGGTTGTGCCGCATAGACAGTGACGCTGGCGAGCAGCAACAGAGAAGCAAGCGGCTTTAACACGGTGATCCTCAGGTAAATCATCAGGTGTGATTCACGTATTTAGCATGATTTCTGACGCCGGGTGTAGAGAGAAAGCGTAAAAATATTCGAGGCTCACCTCGATTATTTTACCTGCTCCTGCAGCCAGCCAATAAACGCCTCGATTTTCGGCCACTGCCGGCCAGGTAGCGTGGTGATGTAATAGTGCTGATGGCATTTCAGCGCCATATCGCCAAAGGGAGCGACCAGTTCTCCACTATCGAGGCGTTTTTGTACTAACCGCTTGCGCCCCATCGCCACGCCGATGTGGTTCATGGCGGCAATCACCGCTAAATCGGAACGATCGAAGCCAATGCCCGATGATGTCGGCAAATTCACTGCAAAATGCTGCGCCCAGCTGTGCCACTCATCGGTCCCTGAATCATTACTCCACGCCTGCCTGTCATGCAGCAACGTGCAGTGCGACAGGTTCACTCGCGCGTCGGTAAGATCATGGCGACGGGCATAATCCGGGCTGCACACCGGCAAGATCGCTTCGTCCATCAGGAAATGATGCGTGAGCTGCGCAGACGGCGCATCATCAAAATAGATGGCCAGGTCAATACCGGCACGCTGCATATTGACGTTGTCATTCCCGGTCAGCATGGTCAGTGAAATCGACGGATAGCGACGGGTAAAGTCGCCGAGCGCGGGAACCAGCCAGCACTGGGCGATGGAGGGCCGCGAGTAGACGGTAAGCGTCCCGGACAGCTCCTGGTTTTTGATATCGAGAATTTCCTGATTAAGCGTATCCAGAGAAGATTTCAGCGCCCAGAACACCCGCTTGCCTTCGTGCGTGAGTTCGACTTTTCGATGTGAACGGACAAACAGCTGGATGCCCAGTTCCTCTTCCAGTTGATTAATACGGTGACTGACGGCGCTGGGACTTAACGACAGTTCGTCTGCTGCCAGCGCAAACGACTGATGCCTGGCCGCCACTTCAAAGGTATAAAGCTTTGACAGTTGCCAGCCATTGAGCAGCCGATTTCTGACCTCGCGTACGGGATCCATACTCACCTCTTTCATCCTGAATCTTTCCCCGAAGTGTAAAAAAAACCGCTGTAAAAATCAGCGCAAAGATGAATCAGGGTGAACCATATCGCATTATTAGGCCATTATTAGAGGTAAATCACCCATTTGATTCAATCTGACTCATGTGAAAGAGGATTTTTATCGTTTGTCAGCGAGTGCCTTATTTTTGTCCAATAGACCCAGGCTATAAAGTCAGGTTAATCACAGGGCAAGGTGAGATATGCACTCTCAAATCTGGGTTGTGAGCACGTTGTTGATAAGCATCGTGTTGATCGTTTTGACCATCGTGAAGTTCAAATTCCACCCGTTTCTGGCGCTGCTGTTAGCCAGCTTCTTTGTGGGAACGATGATGGGTATGGGTCCACTGGATATGGTTAATGCCATTGAGAGTGGTATCGGCGGTACGCTGGGCTTCCTCGCCGCGGTTATCGGTCTGGGGACTATTCTCGGAAAAATGATGGAAGTGTCCGGCGCGGCAGAACGCATCGGCCTGACGCTACAGCGCTGCCGCTGGCTTTCCGCTGACGTCATTATGGTGCTGGTCGGTCTGATTTGCGGGATCACGCTGTTTGTTGAAGTCGGCGTGGTGCTGTTGATTCCGCTGGCGTTTTCTATCGCCAAAAAAACCAATACCTCGCTGCTGAAGCTGGCGATCCCGTTGTGTACAGCACTGATGGCGGTGCATTGCGTCGTCCCACCACATCCGGCGGCCCTGTTCGTGGCGAACAAGTTGGGTGCCGATATTGGTACAGTGATCGTTTACGGTTTACTGGTGGGTCTGATGGCGTCGCTGATCGGCGGGCCTCTGTACCTGAAATTCCTCGGCAATCGTCTGCCGTTTAAACCGGTACCGGCTGAGTTTTCCGACCTGAAGGTACGCGACGAAAACACGCTGCCGTCGCTGGGAGCCACGCTGTTTACCGTGCTGCTGCCGATTGGCCTGATGCTGATGAAAACCGTCGCTGAACTGAATATGGCGAAAGGCAGCGCGGTGTATACGCTGCTGGAGTTTATCGGCAACCCGATCACCGCCATGTTTATCGCCGTGTTTGTGGCCTATTACATTCTCGGTCTACGCCAGCATATCGGCATGGGCGCACTGTTGACCCATACTGAAAATGGCTTTGGATCCATTGCCAACATCCTGCTGATTATCGGTGCGGGCGGCGCGTTCAACGCCATTCTGAAGAGCAGCGGACTGGCGGATACGCTGGCGCTGATTCTTTCAAACATGCATATGCACCCGATTCTGCTGGCCTGGCTGGTGGCGCTGATCCTGCACGCTGCGGTGGGTTCTGCCACGGTGGCGATGATGGGCGCAACGGCAATTGTGGCACCCATGCTGCCGCTCTATCCCAACGTCAGCCCGGAGATCATTGCCATTGCCATCGGTTCCGGCGCGATTGGCTGCACAATCGTCACCGATTCCCTCTTCTGGCTGGTGAAGCAGTACTGCGGCGCTACCCTGAATGAGACGTTTAAATACTATACGACCGCGACATTTATCGCGTCGGTGATTGCACTCGCGTGCACATTCCTGCTTTCCTTTATCATCTAAGCGCAAAGAGACGTCCTATGGAAAACATGCAAAAACTCATCGCCCAGTATCCGTTAGTGGAGGATCTGGTCGCACTGAAAGAAACGACCTGGTTTAACCCGGGCACCACCTCTCTTGCGGAAGGTTTACCCTATGTTGGCCTGACGGAAGACGACGTTCAGGATGCTCACGCCCGTCTGGCGCGCTTTGCGCCGTACCTGGCAAAAGCTTTCCCGGAAACTGCGGCCACCGGCGGTATTATCGAATCTGAGCTGGCCGCCATTCCCGCCATGAAGAAACGGCTGGAAAAAGAGTTTGGCCAGAATATCAGTGGCGAAATTCTGTTGAAGAAGGACAGCCACCTGCCGATTTCCGGCTCGATTAAAGCCCGTGGCGGTATTTATGAAGTACTGACTCACGCCGAAAAACTGGCGCTGGAAGCCGGTCTGCTGACCACCGATGATGATTACAGCGTGCTGCTTTCACCTGAGTTCAAGCAGTTCTTCAGCCAGTACAGCATCGCGGTAGGCTCGACCGGTAACCTCGGGATGTCAATCGGCATCATGAGCGCCCGCATTGGCTTTAAGGTGACGGTGCATATGTCTGCTGACGCCCGCGCCTGGAAAAAAGCCAAACTGCGCAGCCACGGCGTGACGGTAGTGGAGTATGAAGAAGATTACGGCGTGGCAGTTGAACAGGGCCGCAAGGCGGCGGAGTCTGACCCGAACTGCTTCTTTATCGACGACGAAAATTCCCGCACGCTGTTCTTAGGCTATGCGGTTGCCGGGCAGCGTTTGAAGGCGCAGTTCACGCAGCAGGGTCGCGTGGTAGATGCCGACCATCCGTTGTTTGTTTATCTGCCATGTGGCGTCGGCGGCGGCCCTGGCGGCGTGGCATTTGGCCTGAAGTTGGCGTTCGGCGATAACGTACACTGCTTCTTTGCGGAGCCGACCCATTCACCGTGCATGCTGCTCGGGGTTTACACCGGGCTGCACGATGAAATCTCTGTACAGGAGATTGGCATTGATAATCTGACTGCAGCCGATGGCCTGGCGGTGGGTCGGGCTTCTGGTTTTGTGGGGCGTGCGATGGAGCGTCTACTCGACGGCTTGTACACCCTTGATGACCAGACCATGTACGACATGCTGGGCTGGCTGGCGCAGGAGGAAGGGATTCGCCTTGAGCCGTCGGCACTGGCGGGGATGGCCGGTCCGCAGCGCGTTTGCGCGTCAACTGACTATCAACAAATGCACGGTTTCAGTGCTGAGCAACTTAATAACGCCACGCACCTGGTGTGGGCCACCGGCGGCGGCATGGTGCCGGAAGCCGAAATGGCACAGTACCTGGCGAAAGGGCGCTAAACGCCGTTGACCTTAACGCAGCATCGCCATCAGTTCCATCGGTGAGCGATGCTGCTTCAGCAGGTCGCGCATAACGCGCATATGCGGAGCCGTGTGGTCAAAGAAAGCTTGATAGCCTGCACACAGTCCACCCTTGCCGCTATCATCACAAAATGCAGGGCAATCGCCACGATAGAATTGCAACAGGGAACATGACTGACAGCGCGCGCTCATCTGTGAAATCGTCTGTCGATTAGTTTGTCCCGTTCGACCACACCACCGATTCAACGTTTCATCAAAAAGCGGAATAGATATTCGCGTAATATCCTCACGAACCCAGATATCAAATACCGTATTTAAAAAATGTCCCCAGTCTTCCGCTGTAACGGAACCCGCGGTCAGACACCCTTTTTCATCGCGTTCAACCAAGGGAACAAACTGCACCGAACGAACGCCTGACTTTTGTATGTTGCGATATAAATCAATAGGTTGATTGCATTTCAGCCGATCTACCACCACCTTAATCATTCCCTCACTAACATCCATGTGCTCACACTCCGTCATACAAAATTCCCGAGATATACGATAAGTTGGCGAACGTGTGTTACAGCAAACAGTATTGCGAGAGATAACACCGCGAGGGAGATCATAAATTTGTCACGCACCGCGCGAGATTCAGAAAAATCACTATCCGTGACGTCCATCAGGTTACGGCTCCGGGTATAGCGCCAAAGAATTATCGCCACAATTGCCAGTACCCCAATTGACACCCAAAACAGAAAGCCGGCCTGATGCCAGTTATGTTTCAGCGCCAGCGCTATTAACGCGCCGTAACCCAGAAGGGTGCGAAACCAGGCCAGCGAGGTACGTTCAGGTTGCAGCCCCGGATCGGCGATACGTCGCGATTTACGGCTATCCGGCATACAGCACCAGGCCCATCACAATGACCGCAACAATCATCAAAATCAGACTGATTATCAACAGGCTATGCGTGTATGGCAGGTCCTCTTTCAGGCGCATGGCCTTTTCATTCCGCAACCAGCGCAGGTAGCCATAAATCGCCAGACCGCCGGCAAACAGGCACAGCAGCAGCGCCAGCAGTTCGCGAATGACCGGCGTGGCGAAATCCGGTGCCAGTTGATCAAGACCCACACCGGCGGCCAGAAACCCCAGCGCGGTGCGGATCCACGCCAAAAACGTACGCTCATTTGCCAGCGAGAAGCGGTAATCCGGCGCTTCTCCGAGGCGGGAAATCTTCATTATGGCTCCTTCAATGTTGTTGTCTGGTCGTTATACCGGAACAGTTAAGGAGTATGAACCTGATTCTCAAACGAACGAGGACGTAATGTGATGAGACAAAAGAAAAGAGAGACGCACCTTATGGTGCCGGATGGAGAATTGCGTCTTATCCGGCCTACAGACCAGGCAGGCCGGATAAGTCAGTGTTAGCCCATCCCCCAGAAGATCACCGCCAGCAGTTGGGGGGTGATAATGCGCAGGAACATCACCAGTGGGTAGACCGTGGCATAGGAAAGCGCCGCCGCACCGCTGGTAGCGTGCAGGTTGTTGGCAAAAGCCAATGCAGGTGGATCGGTCATCGAACCGGCCAGCATTCCGCACAGCGTGAGGTAGTTCATTTTGGTGAGCAGCCGCGCCAGCACACCAACGGTGATCAGCGGAACGGCGGTAATGAAAATACCGTAACCCACCCAGCTTAAGCCATCGCCCTGGGTTAATGTATCGACAAAATCACCACCCGATTTCAGGCCAACCACCGCGAGAAAGAGCACAATCCCCAGTTCGCGCAACGCCAGGTTAGCGCTCGGCGGCATAAACCAGTACAGCTTGCCGATGCTGCCAATACGCCCAAGTATCAGCGCCATAATCAGCGGCCCACCGGCCAGGCCCAGCTTTAACGCCACCGGGAAGCCAGGAATAAACAGCGGAATAGAACCCAGTAAAACCCCAAGTCCGATACCGATAAACACTGGCAGCATCTGTACCTGCTGCAGTTTTTGCTGCGCGTTGCCGACTACATTAGCGACGGCATCGATGGACGAGGGCCGCCCCACCAGATTGAGGATATCACCAAACTGCAGGCTGGCGTCGCTGCTGGCGACCAGCTCAACGCCTGCGCGGTTCAGGCGCGAGATAACAACGTCATAGCGCTCTTTGAAATGCAGATCGCGGATCCGTTTACCCAGCACCTGTTCGTTGGTCACCACCACACGCTCGACGCGCAAATCCGTGCCTCGCGTCGACAGCGAGGTATCGACTTCCTGACCAATCACCACCTGCGCGTTGTGCAGATCATCGGGCTGCCCGACCAGGTGGAGCAGGTCGCCCATCTGGATAATGGTTCCCGGCGACGGCACCATCAATGTCTCATCCCGCTTCAGGCGCGAGCAGATAATTTTATCGCTGTTCAGAATAGGGACGTCCTGAATCGCCATATTATTCAGGTTCGGGTTTTCAACGCGGATATTCATGGTCTGAATCAGCGCCTGACCGTTGGTCCGCGTTGATTCGTGCTGCTGTGCTTCTGCCTCGACGTTAACGCGGAAGATAAGGCGCATTAACCACATTGTGAGCAAGATACCGCAAATACCAAAAGGATAAGCCATGGCGTAGCTCATCCCCATCTGGTCCACGACATCCATGGGCGTACCCAGATCGCGCAGGATTTGCTGCCCGGCACCCAGCGCCGGAGTATTAGTGACAGCACCTGAGAATATGCCCAGCACCACGGGAAGAGGTATAGCAAAAATTTTATGCAGGAGAGCGGTAACCAGCCCCCCCATAATGACAATCAGCACGGCGAACAAATTCAGGCGCAGGCCCGAAACGCGCAGCGAAGCAAAGAATCCCGGCCCCACCTGGATACCGATGGTGTACACGAAGAGTATCAGGCCGAATTCCTGAATAAAATGCAGCATATCGCCGCTCAGGGTCATCCCTGCCTGATCGACAAAATGTCCGACGATAATACCGCCAAACAGCACGCCTCCGATGCCAAAACCCACACCCCGGACTTTAATGTTGCCGATCCATAACCCGACAACCGCCACCAATGCCAGAACGCTGACCGTCAATGCTATATCACTCATTCTTCTGTTCCCTGTGAATAACATCATTAAGTAGATGGATTCTGGCAGAGTACAGTCGCAATGTATGGGTGGTAAAGCACAAAAAAGCCCCGTCATTTCTGGCGGGGCAAAGGCAAGGAGCTAATTAGCTATTTAATGCAGGACGTTCGCTGATGGTGATCCGCTGCGGTGGGACCGTTTCAGGTTCGTTGCGAATTAAATCGATGTGCAGCAAACCATTGGTGAAGCTCGCGCCGGAGACTTCCATATTTTCAGCCAGGGTAAAGCTCAGGCTGAAGGATTGTGTCACCAGCCCCTGATGCAGCCACTTAGTCTCTTTTTCCGGCTGCTCAGGCGTACCTTTCACGGTCAGACGCGTGCCTTCCAGCTGAATATCCAGATCTTCCTGACGGAAACCGGCTAACGCAAGCGTAATGCGATAGTGGTTATCGTCGCTCTTTTCGATGTTATAGGGTGGGAAGCTCTGGCTTTCGCCGGTGTTTTGCAGTGCATTGGCCAGTTTGTCAAAACCGATCCATTGACGCAGCAGCGGGGATAAATCGTAGTTACGCATATTCATTTCTCCTTCTAAGAAGCGAGTAAATACCTTTCAGCTCCCTGACGGCAAGCTGATTGCTTAGCAGGGCCGCCTGACGCGGCCCACTGAATTAGTTGATTTCGATACGGCGCGGTTTGTTCGCTTCCGGAATCACGCGCTCAAGCTCGATATACAGCAGACCATTCACCAGGTTTGCGCCACGAACATGAATGTTCTCCGCCAACTGGAACTTGCGTTCAAAGTTGCGCTCGGCAATACCCTGATACAGGTAAGTACGTTCTTTTTGCTCGTCTGCATGAGCGCCTTTCACCACCAGCAAATTGTCCTGGGCGGTAATTTCCAGCTCGCTTTCAGCAAAGCCCGCAACGGCAATCGCAATACGGTAATGGTTTTCGTCTACCAGCTCGACGTTATACGGAGGGTAGCCGCCATTACTCTGGCTCTGATTGCTTTCCAGCAGGTTAAACAGACGATCAAAACCAATTGCAGAACGGTATAACGGGGATAAGTCAAAGTTACGCATAATCAATAGCTCCTGAAATCAGCGAGAATGTTAGACCTTCCATCATGGACAGGTCAGGTAGCCAGAACACCCATCAGGCGTGCCCTTCATTTGCCTACATCCTAAAAATGGGTCTTGATACAAACTTTTCAAGCGTATTCATCCGACTTTTTTTGCAGTTTGTTGTCTATTGCATACACTGGGGGAACAGTTGTTATCGTTAGAGTGCGATAGCCACCACAGTGCGACAGAATGGTGATGTTATTTTTCGCAACGGATCGCTATAACTCACCATGCAAACACCGATGTTTAACAGATGAAAAAATGATGATTAGAAAAATGTTGTTAACACTGATGATGTGCAGCGGAATGGTTGTTGTGAGCGGGTGCTCCAGCGTCATGTCGCACACCGGTGGCAAAGAGGGAACGTATCCTGGCACGCGTGCCAGCGCCACGATGATTAGCGAGAGTGATACGAACTGGGGAACCAAGTCACTGGCGATTCTTGATATGCCATTTACCGCCGTGCTGGATACGCTACTGCTCCCGTGGGATTTCTTCCGTACCGATAGCTCGGTAAGATCGCGCGTTGAAAGAAGCGAGGAGAGCACGCAAGCCATTAACGACGTGATCCCCCCGGCAACAATGCCAGCCCCTTAAGTTAACGCCCGGTTTCTGTCACCCATAGCTGGCGGAAACCCTCGACGTTCTCCATCCATGCAACCTGCTGCCCATCAGGCGAGAAAACGATCGCATCAGCAGACGGTGGGGCTTCGTGACTTTTCGTTAAAAAATCAATCTCTCCCGTCTGTGCATCACAGCAGGCAATTCTATTTTCCAGCACGAATCCCAACCATTGCCCCGACGGATGCCAGTTAAAGGCGGACTGAATATCACTCGAACAGTGAGTTAACTGGCGCGGTGCACCGCCCTGAGGTGAAATCAACCAGAGCTGCACCACGCCATGATCATCACGCATCAAAAACGCAATCTCTGATGCCTGGGGATGACTGCGCACCCAGTGACGCGGCTGATTCACCAGTCCAGGGAAAGCGCGGTCGTGAGTAAACGTCAGGCGGCGCTGAACCACGCCAGCCGGCGGGGCTGGCATGGTTGATTCGCTGCCTTCAAGCGGTGCATCGCCCGGTTGCTTCCAGCCACTTTCATCCTGCGGTAAATCGACAATAAACAGTTCAGGTACTTTCTCACCATTGACTGACAACGTATCACCGATAAACGCCAGCGCGTGGTTCCCCACCCAGCCCTCTTCATAGGCACGGTTAATCTCATCGCTACCCGGCTGTGGCGCAGGCGTAGTCTGGCTTACCAGTACGCACCAGTGACTTCCGCTGTACTCGCGCGGATGCTGAACGGAAACCGTCACCGGACCGTACGGCGAAGCCACGCCAACGTTACGTAAATCCAGCGTCGGGGAACGCTCACGCAACACATGGTCGTTATAGGTGAAGCTGATAAACTCGCCGTTCGGGCTAAAAACATGTACATGGCTGCCGCCGCGCAGTGCGCCAGGGGTAAACGGGACAGTAATATCCATCGCGTCCAGATTCGTCACGCCATCCTGACCAGCAATGACTCCACGACGATGGTGAAAATCGTAATACCATGTTTCATCTGGGTTTTCAGGGCCATGGATGAACACATATTTTTCAGACTTCGGATGAACGGTCACCACGCCGACGTGTGCCTTCTGCGTCGCGCGATAAATCACCGCCACCTCGCCAGTGTGGATATTGACGCGTTCAATGGTCTCACCGGTAAACGACGCGCCGGAGGGACGCACATCAAAAACCAGCCACTGGCTGTCCGGGGTCCAGGTATTGATATTGGTCAGTTGGTGATGACGCGGCGTAAAGGTGACTTGCTTCATAGGATGCCCTGATACGAGACAATTTCAGTAATCATACTTCACAGGGACTTCACTTTCAGGCTTTAGCGTATATCCATCTCACTTATTACGGGCAGAAAGATGGAACATTTTGACGTGGCGATTATCGGTTTAGGCCCGGCAGGTGCGGCGCTGGCGCGGCAGTTGAGCGGAAAAATGCGCGTGATTGCTCTGGATAAAAAGCGCCAGTGCGGGACTGAAGGGTTCACCAAACCCTGCGGAGGTCTACTGGCTCCTGACGCCCAACGTTCATTTATCCGCGACGGGATCACGCTCCCCGTTGATGTTATTGCCAATCCGCAGATATTCAGCGTTAAAACGGTCGATGTGGCCGCCTCTCTGACCCGAAACTACCAGCGTAGTTATATCAATATCGACCGCCATGCTTTTGATTTATGGATGAAATCACTCATCCCTGACGATGTGCAGGTTTACCATGACAGCTTGTGTCGTAAAGTCTGGCGCGAGGGCGATAAATGGCATGTGATATTCCGTGCAGACGGCTGGGAACAGCAGATTACGGCTCGTTATCTAATCGGTGCCGACGGGGCGAATTCGCTGGTGCGCCGTCATCTCTATCCACAACACCAGATCCGCAAATATGTTGCTATCCAACAGTGGTTTACGGAACAACACCCAGTCCCATTCTACTCGTGTATTTTTGATAACGATGCTACGGACTGTTATTCCTGGAGTATCAGCAAAGACGGCTTTTTTATCTTCGGGGGCGCTTACCCAATGAAGGACGGTCAGGCACGTTTTGACATGCTGAAAACCAGGATGGAAGCGTTCCATTTCCAGTTTGGCAAACCGGTGAAAAGCGAAAAATGTACAGTCCTGTTCCCGTCACGCTGGAAGGATTTCGTCTGCGGCGAGAAGAACGCCTTTCTGATTGGCGAAGCCGCCGGATTTATTAGTGCCAGTTCACTGGAAGGTATTAGCTATGCGCTGGACAGCGCGGAAATCCTTAAATCCGTACTGTTGCAGGACGTGGTAGACAAAAATAAAGCCTATCGTAAAGCAACCCGCAAGCTGCGTATCAAGCTGTATGGAAAAATCCTCAAGAGCCGGGCGCTAACGTCCGCATTTTCCCGTAAATGGATAATGCGCAGCGGCGTGGCGCATATTCCGCAGGCCGAATACCCTGAATCAAAAACGACAACAGATGAAAAAGACGTTGGGCAAATGCGGCAAGGCATTTGCCCATAGCGGACTTAATTCAGCGCAAATTTCTCAATGGCATACGCAACGCCGTCTTCAAGATTAGATTTGGTGACGAAATTGGCGATTTCTTTTACCGAGGGAATTGCGTTATCCATGGCTACGCCCATACCGGCATATTCGATCATCGCGATGTCGTTTTCCTGATCGCCAATCGCCATAACCTCTTCGGCTTTAATGCTCAGCGCATCGGCCAGCGATTTCACACCGGTGCCTTTATTGACGCGTTTATCCAGGATTTCGAGGAAGTACGGCGCACTTTTCAGCACTGTATATTTCTCTTTCACCTCTGCCGGAATGCGTGAGATGGCTTTATCGAGGATTTCTGGTTCATCAATCATCATCACTTTCAGGAACTGAGTCGCCGGGTCCATCTTCTCGGCTTCGCAGAACACCAGCGGAATGGTCGCGATAAACGATTCATGCACCGTGTAGTAACTGATATCTCGGTTAGCGGTATACAGCGTGTTGCGATCGAGGGCGTGGAAGTGTGAACCGACTTCCCGGGAGAGTTGTTCCAGGTAACGATAATCGTCATAGCTCAACGCCGTTTGGGCAACGGTGCTGCCATCCCCTGCTTTCTGCACCAGCGCCCCGTTGTAGGTAATGCAGTAGTCGCCGGGTTGTTCCATATGAAGTTCTTTCAAGTAGCTGTGGACGCCGGCATACGGACGGCCAGTGGTCAGCACCACGTTTATCCCGCGCGCGCGCGCCGCAGCAATTGCATTTTTGACCGCAGGTGAAATGGTGTGATCGGGCAGCAGAAGTGTGCCATCCATGTCGATAGCAATAAGTTTGATAGCCATGAGTTCCCCGGATTAAATGAGTCCATCCTCATGCTAACGCGATTCCGCTCAAAAAACAGCTACGAAAAGGGGGACAGGAAGGGGAACCGGGATCCCCCTTTTGACGATCGGTTGTCGTTTGTAGGCCTGATAAGCAACGCGCCATCAGGCACAATACAACGTCTTGCCGGATGGCGGCGTAAACCGCCTTATCCGGCCTACAGATTGACTTAAATATCGATATTTGCCGCTTTCAGGGCGTTCTCTTCGATAAACGCACGACGCGGTTCAACGGCGTCGCCCATCAGCGTAGTGAACAACTGGTCGGCAGCAATCGCGTCTTTCACCGTCACACGCAGCATACGACGGCTTTCCGGATCCATGGTGGTTTCCCACAGCTGATCCGGGTTCATTTCGCCCAGGCCTTTATAACGCTGAATAGACAGACCACGGCGGGACTCTTTCACCAGCCAGTCCAGCGCCTGCTCGAAGCTGGTAACCGGCTGACGACGCTCACCACGTTCGATAAACGCATCGTCTTCAATCAGGCCACGCAGTTTCTCACCCAGCGTGCAGAGACGACGGTATTCACCGCCGGTCACAAACTCATGCTCCAGAGGATAGTCGGTATCGACCCCGTGGGTACGCACGCGGATAACCGGTTCAAACAGGTTCAGCTCGGCGTCTTTACGTACAAAGCTATTCCAGGTGCTACCGTGCATTTCGTTTTCATTCAGCACGTTCACCAGCTGGGAAACCCAGGCCGTGACTTTCTCTTCATCAGCCAAATCGGCTTCGGCCAGCGTCGGTTGATAAACCAGTTCTTTCAGCAACGAGCGCGGGAAGCGGCGCTCCATACGACCAATCATTTTCTGCGTGGCATTGTATTCAGACACCAGTTTTTCCAGCGCTTCCCCCGCCAGCGCCGGAGCGTGGGCATTGGTGTGCAGCGTGGCGCCATCAAGAGCAATAGAGATCTGGTACTGATCCATCGCTTCATCGTCTTTGATGTACTGTTCCTGCTTGCCTTTCTTCACTTTGTACAGCGGTGGCTGTGCAATGTAGACGTGGCCGCGTTCAACGATTTCCGGCATCTGACGATAGAAGAAGGTCAACAGCAACGTACGAATGTGCGAGCCGTCGACGTCCGCATCGGTCATGATGATGATGCTGTGATAACGCAGTTTATCCGGGTTGTATTCGTCGCGACCGATACCGCAGCCGAGCGCGGTAATCAGCGTTGCCACTTCCTGAGAAGAGAGCATCTTGTCGAAGCGCGCCTTCTCAACGTTAAGGATTTTACCCTTCAGCGGCAGAATCGCCTGGTTCTTACGGTTACGCCCCTGCTTCGCAGAGCCGCCCGCTGAGTCCCCTTCCACCAGGTACAGTTCAGAGTGGGCCGGGTCGCGTTCCTGACAGTCCGCCAGTTTGCCCGGCAGACCAGCTAAGTCCAGCGCACCCTTACGACGGGTCATTTCACGTGCACGACGTGCTGCTTCACGGGCACGTGCCGCATCAATAATTTTACCGACGACGATTTTCGCGTCAGACGGGTTTTCCAGCAGGTATTCGCTCAGCAGTTCGTTCATCTGCTGTTCTACTGCGGTTTTCACCTCGGAGGAGACCAGCTTGTCTTTGGTCTGGGAGGAGAATTTCGGATCCGGTACTTTCACGGAAACGACAGCAATCAGGCCTTCACGGGCATCGTCACCGGTGGCGCTGACTTTCGCTTTTTTGCTGTAGCCTTCTTTGTCCATGTAGGCGTTCAGGGTACGGGTCATCGCCGCACGGAAGCCTGCAAGGTGAGTACCGCCATCACGCTGCGGAATGTTGTTGGTGAAGCAGTAGATGTTTTCCTGGAAACCATCGTTCCACTGCAGCGCAACTTCGACGCCAATACCGTCTTTTTCGGTGGAGAAGTAGAAGATATTCGGGTGGATCGGCGTTTTGTTTTTGTTGAGGTATTCAACAAACGCCCTGATGCCACCTTCGTAGTGGAAATGATCTTCTTTACCGTCGCGCTTGTCGCGCAGGCGGATGGATACGCCGGAGTTCAGGAATGACAGCTCGCGCAGGCGTTTCGCCAGAATCTCATATTCAAACTCAACGACATTGGTAAAGGTTTCATGGCTTGGCCAGAAACGTACCTGGGTACCGGTCGCTTCAGTCTCGCCAGTCACGGCCAGTGGTGCCTGCGGTACGCCGTGCACGTAAGTTTGCTGGTGCACTTTACCTTCGCGGCGAATCACCAGCTCCAGTTTCTGCGACAGGGCGTTAACCACGGAAACACCCACGCCGTGCAGACCGCCGGAGACTTTATAGGAGTTATCATCGAATTTACCGCCTGCGTGCAGGACGGTCATGATCACTTCGGCCGCCGAAACGCCCTCTTCCGGGTGGATACCGGTTGGGATACCACGACCATCATCGGTAACGGACACGGAGTTGTCAGCGTGGATTGTCACCACGATATCTTTACAGTGACCCGCGAGCGCTTCGTCGATAGCGTTATCTACCACCTCGAATACCATGTGGTGTAGACCGGTGCCGTCATCCGTGTCGCCGATATACATACCCGGGCGCTTACGCACCGCATCCAGTCCTTTCAGGACTTTGATACTGGAGGAGTCATAAGAATTCGACATCAACGTTTCTCGCTCATTTTATCTTGGGTTAATCCGTTATTTTACCCTTTTCCACGGTGAACATCTTCGAATTTTTGTCCGACATGTCCATAACGTGTTCAGCGCTAATTGCGCTGACAAAGACTTGAGATTGCGTGGCTTTTAAGCGGCTGGCTAGCAGTCCGCGACGCGCATCATCCAGTTCAGAGGCAAAATCATCTATCAGGTACAGGCAGCGCCGTCCGCTTTCGCGAGTCAGGAACTCCCCTTGCGCCAGACGTAAGGCGCACATCAGCAGTTTTAACTGCCCACGCGACAACGTATCTTCCACCGGTGCACCGTCGGCACGTATGCGGAAATCCGCTTTGTGCGGGCCGTGCGCGGTGTAGGTCAACATGCGATCGCGTTCAAAACTGCGTTCCAGCACCTCAGCGTAGTCGGTCTCTTTCTCCCAGCCACGCTGGAAAGAGAAAGAGAGTGAAAACTCGGGAAGAAACTGCTGGCAGGTATCCGCCATATCCTGCGCGATACCGGCGCTGTACTCCGCGCGCCAGGTGCTGATTTGTTCCGCCAGCGGGATCAACTCTCGATCCCACGGGCGCAGTTGCTCATAACGACTCACCTGGCGCAGCGCCGCATTGCGCTGCTTGAGCAATCGCTTAAGGTTGCTCCAGGCGGTAAAGAATCCGGCTTCATTGTGAAAGCATCCCCAGTCAAGGAATGCTCTTCTGTATTTGGGGCCGCCGTTGAGTAAAGTAAACCCCTCAGGCGTTATCAGCTGCATCGGCATCAGGTGCGCCAGTTCGGCAACCTTATGACCGTCAGTGCCGTCAATGCGCACTTTGCTGTCACCCAGCTTGTCTTTGGTCAGGCCAATCGAGGTTTCACGCTCGGCGCCCTGCAAACGCCCGTGGAGTACAAACGACTCCTGCTCGTGGCGAATGACGCGGCCAATCTGCACACTGCGAAACGCCCGACCGTGACCGAGCGTATAAATAGCTTCCAGCACGCTAGTTTTACCGCTGCCGTTAGCGCCGACCAGGAAGTTAAAGCCGGGAGATAAAGTGAGATCCGCATTTTCAATATTGCGAAAATCTTTAATCAGAAGTCGGGATAGCGACATATCAACTCGTCATCATTCAAGGGGCGTGGGTGTCGCAGCCAGTTCGTCTACCGCCAGCGCGCAGAAAGCGGAGCGTACACGAAGTACGTGAGCATTTCGAGCACTGCCGGAAGGCGAAATGGCAAGTAAACCAGCCCCTTTGCAGATTCTACAATCTCATAGGCATGACGACGTAGGCTGCGGATTGTGACGCTGCATCTTCAATCTGTACGCTCGATACGGAATCGGTCAGCATAATACGGACGTTTTCGCACTTCAGCGCGTTCAGTACGTCCAGCACGTAGCTAACATTGAAGCCGATTTCCATTTCAGTCCCAGGATAGGTGACATCGAGGATCTCTTCCGCTTCTTCCTGCTCCGGGTTGTTGGCCGTAATTTTGAGCTGGTTTTCGCTGACGTACAGACGCACACCGCGGAATTTCTCATTGGAGAGTATGGCCGCACGAGCAAACGCCTGCTTGAGGATATCGCAGCCCGCCTCCAGATGTTTGTCTGGATTCTTCGGCAGTACGCGACGGTAATCCGGGAAACGTCCATCCACCAGCTTGGAGGTAAAGATGAAGTCGCCAACATGCGCACGAATGTTGTTGCTGCCAATCTGCACGCGCAGCGGGTTGTCGCCGCCGTCGAGCATACGCATCAGTTCAATCACGCCTTTACGCGGCACGATCACCGAATGACTGGGCAGCGATTGACCCACCGGCATAGAGCACACCGCCAGGCGGTGACCGTCGGTCGCCACGGTACGCAGTTCTTCACCTTCGGTTTCAAACAGCATGCCGTTTAAGTAATAGCGCACATCCTGATGAGCCATCGAAAACTGCGTGGCTTCAATCAGACGCTTCATCGTCGCCTGCGGCAGCGTGAATTCAACTTCACTCTGCCAGTCATCCAGATTCGGGAAGTCGGCGGCAGGCAGCGTGGACAGCGAGAAACGGCTGCGGCCAGAACGCACCAGCATGCGGTCACCTTCCAACTGGACAGCAATTTCCGCACCTTCCGGCAGACCACGACAAATGTCGAAGAATTTACGCGCCGGGACAGTGGTCGCACCGGGTTCATGCGGCTGGATCAGCGCAACGCGTGCCACCATCTCCATCTCGAGATCGGTACCGGTCAGAGAAAGCGTTCCATCCGCAACCTGTAGTAACAGGTTTCCGAGGATCGGCAGCGTAGGACGACCACCCAGCGGGCCGCTGACCTGCTGAAGCGGTTTTAATAAATGTTCACGTTCAACGGTAAATTTCATAGCGTCACGAAGATAATGTTCTGATTAAATTGGAGAAATCTTCTTTAATATCATGGCTTTCTTCACGCAACTGTTCAATCTTGCGACAGGCATGAAGCACGGTAGTATGGTCACGCCCACCAAAGGCGTCGCCAATTTCCGGCAAACTGTGGTTGGTAAGCTCTTTTGCCAGCGCCATCGCCATCTGACGCGGACGCGCTACCGAGCGAGATCGACGCTTAGAAAGCAGATCCGCAATTTTGATTTTGTAATACTCAGCCACCGTCTTTTGAATATTGTCGATGGTGACCAGTTTTTCCTGTAATGCCAGCAGGTCGCGCAGCGCCTCACGCACAAAATCGATAGTAATCGCCCGGCCAGTAAAGTTGGCGTTAGCAATCACGCGGTTCAGTGCGCCTTCCAGTTCACGCACGTTAGAGCGTAAACGCTTGGCAATAAAGAACGCCACCTCGCCTGGCAGACGAATATCGTTTTCGTCAGCTTTTTTCATCAGGATCGCAACGCGCGTTTCCAGTTCAGGTGGTTCGATCGCGACGGTCAGTCCCCAGCCAAAGCGGGATTTCAGACGATCTTCAACGCCATTGATCTCCTTCGGATAGCGATCCGACGTCAGGATGATCTGCTGATTACCTTCCAGCAGGGCATTGAAGGTGTGGAAAAACTCTTCCTGGGATCGTTCTTTATTAGCAAAGAATTGAATATCGTCAATAAGCAACGCATCAACCGAACGGTAGTAGCGTTTAAACTCTTCGATCGCATTGTTTTGTAGGGCTTTAACCATGTCCTGTACAAAACGCTCGGAGTGCATATACACCACTTTTGCATTCGGCTTGCGCGCCATAATCCCGTTACCCACAGCATGCAACAGGTGGGTTTTACCCAGACCAGTACCGCCATAAAGGAATAGAGGATTGTAGGCGCCGCCAGGATTGTCCGCCACCTGACGAGCCGCCGCGCGCGCCAGTTGGTTAGATTTACCTTCAACGAAGTTATCAAACGTGTGTTTGACGTTGACGTTAGAGCGATAGGTTGGTTCTGCCGGGGCCGGGACGTTATCCCAACCCGAACGTGCTGCAGGTGCAGCTCGTTGCGGCTGAACTTGTTGCGCTACATACGCAGGTGCGACAACGTGATTAACTGGCGTCTTCAGCGTTTGCGTGACGGGTTTGGTACCGACTTCAAAGCGTAGCTGTGGGGCATCTGCTCCGCAGAAGTTATTCAGCAATCCATTAATATTATTAAGGTATTTGTCCCTTACCCAATCGAGCACAAAACGGTTTGGCGCATACAAAGCCAGCGTGTTATCGCTCAGTTCCGCCTGCAACGGGCGTATCCACATACTGAATTCTGTGGCTGGTAACTCATCCTGCAATCGGGCAAGACACTGCTGCCAAAGCGAAAGTGACACGGCGGACTCCACTCGAACAAAAGTCGATAAATGACAAAGGCTGAAACATTCATGATTGTTGGCGCACGTCGAAAAGACCCTGCGTGAGGGTGACGTGCGAACCGCTGTCTGCGGTTATATGCCTGATCAGGATCCGTTGAAACGATCAGGACCGCGGATCATAGCCTAAACTGAGCGAGAGATCTTCTGTTTCTCACAGATTCTTCCCGATTTATCCACAGGATGATCCAGAATCGGCTAAGTGTAAACGATCCTGGAGAAGTGCTGCAGGTTTTCGCGCGCATATTGAAAAAATTAATGAGTAAAGATGCTTTACTGCGAAAACGATCTAATAAAGATCCCGTGCGATCCTTGCGCTTTATCCACCAGCCCGTATAATTCTTACCCCCAGCGAGTAAAGGTCGCCTCACGGCGTCAACGCTGCCTGTTTTTTACGCGAAACCATGCGGAAAAAAGCGGGAATTAAGGAAAGAGAATTGACTCCGGAGTGTACAATTATTACAATCCGGCCTCTTTAATCACCCACACTGTGGCGTAAGTCGTTCGAAGTTCGTTCGGGTATACGCAAAAGTCAGTGAATTTATTCAAGTTTAGGTAGAAATCGCCATGAAACGCACTTTTCAACCGTCTGTACTGAAGCGCAACCGTTCTCACGGCTTCCGTGCTCGTATGGCTAATAAAAATGGTCGTCAGGTTTTGGCACGTCGTCGTGCTAAAGGCCGTTCTCGTCTGACCGTTTCTAAGTAATAAAAGCTAGCCCCTGAGTGGTTAAGCTCGCATTTCCCAGGGAGTTACGTTTGTTAACTCCCACTCATTTCACATTCGTCTTCCAGCAGCCACAACGGGCTGGCACGCCGCAAATCACCATTCTCGGCCGCCAAAATTCGCTGGGGCATCCCCGCATCGGTCTAACGGTCGCCAAGAAAAATGTTAAACGTGCGCATGAACGCAACAGGATTAAACGCCTGACGCGTGAAAGCTTCCGTTTACGTCAGCACGAACTTCCAGCAATGGATTTCGTAGTGGTGGCTAAAAAAGGGGTTGCCGACCTCGATAACCGTGCTCTCTCGGAAGCGTTGGAAAAATTATGGCGTCGCCATTGTCGCCTGGCTCGCGGGTCCTGATAGCCCTCATTCGGGTCTATCAACGCCTGATCAGTCCGCTGCTTGGGCCGCATTGCCGTTTCACTCCAACCTGTTCGAGCTACGGAATTGAGGCATTGCGCAGGTTTGGAGTGATAAAAGGCAGTTGGTTGACGGTGAAACGCGTATTAAAATGCCACCCTTTACACCCTGGTGGTGACGATCCCGTCCCACCCGGACCATTTGATACCAGAGAACACTAACGATGGATTCGCAACGCAATCTTTTAGTCATCGCTTTGCTGTTCGTGTCTTTCATGATCTGGCAAGCCTGGGAGCAGGATAAAAATCCGCAACCTCAGGCTCAACAGACCACGCAGACAACGACCACCGCAGCGGGTAGCGCCGCCGACCAGGGCGTACCGGCCAGTGGCCAGGGGAAACTGATTACGGTTAAGACTGACGTGCTTGATCTGACCATCAACACCCGTGGTGGTGATGTGGAACAGGCTTCACTGCCAGCTTACCCGAAAGAACTCGGTTCTACCGAACCGTTCCAGTTACTGGATACCACACCACAGTTCATCTATCAGGCACAGAGTGGCCTGACAGGTCGTGACGGCCCGGATAACCCGGCTAACGGCCCGCGTCCGCTGTACAACGTCGACAAAGACTCTTTTGTACTGGCTGACGGTCAAAATGAACTGCAGATCCCGATGACCTATACAGACGCCGCTGGCAACACGTTTACCAAAACGTTTGTTCTCAAGCGCGGTGAGTATGCGGTAAGCGTTAACTACAGCGTGCAGAACGCCAGCGAGAAGCCGCTGGAAATCTCCACCTTTGGTCAGCTGAAGCAATCCATCAATCTGCCCTCTCATCTCGACACCGGTAGCAGCAACTTTGCGCTGCATACCTTCCGTGGCGCGGCTTACTCCACGCCTGATGAGAAGTATGAGAAATACAAGTTCGACACCATTGCTGAAAACGAAAACCTGAACGTCAACGCTAAAGACGGCTGGGTCGCAATGCTGCAGCAGTATTTCGCCACGGCATGGGTTCCGCGTAACGACGGCACCAATAACTTCTATACCGCAAATCTGGGTAACGGCATTGCCGCTATCGGCTATAAATCTCAGCCGGTACTGGTTCAACCGGGCCAGACAAGCGCGATGACCAGCACCCTGTGGGTTGGCCCGGAAATTCAGGATAAAATGGCGGCCGTTGCACCGCACCTGGATCTGACCGTCGACTACGGTTGGTTGTGGTTCATCTCTCAGCCGCTGTTCAAACTGCTGAAGTGGATCCATAGCTTCCTGGGTAACTGGGGCTTCTCTATCATCGTTATCACCTTTATCGTTCGTGGCATCATGTACCCGCTGACTAAAGCGCAGTACACCTCCATGGCGAAGATGCGTATGCTGCAGCCGAAGATTCAGGCAATGCGTGAGCGTCTGGGCGATGACAAACAGCGTCAGAGCCAGGAAATGATGGCCCTGTACAAAGCTGAGAAGGTTAACCCTCTGGGCGGCTGCTTCCCGCTGATCATCCAGATGCCAATCTTCCTGGCGCTGTACTACATGCTGATGGGCTCCATTGAACTGCGCCATGCGCCGTTCGCACTGTGGATCCATGACCTGTCTGCACAGGACCCGTACTACATCCTGCCGATCCTGATGGGCGTAACGATGTTCTTCATTCAGAAGATGTCGCCGACCACCGTGACCGACCCGATGCAGCAGAAGATCATGACCTTTATGCCGGTCATCTTCACCGTGTTCTTCCTGTGGTTCCCGTCAGGTCTGGTGCTGTACTATATCGTCAGCAACCTGGTAACCATTATTCAGCAGCAGCTGATTTACCGTGGTCTGGAGAAGCGTGGCCTGCATAGCCGCGAGAAGAAAAACTCCTGATTCGGTTGTAGGCCGGATAAGGCGAAGCCGCCATCCGGCAAACGGAACATAAATTAAAGGGCGGTCGATTGACCGCCTTTTTTATTATTGGTATTTAAGAGACATATCATGAGCCATAACGACACCATCGTCGCTCAGGCCACCCCACCGGGACGTGGTGGTGTGGGTATTCTGCGCATCTCCGGCCTGAAAGCCCGCGAGGTTGCAGAATCCGTACTGGGCAAACTGCCAAAACCACGTTATGCCGACTACCTGCCGTTTAAAGATGCCGATGGTAGCACGCTGGATCAGGGCATTGCCCTGTGGTTCCCCGGTCCAAACTCCTTTACCGGTGAAGACGTTTTAGAATTGCAGGGCCACGGCGGCCCGGTCATTCTCGACCTGCTGTTAAAACGTATTCTGACTATTCCCGGCCTGCGTATTGCCAGACCCGGTGAGTTCTCGGAGCGCGCGTTCCTGAACGATAAACTCGATTTAGCCCAGGCAGAAGCCATTGCCGACCTGATCGATGCCAGTTCAGAACAAGCCGCACGTTCCGCGCTGAACTCCTTGCAGGGTGCGTTCTCCGCCCGCGTAAATCACCTTGTGGAAGCACTCACTCACCTGCGTATCTACGTGGAAGCGGCGATTGATTTTCCGGATGAGGAAATCGACTTCCTCTCTGACGGTAAAATTGAAGGCCTGCTTAATAACGTCATCGCCGATCTCGATGCCGTACGGGCCGAAGCGCGTCAGGGTAGCCTGCTGCGTGAAGGGATGAAGGTGGTGATCGCCGGACGTCCTAACGCCGGGAAATCAAGCCTGCTGAACGCCTTAGCGGGCCGTGAGGCGGCGATTGTCACCGACATTGCTGGCACCACCCGCGACGTGCTGCGCGAACATATTCATATCGACGGTATGCCGCTGCATATCATCGACACCGCCGGTCTGCGTGACGCCAGTGACGAAGTCGAACGCATTGGTATCGAACGCGCCTGGCAGGAAATCGAACAGGCCGACCGCGTGCTGTTTATGGTGGATGGCACCACCACCGATGCCGTCGACCCGGCCGATATCTGGCCTGATTTTATCGCACGTTTGCCGACGAAGTTACCCATCACCGTGGTACGCAACAAAGCGGATATCACTGGAGAAACGCTGGGCCTTAGCGAAGTAAATGGCCACTCACTGGTTCGCCTCTCTGCGCGTACCGGCGAAGGCGTGGACGTGCTGCGTAACCATCTCAAGCAGAGTATGGGCTTCGAAACCAATATGGAAGGCGGTTTCCTGGCGCGCCGTCGTCACCTGCAGGCACTGGCAGAAGCGGCAGAGCATCTCGAGCAGGGCAAAGCTCAACTGTTGGGCGCCAGGGCCGGAGAATTGCTGGCAGAAGAGCTGCGCCTTGCACAGCAGAATCTCAGTGAGATCACTGGGGAGTTTACCTCCGACGATCTGCTGGGACGGATTTTCTCCAGTTTCTGTATCGGTAAGTAACGTTGTGTTGCCCGGTGGCGCGATGCTTGCCGGGCCTACAGGACCCGTAGGCCCGATAAGGCAAAGTCGCCATTCGGACAACAGTGATTTCCTGTGAGGAAATCACTGTTGTCCGAATGGCAACTCGTGCTACTGACGCTCTCCCCGTATTCTTAGCGCCACATTCCTCATGAGGTCGCTATGACACGCTTTTTAATCTGCAGTTTTGCTCTGGTTCTGCTTTATCCTGCCGGTATTGATATGTATCTGGTGGGGTTACCGCGTATTGCCGCCGACCTTAACGCCAGCGAAGCACAGCTACATATCGCATTTTCGGTGTATCTGGCCGGAATGGCCGCGGCGATGCTGTTCGCCGGTAAGATTGCCGACCAGTCGGGTCGTAAACCGGTCGCGATTGTCGGCGCCCTGATCTTTATTTTTGCTTCCGCCCTGTGTTCATTCGCCGAGAGCGGTACGCCGTTCCTGGTGGGCCGTTTTATTCAGGGAATTGGCGCAGGCTGCTGTTATGTAGTGGCCTTTGCGATTTTGCGCGATACGCTCGACGATCGCCGCCGGGCGAAGGTGTTGTCGCTGTTGAACGGTATCACCTGTATCGTGCCGGTTCTGGCCCCGGTAATGGGGCATCTGATTATGCTCAAATACCCGTGGCAGAGCCTGTTCTACACGATGATTGGTATGGGCGTGGCAGTTTGCCTGCTGTCGGTGTTTATCCTGCGAGAATCGCGCCCAGCGACGCTCTCAAGGTCTGCGGGTGTTGAGCAGCGCACCGAATCGCTGGTAAACCGCTTTTTCCTCAGCCGACTGGCGATTACCACGCTCAGCGTGTCGGTGATCCTTACCTTCGTCAACACCTCACCGGTGCTACTGATGGAGGTAATGGGTTTTGACCGCGGTGAATACGCCACGACCATGGCGATGACCGCAGGGGTCAGTATGGCGGTCTCTTTCTCCACACCGTTTGCCCTGAGCCTGTTTAAGCCCCGCACCCTGATGCTGGCCTCACAGGTGCTGTTCCTGAGCGCAGGCGTGGTTCTAACCCTTGCCAGCTCGCATGCAGTTACACTGTTTGGCCTGACGTTAATCTGTGCCGGATTCTCGGTCGGTTTCGGCATTGCCATGAGCCAGGCGCTGGGACCGTTCTCGCTGCGAGCGGGCGTCGCCAGCTCAACGCTAGGCATCGCCCAGGTTTGCGGCTCATCACTGTGGATTTGGCTGGCGGCTGTCCTCGGACTTGACGCGTTGAATATGCTGATCGGGATTCTGATTGGCTGTAGCATAGTGAGCATCATGCTGATTATCACTGTTGCTCCTAA
The DNA here is from genome assembly GCF_005281055.1 of Citrobacter sp. wls711. Taxonomy (NCBI): domain Bacteria; kingdom Pseudomonadati; phylum Pseudomonadota; class Gammaproteobacteria; order Enterobacterales; family Enterobacteriaceae; genus Citrobacter; species Citrobacter sp. wls711. The sequence goes on along the minus strand of NZ_SZXC01000079.1, from coordinate 40,126 downwards.
CCGGTCCGCGCCTACTCATGAAGAAATCCCTCAGCAGTCTCGATCTTAATTTACTGCTCTGCCTGCAGCTCCTGATGCAGGAGCGCAGCGTCACCAAAACCGCCAAACGGATGAACGTCACGCCGTCGGCGGTCAGTAAATCGTTGGCGAAGCTGAGATCCTGGTTTGACGATCCGCTGTTTGTAAACACCCCGCTGGGGCTGACGCCGACGCCGTTGATGGTCAGTATGGAACAGAGCCTGGCGGAGTGGATGCAGATGGGCAATCAGTTGCTCGATAAGCCGCATCACGAAGCACCGCGCGGGTTGAAGTTTGATCTGGTGGCCGAGACGCCGCTGGTGATGATCATGTTCAACGCGCTCTCGCAGCAGATTTATCAACGCTATCCGCAAGCGTCCATCAAAGTGCGCAACTGGGATTACGATTCGCTGGACGCCATTATTCGCGGTGAGGTGGATATCGGGTTTACCGGGCGCGAAAGCCACCCGCGCTCACGCGAGTTGCTGAGCCTGCTGCCGTTATCTATCGACCATGAGGTGCTGTTTTCCGATCTCCCCTGCGTCTGGCTGCGCGAAGATCATCCGGCGTTACGAGAAGAGTGGAACCTGGAGACCTTCCTGCGCTATCCGCATATCAGCATCAGTTGGGAACAAAGCGATACCTGGGCGCTGGACGATGTGCTGCAGGAGATGGGACGCAAACGCACTATCGCCCTGAGCCTACCAGGGTTTGAGCAGTCGCTGTTTATGGCCGCCCAACCGGATCACGCGTTGATAGCCACCGCCCCAGTCTACTGTCAGCGTTATAATCAACTCCACCAGCTTCCACTGGTGGCACGCCCGCTGCCCTTTGATACCGCACAGCTGGAAAAAATGCGCGTACCGTTCACCCTGCTCTGGCATAAACGTAACAGCCACAATCCAAAGATCGTCTGGCTGAAAGACACGATCAAGACGCTCTATCGTGATATGTCCTGACACTGCGCGCCAAAATTGTTGCTAAATTAACCATGATAGTGTCAGAAATGTAAATGTCGCGTAATGTATCCCGTTTTCGCCTGATTTTTAGGCAGTAAAGCCTGCCTGGACGCCGTGTAAATGTTACTCTGGTAATAATCACGGACCATTAATCACGGAGCGAAAAATGGCGACACATTTTGCCAGAGGGATTCTTACGGAGGGACACCTGATTTCAGTTCGCCTCCCTTCTCCATGCCATATCGAAGCAAACAGCCTCCCAACTCACCGCCGAACACGCTTTCTGGCCTCCAGAAGCCTCCTCGCTGAACTGATGTTTATGCTTTACGGCACCAGCTCGCTGCCCGAAATCGTGCAACATGCCAAAGGCAAACCGGTCTTTCGCGATAAAAATCTGCCCGGATTTTCCATTTCCTACGCCGGAAATATCGTCGGCGTGGCGCTGACGACAGAAGGCAGCTGCGGCCTGGATATGGAACTTCAGCGAGCAATCCGTGGGTTTAACTATCCACATTCGACGGACACCAGGCGCTTTTCCAGCAACGAAAACCTGTGGATCAACAACCAAAGCGATCCGAATGAAGCACGCGCACAGCTCATTACCCTGCGCCAGAGCGTACTCAAACTTACCGGTGATATGAGCAATGACGATCCGCGCGAACTCCAGTTGTTACCCGGCGCCGGACGCCTGAAATGCGCCCATATGGCGCAGATCGAAGCCATTTGCGATGCGGAAGATGTGCTGGTGTGGTCGGTCGCGGTGACGCCAGCCATTGAAAAACTCAAGGTTTGGGAGTTTGATGGTAAGCAGGATTGGAAAAGTTTGCCCGATATCCAGACTCGCGCCAATGCGCCAACGGGCCGCCTGATCCGCTTCTCTCAATTATCCGCAGCGAAGAGCTATACGCTTAACTGATTTAACCTTCATGATGAAACAGGAGTAACCATGTCTGAAACATTGAATGTTGTTACGTTACTGGGGAGCCTGCGCAAAGGCTCATTTAATGGAATGGTTGCCCGTACGCTGCCAAAAATTGCCCCGGCAGGGATGGACGTCAACGCATTACCGTCGATTGGCGATATTCCACTGTACGATGCCGATCTCCAGCAGGAAGAAGGTTTTCCGGCAAGCGTAGAAGCGCTGGCGGAGCAGATCAGAAAAGCGGATGGCGTGGTGATTGTCACACCAGAATATAACTATTCGGTACCAGGTGGACTGAAGAACGCCATCGACTGGCTGTCCCGTCTGCCCGATCAGCCTCTGGCAGGCAAACCGGTGCTGATCCAGACCAGCTCAATGGGCGCGATTGGCGGTGCCCGCTGTCAGTACCATCTGCGCCAGATTCTGGTGTTCCTTGACGCCATGGTCATGAATAAACCGGAGTTTATGGGCGGTGTCATTCAGAATAAAGTGGATACACAAACCGGCGAAGTGATTGATCAAAGCACGCTGGATCACCTGACGGGCCAGTTGGCCGCCTTCGGGGATTATATTCAGCGCGTAAAAGCATAAAAGAAAAAGCCCGCCAGCAGTAATGCCGGGCGGGCTGTAGAGAATACCGATATTTTAGTGTGCGTCGATAAACACAATCTTCAGCACAAACAGCAGCGCCACAACGATCACGCATGGGCTGAGGTCGCGGAAGCGTCCGGTACCGATTTTCATTACACAGTAGGAAATAAAGCCCAGCGCGATACCTTCGGTAATCGAGAAGCTAAACGGCATCATCACGGCGGTAATAAACGCCGGGACCGCTTCGGTCAGGTCATCCCACTTCACGCGTGACAGGCTGGAGGTCATCAGCACACCGACATAAATCAGCGCACCTGCTGCCGCATAGGGCGGCACCATTCCCGCCAGCGGCGACAGGAAAATCACCAGCAGGAACAGGATCCCCACCACGACAGCCGTCAGGCCAGTACGCCCGCCAACTGAAACCCCGGAAGACGACTCGATATACGCAGTCACCGAAGAAGTACCGATAAAGGACCCGGCAACCGAGGAGACGCTATCCACAAACAGCGCCTGCTTCATGCGCGGAAACTTACCTTTTTCATCGGCCAGACCCGCTTTGTCCGTCACACCGATAAGCGTACCGGAGGAGTCGAACAGGTTAACCAGCATGAAGGAGAAGATCACCCCCGCCAGCCCCAGGTTGAACGACCCGGCAAGGTCAACATGGCCCACAACGGTGGTGATGCTCGGTGGTGCAGAAACGATACCGTTATAGTGCACATCGCCCAGCATCCAGCCCAGCAGGGTGGTGACGATAATCGAAACCAGCACCGCCGCATGAATGTTGCGGGACGCCAGAATAGCGATAATGAAGAAGCCCAAGACCCCCAGCAGCACGCTGTGAGAAGTCAGGTTACCAATGGAAACCAGCGTATCCTTGTTCGCCACGATAACGCCGGCATTTTTCAGCCCCATCATGCCGATAAACAGACCGATACCGCTGGTGATCCCCACGCGCAGACTGACCGGGATGTTGGCAATCATCCAGTAACGCACGCGGAAGATAGTCAGCAGCAGCAGACCCACCGCACCCCAGAAGATAGCGCCCATACCTACCTGCCACGGCAGGCCCATTGCCTGTACCACGACGAACGCGAAGAAGGCGTTCAGCCCCATCGCTGGCGCCAGCGCCACCGGCAGGTTAGCAAATACGCCCATCAGGATACTGCCCAACGCCGCAATCAGACAGGTGGTCACGAAGACGGCACTGGTGTCCATTCCGGCTACGCCCAGAATTTGCGGGTTGACGAAAACGATGTAGACCATCGTCAGGAAAGTAGTGAAACCGGCGATCACTTCGGTCCGTGCCGTCGTGCCATGTTCGCGCAGTTTAAACACGCGTTCCAGTATGCCCCGGCCAGAAGCCTGGGTTGTGTGTTGTTGACTCATTATCAATTTCCGAACAAGGAGGGAAAATTCGTCGCTATCCTATACCAAAATGCGACAATAGGGTGGGTTATGAGCGATTTTTTTCCATTGATTTTGCTTATACGGCAACGATTGCGTCGCCCAATAATGCTGTACGTAAACGTTAAACTTGTTAAAACGGAAATGACATGTCCCAGATAGAAGCTGTATTTTTTGACTGTGACGGAACCCTCGTCGACAGTGAAGTCATTTGTTCTCGCGCGTATGTCAGCATGTTCCAGGCGTTTGGCATTACGCTCGATCTTGAAGAGACGTTTAAACGCTTCAAGGGGGTAAAGCTCTACGAGATCATCGACATTATCAACGACGAGCACGGTGTCGAACTGGCAAAAGCCGAACTAGAACCGATTTACCGCGCCGAGGTCGCACGCCTGTTCGATACGGAACTGGAGGTGATTGCAGGTGCCAACGCGCTGCTGGATAGCATGGCAGTGCCGATGTGCGTGGTGTCGAACGGTCCGGTCAGCAAAATGCAGCATTCGTTAGGCAAGCTAGGCATGCTGCATCATTTCCCGGATTTACTGTTCAGCGGCTATGATATCCAACGCTGGAAACCCGATCCGGCGCTGATGTTCCATGCGGCAAAAGCCATGAACGTCAATCCGCAAAACTGCATTCTGGTGGATGATTCTGCAGCGGGTGCGCAGTCAGGGATTGATGCCGGGATGGAGGTGTTCTACTTCTGCGCCGATTCGCACAACAAACCGATCGATCATCCTAAAGTGACGACCTTTACCGATCTGGCACAGTTGCCGGCATTGTGGAAGGCGCGGGGTTGGAATATCGTCGATTAAACAGTAGGCCTGATAAGCAAAGCGCCATCAAGCGGATGGCGCAGAATGCCGGATGCGGCGTAACGCCTTATCCGGCCTACAATAGCGACGCCGGGGATCCCGGCGAACGCAACAAGCCGCTTATTCCTTCGGGTCTTTACCCGCCAGCAGCTTATCCAGCTCATCGCCGCCGACGTGACGGAAATCTTGTCCCTTCACGAAGTAGAAGATGTATTCGCAAATATTCTGGCAACGGTCACCGATACGCTCGATAGAACGGGCGCAGAACAGTGCGGTCAGCACGCTCGGAATGGTGCGCGGGTCTTCCATCATATAGGTCATCAGTTGGCGCACGATGCCCTCATATTCCTGGTCAACTTTCTTGTCTTCACGATAAATGCGCACCGCTTCGTCCAGATCCATGCGCGCAAACGCATCCAGCACATCGTGTAGCATTTGCACCGTATGGCGACCCAGTGATTCCAGGCTGACCAACAGCGGCTGATGCTGCTGGGAGAATTTCTCCAGCGCGGTACGGCAGATTTTGTCCGCGACGTCACCAATACGTTCCAGTTCGGCGATGGTTTTGATGATTGCCATCACCAGGCGCAGGTCGCTCGCCGTCGGCTGACGTTTCGCGATGATACGCACGCAGGCTTCATCAATCGCCACTTCCATCATGTTGACGTTCTTGTCACCATCAATGACGCGCTTCGCCAGCTCGCTGTCCTGGTTGTGCATCGCGGTAATGGCATCAGAAAGCTGCTGCTCCACCATGCCGCCCATGGTCATCACCTGGGTGCGGATGCTTTCCAGTTCTGCGTTGAACTGGCCGGAAATATGTTTATTAAGGTTCAGACTGTCCATAACGCGCTCCTGAATCAACCGTAACGGCCGGTGATATAATCTTCTGTTTGTTTCTTCGCGGGCTTGGTGAACAGATCGTCCGTGTTGCTGAATTCAATCAACTCGCCCAGGTACATAAATGCCGTGTGGTCGGAACAACGTGCAGCCTGCTGCATATTGTGGGTCACGATAACGACGGTGTAATCCTCTTTCAGCTCGGTGATCAGCTCTTCAATACGCCCGGTAGAGATCGGGTCGAGCGCCGAACACGGCTCATCCAGCAGCAACACTTCAGGGCGAATGGCAATACCACGCGCAATGCACAAACGCTGCTGCTGACCACCGGAGAGAGAGTACCCGCTCTGGTGTAGTTTATCTTTGGTTTCATTCCATAATGCGGCCTTGGTCAAGGCCCACTGCACGCGCTCATCCATGTCTGCACGCGAGAGTTTTTCAAACAGACGGACACCAAACGCGATGTTGTCGTAGATGGACATCGGGAACGGCGTCGGCTTCTGGAACACCATCCCTACTTTGGCACGCAGCAGCGCGATATCCTGGGTATTGGTGAGAATATTGTCGCCATCCAGCAGGATTTCACCTTCCGCACGCTGTTCTGGATACAGTTCAAACATTTTGTTGAAGGTACGCAGAAGCGTTGATTTACCACAGCCTGATGGCCCGATAAACGCCGTGACCTGGTTTTTAGCGATATCCAGGTTGATGTTCTTCAGGGCATGGAATTTGCCGTAGTAGAAGTTCAAATCACGAACCTGAATCTTACCTGGGGCAGTATCAACCATACTCATTTCAATCTATTCCTTATCATGCCTGATGGCGCGCAGCTTATCAGGCCTACAAATATGTTCGACCGTAGGCCGGATAAGGCGTTTACGCCGCCATCCGGCAATTCGTCTTAACCGTGTTTCTTCTTCGCGAAAATAACGCGCGCCAGAATGTTCAGCAGCAGTACGCACAGGGTAATAATCAGCACCCCGGCCCAGGCCAGTTGCTGCCATTCCACAAATGGGCTCATCGCAAACTTAAAGATGGTCACCGGCAGGTTGGCTATCGGCTGCATCATGTCGGTGCTCCAGAACTGATTGGAGAGCGATGTAAACAGCAGCGGAGCGGTTTCACCGGCAATACGCGCAATCGCCAGCAAAACACCGGTGATAATGCCGGAGACAGACGCCTTCAGGGTGATCGCTGAAATCATCTTCCACTTCGGCGTACCCAGCGCATAGGCCGCTTCACGCAGGCTATCCGGCACCAGTTTGAGCATGTTTTCGGTGGTACGAATCACGATTGGCACCTGCAGCAGCGCCAGCGCAATCACGCCCGCCCAGCCAGAGAAGTGCTCCATTTTCGCGACGACCACGGTGTAAACGAACAGACCCACAACAATCGACGGCGCAGACAGCAGGATGTCGTTGATAAAGCGGATAATCTCAGCCAGCCAGGACTTACGCCCGTACTCGGCCAGATAGATGCCCGCCATAATACCGAGCGGCGTACCCAACACGGTCGCCCACAGGATCAACAGCCCGCTGCCCGCCAGGGCATTCGCCAGACCGCCACCCGCCGTATTCGGCGGCGGCGTCATTTCAGTGAACAGCGCCAGCGACATACCATCGATACCGCGAACCACCGTTGAGAACAGGATCCACACCAACCAGAACAGACCGAACGCCATCGTCCCCATTGAGAGCGTCAGTGCGATGCGGTTTTTCAAGCGGCGACGCGCCTGCATCTTACGACGAGACTCCGCCAGCGCGGCGGTGTTTTGCATATCAAGCGTAGCCATTAGCGTGCCCCCTCGTTCTTCGCAAGGCGCATGATCATGAACTTAGACGCTGCCAGCACGATGAAGGTGATCACAAACAGGATCAGCCCCAGTTCCATCAACGCAGCCACATGCAGGCCAGATTCCGCTTCGGCAAATTCATTCGCCAACGCAGAGGTAATACTGTTACCCGGCATAAACAGCGATGCACTGTCGAGCTGGTAGGTGTTACCGATGATAAAGGTCACCGCCATGGTTTCACCCAGCGCGCGGCCAAGACCCAACATCACGCCGCCAATCACCCCATTTTTGGTGAACGGAAGGACGATGCGCCAGATAACTTCCCAGGTCGTACAGCCGATGCCGTAGGCTGACTCTTTCATCAGTACCGGCGTTTGTTCGAACACATCGCGCATGACCGCCGCAATGTACGGGATGATCATAATGGCCAGGATCACACCGGCTGCCAGAATACCGATACCAAAGGCCGGACCCGCAAACAGGGCACCCACAAACGGAATGTTGGAAAGGATGTTACCCACCGGCTCCTGGAAGTAGGTTGCAAACAGCGGGGCAAAAATAAACAGGCCCCACATGCCGTAAACAATACTCGGGATCGCCGCCAGCAGTTCAATTGCAATGCCCAGCGGGCGACGTAACCAGTTAGGTGCTAACTCAGTCAAAAATAAAGCGATGCCGAAGCTCACCGGAACGGCGATCAGCAAGGCGATAAACGAGGTCACCAGCGTACCGTAAATCGGTACCAGCGCACCGTAGATGTCGTTTGGCGCATCCCACTCTTTGGTCCACAAAAATGAGAAACCAAATTTTTGAATGCTTGGCCAGGAGGAGATGATCAGAGAGACAATAATGCCACCCAACATCAATAGCACAATCAGCGCAGCCAGTTTTACCAGCACGCTGAATATCATGTCACCCTTTTTACCCGGTGGGTTAAAAGCAGGCTTGGTTGCAGCCATAAATCACTCTTTAAGTTAAACTCATTTACTCAGTTGCCCATGCCGGATGGCGCTACGCTTATCCGGCCTACACTCTGGGCCTACGGTAGAAACCGTAGGGCGGATAAGCGTAGCGCCATCCGCCAATTCGTCAAAGATATTCTATTAGTACAGTGCTTTACCGCTGCTGTCTTTCACGTTGGTCTTCCATGCAGCACGAATCTGCTCAACCACGTTATCCGGCAGGCTGGCGTAATCCAGGTCATTAGCCTGTTTACCGCCATTTTTGTACGCCCAGTCAAAGAACTTCAGCACTTCAACGCCCTGCTCAGGTTTCTTCTGCTCTTTGTGAACCAGGATGAATGTGGTGGACGTAATCGGCCATGCCTCATCACCTTTCTGGTTAGTCAGATCCTGGGCGAAGGTTTTGCTCCAGTCAGCGCCTTTTGCCGCATTTGCAAAGTTTTCTTCGGTCGGGCTTACCGGTTTACCGTCAGCAGAAATCAGTTTGGTATAGGCCAGGTTGTTCTGCTTAGCGTAAGCATATTCAACGTAACCAATGGAGCCTGGCAGACGCTGTACGAACGCGGCGATACCGTCGTTACCTTTACCGCCCAGACCGGTTGGCCAGTTAACGGTAGAGCCTGCACCAATTTTAGATTTCCACTCTTCGTTCACTTTTGCCAAATAGCTGGTGAACACGAAAGAGGTACCGGAACCATCAGCACGACGCACAACGGCGATGTTCTGCGAAGGCAGTTTCAGCCCTGGGTTCAGTTTGGTGATGGCTTCATCATCCCACTTCTTGATTTTGCCGAGGTAGATATCACCCAGGGTCTTACCGTCCAGCACCAGTTCGCCGGATTTCAGGCCTGGAATATTTACAGCCAGCACGACACCGCCGATCACGGTCGGGAACTGGAACAGGCCTTCCTGTGCCAGTTTCTCATCGGACAACGGTGCATCAGAAGCGCCGAAATCAACGGTATTTGCCGTAATTTGTTTTACACCACCGGAGGAACCGATACCCTGGTAGTTGACTTTACTACCGGTCTCTTTCTGATAAGTATCAGCCCATTTGGCATACACTGGCGCAGGAAAAGTTGCACCTGCACCTGTCAGGCTCGCTGCGGCAAATACAGAGAACGCGCTCATGGATAAGGTCGCGGCGACAACAGTTGCGACAGTGGTACGCATAACTTTCATAATGTCTCCTGCAAGATTTTCGTAAATCATTGTTTAGTGGCTACGATAAGCAAAATAGGACAAACAGGTGACAGTTAAATGTACGAAATATGACAGTTTTATGACAATGAAAAATAATGCGCGAGGAACATTTAGAAACAGTATAAAAACAGTAAGTTAATCGATTATGTGACAATCATAGTTCGGCAAAATTTTCTTTTTATGACACTGAAAACAGTAGCTGAAGATGACGGTTTGTCACATAAAACAGGCGGGATAATTGATTAAAAACAGAACACATTTAAAAAAATGCCCCGCTTTGAGCAGGGCATTTTCAGTTCAGCGAGGTATCGCTTATTCCACGGTAACCGACTTCGCCAGGTTGCGCGGCTGATCGACATCGGTGCCTTTAATCAGCGCCACGTGATACGCCAGCAGTTGCAGCGGAACGGTATAGAAGATCGGAGCAATCACCTCTTCCACATGCGGCATCTCAATGATGTGCATGTTTTCGTTGCTGGTAAAGCCCGCATCTTGATCGGCGAAGACGTACAGTTGGCCGCCACGGGCACGAACTTCTTCAATGTTGGATTTCAGTTTTTCCAACAGTTCGTTGTTCGGTGCCACGACGATAACCGGCATATCCGCATCAATCAGCGCCAGCGGGCCGTGTTTCAGCTCGCCAGCTGCGTAGGCTTCCGCGTGAATATAAGAGATCTCTTTCAGCTTCAGCGCGCCTTCCAGCGCAATCGGATACTGATCGCCACGGCCGAGGAACAGCGCATGGTGTTTGTCAGAGAAATCTTCCGCCAGGGCAGCAATGCGTTTGTCCTGAGACAGCATCTGCTCAATACGGTTCGGCAGCGCCTGCAGACCGTGAACGATGTCATGCTCAATAGACGCATCCAGGCCTTTCAGACGAGACAGTTTCGCCACCAGCATCAGCAGTACCGTCAGTTGGGTGGTAAATGCTTTCGTGGAGGCCACGCCGATTTCGGTACCGGCGTTGGTCATCATCGCCAGGTCGGATTCACGCACCAGTGAAGACCCCGGTACGTTACAAATCGCCAGCGATCCCAGATAACCCAATTCTTTTGATAAGCGCAGACCCGCCAGGGTATCCGCCGTTTCACCAGACTGGGACAGGGTGATCATCAGGCTGTTGCGACGCACGGCTGATTTGCGGTAACGGAATTCAGAGGCGATTTCCACATCACACGGAATACCCGCCAGCGACTCAAACCAGTAGCGGGACACCATACCTGAGTTGTACGACGTACCACAGGCGATGATCTGAATATGCTCCACCTGAGACAGCATCTCGTTGGCATGCGGACCCAGCTCGCTTAAATCCACCTCACCGTGGCTGATGCGCCCGGTCAGCGTATTTTTGATCGCATTCGGCTGTTCGTAGATCTCTTTCTGCATGTAGTGGCGATAGATACCTTTTTCGCCCGCGTCATATTGCAGACTGGATTCAATGTCCTGACGTTTAACTTCCGCGCCAGACTTGTCGAAAATGGTCACTGAACGACGAGTCACTTCCGCAATATCGCCTTCTTCCAGGAAGATAAAGCGACGGGTTACCGGCAGCAGCGCCAGCTGATCGGAAGCGATAAAGTTCTCACCCATGCCCAAACCAATTACCAGTGGGCTACCAGAACGCGCCGCCAGCAGGATTTCAGGGTTACGGGTATCCATGATCACCGTACCGTATGCACCGCGCAGCTGCGGGATAGTCCGCAGTACGGCCTCACGCAGAGTACCACCCTGCTCCAGCTCCCAGTGCACCAGGTGAGCAATCACTTCGGTGTCGGTTTCTGACACAAAAGTGTAGCCACGTGTTTTCAGCATTTCACGCAGCGGTTCATGGTTTTCGATGATGCCGTTATGCACCACCACAATGTGATCAGAAACATGCGGATGCGCGTTCGCTTCTGAAGGTTCGCCATGCGTTGCCCAACGCGTGTGAGCAATACCGGTGCCGCCATGTAACGGATGATCTTCCGCAGCCGCGGTAAGCATCTGTACTTTGCCCAGACGACGCAGACGGGTCATTTTGCCTTCAGCATCGACAACTGCCAGACCAGCAGAGTCATAACCACGATATTCCAGACGACGTAAACCTTCGAGAAGGATTTCAGCAACATCACGCTGCGCGATAGCGCCAACAATTCCACACATATTTTTAGATTCCGAATTTAGGCATTATGCCTGTCGTTGTCGGTCAACCTGTATTTATCCTTCACCTTTCACGCTGTGGCTGTGTTGTCTGCACGCTTTCGCCATGGTCACTTACTGATTGTAAGCTCCCATGGTCTCACGCGCTTGCCGCCTTACCACAACGCGAAATCTTTGGATAAAACCCGTATTTACGGGCGCCCCGAGCCTTGTAGAGAGTGGGGTTATTTTTATGGTACTGCGTGTTGAGCGGAGGATTATATTATCCCCTCATCTCTTGTCTGCCTGATGGCAATCACGTTTATCAGGCCTACTGAACGTCACCGCACGTAGGCCGGATAAGGCAAAGTCGCCATCCAGCAAAAATTAATTACTTCTTCTTCTCCGGACGCTTCCAGCCTTGTTTATGGACCTGAGGTACCCGGCTGATAACCAGTTCGTTATCCGCGACATCACGCGTTACGGTGGTCCCGGCGGCAATAGTCGCGCCTTTACCCACGGAGACAGGCGCCACCAGCTGAGTATCAGAACCAACAAACACATCGTCGCCAATAATGGTTTTAAACTTATTGGCACCATCGTAGTTGCAGGTAATAGTCCCTGCGCCGATGTTCACGTTATCGCCAATTTCTGCATCGCCCAGATACGTCAGATGACCGGCTTTGGAGCCTTTACCCAGACGCGCTTTTTTCATTTCGACGAAGTTACCCACGTGTGCGCCTTCCTGCAGCTCAGCGCCGGGACGTAAACGTGCAAACGGACCGATAGTACATGCCGCATCGAGGCGTGCATCTTCCACAACGCTGTATGGGCTAAGCTCACAGTCATCACCAATCACGCTGTTCTTGATGACGCAACCTGCGCCAATCTTGACGCGATCGCCGAGGGTCACGTGACCTTCAATGATAACGTTAGTATCAATTTCAACATCGCGCCCGTGAATAAGCGTACCGCGTAGATCAAAACGCGCCGGATCGCGCAGCATCACGCCAGCCAGCAGCAGTTTTTCTGCCTGCTCGGACTGATAAACACGCTCCAGTAGGGAAAGCTGCAGACGGTTATTGACGCCTTCCGTTTCGCTAATACGCGCCGGATGTACCGCGGCAATCTCACGTCCTTCATGATAGGCCATCGCAATGATATCGGTGATGTAGTATTCACCCTGCGCATTGTTGTTGGTGAGTTTTGCCAGCCAGCGCTTCATGTCTGCACCGTTAGCCACCAGAATACCGGTATTGATTTCCTGAATCTGACGCTGCTCGTCGGTGGCATCTTTATGCTCAACGATGCCAGTAACCACGCCGTTTTCACGCGTAATACGCCCGTAGCCGGTTGGGTCATCCAGTTTCACCGTTAACAGGCCGATGCCCCCCTGCGGTTTTGCATCGCGCAGACGCTGTAAGGTGTCGGTGGAGATGAGCGGAACATCGCCATAAAGCATCAAAATGTCTTCGTCATCACCAAAGAATGGCGCCGCCTGCTGCATAGCATGACCGGTACCCAACTGCTCTGCTTGCAGAACCCAGTTCAGGTTGTCATCTTTCAGCGTTTGTTTAAGCAGATCGCCACCGTGTCCGTAGACAAGGTGTACGCGAGTTGCGCCTAATTCATTAGCAGCATCAATGACATGCTGGACCATCGATTTACCCGCGAGGGTATGCAGCACTTTAGGAAGATCGGAATACATACGTGTACCTTTGCCTGCGGCAAGGATCACGACGCTCATAGCACTATTCAACATACACGTCCTGACTGTAATTTAAGAACGAATTTATACCGTTTCACATTGAAAATACTACATTTTTTTCATCGTGAAATGGGCCGAAGATAAACCGTTCAATAGGGGAAAATACCTATCGTTTAGCCCACTATTTTCGTCGATATCTACGCCTTTTGTCTTCCCAAAAACAGGAGACTGCTCTTATTAAAGCCTTAGGTTAATGTTTTTGCTATTTTTTTGCCCCATGAATAAAGAATTCAGTGTCCGGACTCAATTTTATTTATCGAATTCAGGGGGTAATAGAAGGAGTGGATCGAGGCGGGGGATAGTGCGAAAACGACAGGAGAACAGATGGCGCTAGCTTATAAATTACGCAAAGCATCGCGCCACATTAAAGCAGGTATTACAGGTTGAACGTGCCGAAAGAGACGTTCATGCTGCTGAAAAGGGCGATGATTTTGTTGATCAGTTTCATGTTGGTATCCCGTTTTTATCTGAGTTAATTATGTGACACTCATCACAAAAAAGAGTCTACGCTTCATTTTTTAATCGATCAATATTTATGTGATTAATATCACATAAAATTTAAAATACCTTTTCAGTTTCAAATTAACTAAAACACAGGCATAAAAAAACCAGCCTGAAATCAGACTGGTTTTTGTGTTTCAAGCCGGTGTTACATCGCTTTTTTGGTCAACTCGATAACGCGCAGTTTGGCGATCGCTTTGGCCAGTTCCGCAGATGCCTGAGCGTAATCCACGTCACCATGAGAGCTCTTAATGTGCTCTTCTGCCTTACGTTTCGCTTCCAGGGCTCTCGCTTCATCGAGATCCTGCCCGCGAATCGCGGTATCAGCCAGTACGGTCACATTGCCAGGCTGCACTTCAAGAATGCCGCCGGACAGATAGATAAACTCTTCATGACCGAACTGTTTAACGATGCGGATCATACCAGGCTTAATGGCGGTGAGCAGCGGTGCGTGTCCCGGGAAAATACCCAGTTCACCTTCACTACCCGTTACCTGGATTTTTTCGACCAGACCAGAGAACATTTGTTGCTCTGCGCTGACGACATCCAGGTGGTAAGTCATTGCCATATCACCCTCCGATTAAGGCGTTAAAGTTTTTTCGCTTTTTCCACGGCTTCGTCGATAGAACCGACCATGTAGAACGCCTGCTCTGGCAGGTGGTCGTATTCGCCTTCCATGATGCCTTTAAAGCCACGGATGGTGTCTTTCAGGGATACGTATTTACCCGGAGAACCGGTGAATACTTCCGCAACGAAGAACGGCTGGGACAGGAAACGCTGGATCTTACGCGCACGTGCTACCACCAGTTTGTCTTCTTCAGACAGTTCATCCATACCCAGGATGGCGATGATGTCTTTCAGTTCCTGGTAACGCTGCAGCAGGGACTGTACGCCACGCGCAGTGTCGTAGTGTTCCTGACCAACAACCAGCGGATCCAGCTGACGGCTGGTGGAGTCCAGCGGGTCAACGGCCGGGTAGATACCCAGGGATGCGATCTGACGGCTCAGTACCACTGTTGCATCTAAGTGAGCAAAGGTGGTGGCTGGGGATGGGTCAGTCAAGTCATCCGCAGGTACGTATACCGCCTGAACGGAGGTGATAGAACCGGTTTTAGTTGAGGTGATACGTTCCTGAAGAACACCCATCTCTTCCGCCAGAGTCGGCTGATAGCCTACCGCTGATGGCATACGGCCCAGCAGAGCGGATACTTCCGTACCGGCCAGGGTATAACGATAGATGTTATCGACGAACAGCAGAACGTCACGGCCTTCGTCACGGAACTTCTCAGCCATGGTCAGACCGGTCAGTGCAACGCGCAGACGGTTTCCCGGCGGCTCGTTCATCTGGCCATATACCAGGGATACTTTGTCCAGAACGTTGGAGTCGGTCATTTCGTGGTAGAAGTCGTTACCCTCACGAGTACGTTCACCCACGCCCGCAAACACGGAGTAACCGGAGTGCTCGATCGCGATGTTACGGATCAGCTCCATCATGTTTACGGTTTTACCTACACCCGCACCACCGAACAGACCGACTTTACCGCCCTTCGCGAACGGACACATCAGGTCGATAACTTTGATGCCGGTTTCCAGCAGTTCCTGAGAGCTGGACAGCTCTTCATAGGATGGTGCTGCGCGGTGGATAGCCCAACGCTCTTCTTCACCGATGTCGCCTTTCATGTCGATCGGGTGACCCAATACGTTCATGATACGACCCAGTGTTGCTTTACCTACCGGGACTTCGATTGGGTGCTCGAGATCTTTAACTTCCAGACCACGACGCAGACCGTCGGAAGAACCCATGGCGATGGTACGCACGATACCGCCACCGAGCTGCTGCTGAACTTCCAGCACCAGAACTTCATTACCATTCTGAACCTCAAGGGCTTCGTACACACGCGGTACGGCATCCTGAGGGAATTCGACGTCAACTACGGCGCCGATTACCTGGACAATTTTTCCAGTAGCCATCTTGAATCCTCTACGAATTAACCTGGTTATACCGCGGATGCACCACCGACGATCTCGGTGAGTTCCTGAGTAATGCTGGCCTGACGAGCTTTGTTGTATACCAACTGCAGCTCTTTAATCAGGCTGCCGCCATTGTCGGTCGCGGCTTTCATCGCCACCATACGTGCGGCCTGCTCGCTGGCCAGGTTTTCTACCACGCCCTGATAAACCTGTGATTCAACGTAACGACGCAGCAGGGTATCCAGCAGCGGTTTCGGGTCTGGTTCATACAGGTAATCCCAGGCTTTTTGTTTCAACTCTTCATCTTCTGATGCCGGTAACGGCAACATCTGAGTGAGGGTCGGAACCTGTGACATGGTGTTAATAAATTTGTTGCTGACAACGTACAGTCTGTCCAGACGGCCTTCATCGTAGGCCTGCAGCATCACTTTAACCGGACCGATCAGTTCGGACAGGGAAGGGTTATCCCCCATGCCGGTTACCTGAGCAACCACGTTACCGCCAACGGAGTTAAAGAAAGACACACCCTTAGAGCCGATCATTGCGATGTCGCACTGAACGCCTTTATCGGACCATGCTTTCATATCCGCCAACAGCTTTTTGAACAGGTTAATGTTCAAGCCGCCGCACAGACCACGGTCGGTCGACACCACCAGGTAGCCCACGCGTTTAACGTCGCGTTCTTCCAGGTAAGGGTGCTTATATTCCAGATTACCATTCGCAAGGTGACCAATCACTTTGCGCATGGTCTCTGCATAAGGACGGCTGGCCGCCATGCGATCCTGCGATTTACGCATTTTGGAAGCGGCGACCATCTCCATCGCTTTAGTGATCTTCTGCGTGTTCTGGACGCTTGCGATCTTACTACGTATCTCTTTTGCGCCGGCCATGAGCTTCTCCTCAATGCCTTGCGGTCCGTCCTAAGACAGACCGCCAGACGTTACCAGGACTGGGTTGCTTTGAAGGAATCGAGGATAGCTTTCAGCTTGCCCTCGATTTCGTCGTTATAGCCACCGGACTGGTTGATCTCTTGCATCAGCGGAGCGTGGTCACGGTCGACGTAAGCCAGCAGAGCAGCTTCGAAACTACCGATCTTCGCCAGTTCCACATCTTCGAGGTAACCGCGTTCAGCCGCAAACAACACCACACCCTGCTGTGCAACAGACATTGGGGCATACTGTTTCTGCTTCAGCAGTTCAGTGACTTTCTGACCATGACTCAGCTGCTTACGCGTAGCTTCATCCAGGTCGGAAGCGAACTGAGAAAACGCGGCCAGTTCACGATACTGCGCCAGCGCGGTACGAATACCACCGGACAGTTTCTTGATGATCTTGGTCTGCGCTGCACCACCTACACGCGATACGGAGATACCCGGGTTAACCGCCGGACGAATACCGGAGTTAAACAGGTTGGTTTCCAGGAAGATCTGACCATCGGTAATCGAGATTACGTTGGTCGGAACGAACGCAGAAACGTCACCCGCCTGGGTTTCGATAATCGGCAGAGCGGTCAGGGAGCCGGTTTTACCTTTAACTTCACCATTGGTGAACTTCTCAACGTATTCAGCGTTAACGCGGGATGCGCGCTCCAGCAGACGGGAGTGGAGGTAAAATACGTCGCCTGGGAATGCTTCACGTCCTGGCGGACGACGCAGCAGCAGGGAAACCTGACGGTAAGCAACAGCCTGTTTGGACAGGTCATCGTAAACGATCAGTGCATCTTCACCGCGGTCACGGAAGTATTCGCCCATTGCGCAACCCGCATACGGTGCCAGGTATTGCAGTGCAGCAGATTCAGACGCGGTAGCCACAACAACGATAGTGTTGGACAGTGCGCCGTGCTCTTCCAGTTTACGAACCACGTTAGAAATGGTGGACGCTTTCTGGCCGATAGCCACGTACACACATTTGATGCCGGAGTCACGTTGGTTGATGATCGCATCGATCGCCATCGCGGTTTTACCGGTCTGACGGTCACCGATGATCAGCTCACGCTGACCACGTCCGATTGGGATCATGGCATCAACGGATTTATAACCGGTCTGTACCGGCTGATCGACGGACTGACGTTCGATTACGCCCGGTGCGATAACTTCGATTGGCGAGAAGCCATCGTTATCAACCGGACCTTTACCGTCGATTGGGGAACCCAGAGTGTTCACCACACGACCCAGCAGGCCACGGCCTACCGGAACTTCAAGGATACGACCCGTACACTTAACCTTCATGCCTTCGGCGAGGTCAGCGTATGGACCCATCACAACTGCACCTACGGAGTCGCGCTCCAGGTTCAGTGCGATAGCGTAACGGTTACCCGGCAGGGAAATCATCTCACCCTGCATACAATCGGCAAGGCCGTGGATGCGGATAACACCGTCACTTACAGAAACAATAGTACCTTCGTTATGAGCTTCGCTCACAACACTGAACTGAGCAATGCGCTGCTTGATCAGTTCGCTGATTTCGGTGGAATTCAGTTGCATGCTCCAGTCCCCTTAAGACTGCAAGACGTCTGCAAGGCGCTCAAGACGGCCGCGTACGCTGCCATCAATGACCATATCACCCGCACGGATGATTACGCCCGCCATTACAGACTTATCGATTTTGCAATTCAGCTTAACTTTGCGTGACAGACGTTTTTCCATCGCGGCGCTGATCTTCGCAAGCTGCTCATCACTCAGTGCATTGGCAGAAGTGACTTCTACCTCAGAGATAGCCTCACTGGCTGCACGCAGGTGAATAAACTGCTCAAGAACATCCGGGAGCGCATTCAGACGGTTATTTTCAGCCATTACCTTAATCAGGTTTTGGCCGCTTTCGTCCAGCTGCTCACCGCAGACTGCGATAAACGACTCAGCGAGCGTTTCCGGCGCCAGCGCGCCAGAGAGAAGCTCTGCCATTTGTTCGTTCTTCGTCACCTCAGCGGCGAACGTCAGCATATCCTGCCAACGGTCAACGCTCTGGTGCTCAACGGCAAAGTCAAAAGCTGCTTTGGCGTAGGGGCGAGCTACCGTAATAAATTCAGACATCAGCCCCTCCCTCCTTACAGTTCAGCGACAAGTTTGTCCACGATGTCGCTGTTAGCAGCTTCATCCACGGAACGTTCGATGATCTTCTCGGCGCCAGCAACAGCCAGGATAGCGACTTGCTTACGCAGTTCTTCGCGAGCACGTTTACGTTCAGCGTCAATTTCCGCCTGCGCTTGTGCCACGATTTTAGTACGTTCCTGCTCTGCTTCAGTTTTGGCTTCGTCCAGGATCTGAGCGCGACGTTTGTTCGCCTGCTCAATAATTACCTGAGCTTCCGCCTTCGCTTTTTTCAGCTGGTCGGTCGCGCTGGCCTTTGCAAGGTCAAGATCCTTATGTGCTCGTTCCGCAGAAGCAAGACCGTCAGCAATTTCTTTCTGACGTTTTTCGATGGCTGCCATTAATGGCGGCCATACGTACTTCATGCAGAACAGAACGAACAGGACAAACGCGATGGCCTGGCCGAGGATTGTTGCGTTAAGATTCACAGCACAATGCCTCTATCTAGTTAACGTTCTGATATTGCTCTTAATTCAAGCAACGCTTACTACGCGACAGCGAACATCACGTACAGACCCAGACCTACAGCGATCATCGGGATAGCATCCACCAGACCCATAACGATAAAGAACTGAGTACGCAGCAGAGGAATCAGATCAGGTTGACGCGCTGCGCCTTCCAGGAATTTCCCCCCGAGGATGCCGATACCGATCGCAGCACCGATTGCCGCCAGACCCATCATCACAGCGGCAGCCATGTACAGCAGATCCATATTCAGGTTTTCCATGACAGTCTCCAGTTTGTTTCAGTTAAAACGTAGTAGTGTTGGTAAATTAATGCTCTTCAGACGCCATCGACAGATAGACAATCGTCAGAACCATGAAGATGAAGGCTTGCAGCGTGATAATCAGTATGTGGAAAATGGCCCATGGCACATTCAGGATCCACTGTGACCACCACGGCAACAGACCAGCAATCAGAATGAAAATCAGCTCACCGGCATACATGTTACCGAACAGTCGTAAACCAAGAGAGATTGGTTTGGACAGCAGGCTTACCCCTTCAAGGATTAAGTTGACAGGAATGAACGCCCAGTGATTGAACGGCTGCAGCGTCAACTCTTTCGTGAAGCCACCGATGCCTTTCATTTTGATGCTGTAGAACAGAATGAGGATAAATACGCCCAGTGCCATCGACAGGGTGATGTTCACGTCAGCAGACGGAACCACACGCAGAGCCGGCAGGCCAAAGATATGCTCACCGATGTACGGCAGCAGGTCGATAGGCAGTAAATCCATCAGGTTCATCAGGAATACCCAGACGAAAATCGTCAGGGCCAGCGGAGCAATCAGCTTGCTTTTGCCATGGTACATGTCTTTCACGCTACCATGTACAAAGCCGATTACCAGCTCAATCGCGGTCTGAAATTTACCCGGTACGCCGCTGGTTGCCTTTTTGGCCACGCTACGGAACACAAGCAGGAACAACAGACCCAGAACCACCGAGAAAAACATGGAGTCAATATTGAGCGTCCAGAAGGTGGCTGGGGGGTTGTGCGGATCCACCAGCGAGAATGTACGTAGGTCCAACTGAAGGTTATTCAGATGGTGTCCTATGTAATCCTGCGGCGTCATATTTTCTGAAGCCATGATGCCTTTACCCTTTGTTGTTAATTACAGCCGGTGCCAGTATCTGAACCACCAGCACCAAAACCCACGTAACGATCAGCGGCGTAAATACCGCCTTCAAAACCGCCAACGCCACCACCAGCAAAACCAGCATCGCTAACACCTTGAAGGCTTCGCCGAAGGCGAACGACCAGGCCACTCGACCTCTTGCTGGTGTATGTGCCTGGTGACGCCAGGCAAATATCATAAACAACATATTAGGCAGTAACACTGCCAATCCACCGCACAATGCGGAGATGCCCCAGAAAGGGTCTTTGAGGCTAAACAGCAATCCACTTGCCATTACCACCAGAAGCTGTGTGAGCAAAAGCTTACGTGCAACGTTTCGACTCAAGAGCGACATAGACATCACGTTTTTACTCCTGCTCCCTTCGAGGTACGCCGCGTGTCGTATAAAACGTTCTTTATGGCTTAGAGTCAAGCATCAAAAAGCGGACAAATTATACGGTGCGCCTTCGTGATTTCAAACAATAAGTAGCTAAAAAGTGAATAAATGTTTAAATATTTTTCTCTGGGCCACATTTATTACTTTTTGGCAAACTGTGAACGATCATGCAAAACTGCAAATACCGCGTAAACACTGGCTGCAAAGCGTGCGACAGATCACATATTGAACATATTCACCTTCGCATAATTAAATTGCGTGGCAAATGATGCCTTTTCATCTTTTTGATATTTAAGCCTAAAAATCATCACTCTTTTAAAAATAGCGCCTAACAACAAAAACACCACTTATTGACATTTATAATAAAAAATTAACACAACACCGATGATTGTTGGGTTCTATTTTTAGCAGCCTGATATTTTCACAGTTGACTTGTTTCACTTTTAACAAAAAACGGTACGTTATAGTTATGATGCAAAACAGTAAGTCACCGGTGAAATGTAACAACATTTAACCACACGATCACCCCTATTTTTTAACGCCTGACGCACCGTTTTATTTCTATTTTTTTTGACAAATATTAAATTTTGTTTGGCTTAATCACCACCAGATGACGTTCGCCATCCAGTTGTGGAACGCGTAATTTTTCAACCGACTCGACGCAGAACTCAGCAGGCAAAGAGGCAATTTCATCCTCAGGCAACTGCCCCTTCAACGCGTAAAAGCGTCCGTTTTGACCCGGTAAATGATGGCACCAGGTCACCATATCGTTCAGCGAGGCGAAAGCACGGCTGATCACGCCATCAAAAGGCGGTTCCGAAGGAAAATCCTCAACCCGACTTTGTACCGGGGTGATGTTTTCCAGCTTGAGTTCATGCTGCACCTGACGCAAGAAGCGTACGCGTTTCCCCAAACTGTCTAACAGAGTGAAATGCGCCTCTGGACGTACAATGGAGAGCGGAATACCCGGCAGTCCAGGACCCGTACCAACGTCAATAAAACGTTCTCCCTGCAGGTGTGGCGCAACGACAATGCTGTCCAGAATATGACGTACCAGCATGTCGTTGGGATCACGCACCGACGTCAGGTTGTACGCTTTGTTCCATTTATGCAGCATATCGACATACGCTATCAGCTGATTTTTCTGGTGATCGGTAAGAGATATACCGGCATCGGCCAGCAGACGAGAGAGTTTGTTGAGCACGGTCGTTACCTGTTGATGATAATTTGCCCGATGGCACTAACGCTGACCGGGCCTACAAATTTGTAGGGCGGGCAAGCAAAGCGCCCCCGCCAAAATAGTGTGTCATTAAGCGCTGCGGCGCAGCATACCTTGTTTTTTCAGCCATACCAGCAAAATGGAGATGGCGGCAGGCGTAACGCCAGATATGCGCGATGCCTGACCGATGGACACCGGTTTGTGATCGTTCAGCTTGGCAATGACTTCATTCGACAAGCCGGATACCTGGCGATAATCCAGGGTCGCAGGCAACAGGGTGTTTTCATTACGCTGGTGTCTTTCGATCTCGTCCTGCTGGCGAGCGATATAGCCTTCGTACTTAACTTGAATCTCAACCTGTTCAGCGGCCTGAGCATCGTCAAGGCCTGGTGCAAACGCTGACAACGACGTCAGTTGCGCGTAGGTCACGTCCGGGCGACGCAGAAGATCTTCACCGCTGGCCTCACGTGACAACGGGGTCGCCAGGTAAGCGTTCACTTCTGCAGCAGTCTCGGCTAATGGGTTCACCCAGGTCGATTTCAGACGCTGACGTTCTTGTTCAATGCGCTCCAGTTTTTCATTGAAGCGCGCCCAGCGTGCATCATCCACCAGACCCAGCTCGCGTCCTTTTTCGGTCAGACGGAGATCGGCATTGTCCTCACGCAGCATCAAACGGTATTCCGCTCGTGAGGTAAACATGCGGTACGGTTCTTTGGTACCCAGCGTGCAGAGATCGTCCACCAGCACGCCGAGATAGGCCTGAGAACGCGCAGGCGCCCAGCCTTCTTTGTCGGCTGACAGGCGAGCAGCGTTGAGGCCCGCAAGTAAACCTTGCGCAGCGGCTTCTTCGTAACCCGTTGTACCGTTGATTTGTCCGGCAAAGAACAGGCCCTGAATAAATTTGCTTTCCAGAGTCGGTTTTAGGTCGCGCGGATCGAAGAAATCATACTCAATCGCGTAGCCAGGGCGGACGATTCGGGCGTTTTCCATCCCCTGCATTGAGCGCACAATTTGCATTTGCACATCAAACGGTAGGCTGGTGGAGATACCGTTCGGGTAAATTTCGTTGGACGTCAGTCCTTCCGGCTCGAGGAAAATCTGATGCTGGTTCCTGTCGGCAAAGCGCATCACTTTGTCTTCGATCGACGGGCAGTAGCGTGGGCCGATCCCTTCGATCACGCCAGCATACATCGGGCTACGATCGAGGTTATTGCGGATCACGTCATGGGTTTTCTCGTTGGTATACGTGATATAACACGGCATCTGGCGCGGGTGTTGAGAGACGTCGCCAAGGAACGAGAAGACCGGCATGGGGTTATCGCTGTTCTGCTGACCCAGCACGCTGAAATCGATAGTACGCGCATCAATTCGCGGTGGTGTACCTGTTTTCAGGCGGCTGACGCGTAGCGGCAGTTCGCGCAGGCGGCGTGACAGCGGAATAGACGGCGGATCGCCTGCACGGCCACCGCTGTAGTTGTCCAGACCGATATGAATTTTACCGTCGAGGAAGGTTCCGACCGTTAAGACCACGGCTTTGGCACGGAACTTCAGTCCCATTTGGGTCACTGCCCCGACAACACGATCGTTTTCCACAATCAGATCTTCAACCGCCTGCTGGAAGATCATCAGGTTTGGCTGATTCTCCAGAGCAGTACGAACGGCCTGGCGATACAGCACGCGGTCTGCCTGAGCACGGGTGGCGCGCACCGCCGGTCCTTTGCTCGCGTTTAGTATCCTAAACTGAATGCCTGCATGGTCGATCGCTTTGGCCATCAGCCCACCGAGCGCATCCACTTCTTTTACCAGGTGTCCTTTCCCAATACCGCCGATCGCCGGGTTGCAGCTCATCTGTCCCAGAGTGTCGATATTGTGTGTCAACAGCAGGGTCTGTTGACCCATTCGCGCCGCGGCCATCGCGGCCTCGGTGCCTGCATGACCCCCGCCAATGATGATGACGTCAAAAGGATCCTGATAAAACATGGTAATTGCCTCGCATAACGCGGTGTGAAAATGGATTGAAGCCCGGGCCGTGGATTCTACTCAACTTTAGTCGATCGAGAAAGACCTTGGATCCTGGGTATTAAAAAGAAGATCTTTTTATTTAGAGATCTGTTTTATTGTGATCTCTTATTAGGATCGCGATGTTCTGTGGATAAGGGCGATCCTCTGAATAAGATCAACACGTTGCTGAGGATCATTAACTGTGAATGATCGGTGATCCTGGTCCGTATAAGCTGGGATCAAAATGAAGGGTTATACACAACTCAAAAACTGAACAACGGTTGTTCTTTGGATAACTACCGGTTAATCCAAGCTTACTACCAGAGTTATCCACACTTGATCGCACGATCTTTACACGTTTTTGAGTAAATTAATCCAGGATCCGAGCCAAACTTCTGCTGGATCTTCCGGAATGTCGTGTTCGAGGACGTTGATCTTGAGTGTTTCGCCTATCTGTTTTGCACCAGACGCGGTCAGTTCAGTCTGTAATTTATCGATCGCGCCACAGAAGGTGTCATATTCGCGACTGCCAATGCCAATTGCACCAAAACGAACCTGGGAAAGGTCGGGTTTCTGAGACTGAAGATCGTTATAGAAGGGAAGCAGGTTGTCCGGAATGTCTCCCGCACCGTGCGTTGAGCTGATCACCAGCCAAATGCCAGAGCTTGAAAGCTCCTCGACCTGCGGGCCGTGCAAGGTTTCGGTTGAAAAACCTGCATCCTCCAGCTTTTCAGCCAGATGTTCTGCAACGTATTCAGCACCGCCAAGGGTACTGCCGCTGATAAGAGTAATGTCTGCCATGCTCGCCCACCTCTATAAAGAGTGCGTATTGTACGCTGTGAGCGAGCTGGGATCTACCTGTGGAAAAATAGGGGATTAAAAAAAACGATTATGGACGAATAGTACGCATAATCGGGTTCTGCAGGACGATCAAGGTTTCAGTGGACTGAATTTCATCGATTGTTTGGATCTTGTTGATAAGTACCTGCTGTAAGGCGTCGATGGATCGGCACATGACCTTAATAAAGATGCTGTAGTGCCCGGTGGTGTAATACGCTTCGGTTACTTCATCAAGGCTTTCCAGTCTGGCCAGTGCGGACGGATAGTCTTTCGCGCTTTTCAGGATGATGCCGATAAAACAGCCAACGTCATAGCCCAACTGTTTGGGGCTGACGTCAATGCGCGCCCCGGTAATGATCCCAGCCTGTTTCATCTTCTCTACGCGCACGTGGATCGTCCCCGGGCTGACACCAAACTGTTTAGCCAGTTCAGCGTAGGCTGTACGGGCATTTTCCATTAGGGCGTCGAGAATGCCGCGGTCCAGATTGTCGATCTGATAATTTTCCATAGGTTTTTCTTATGTAAATTGATGATTCGCTCTATTTTAGCGGTTTATTTTAACGAATTAAAATCTAATGAGGCTTTTTGTTTGTTGATTATTGAATATTGACCGCATTCTGTTGCTTAATCATAGGCAACAGGACACAGGAGTAAACATAATGAAAACCGCTTACATTGCCAAACAACGTCAAATTAGCTTCGTGAAATCTCACTTTTCTCGCCAACTGGAAGAGCGTCTGGGGCTGATTGAAGTCCAGGCACCGATCCTGAGCCGTGTAGGAGATGGCACGCAGGATAACTTGTCGGGCTGTGAAAAAGCGGTGCAGGTGAAAGTGAAAGCTTTGCCAGACGCCCAGTTCGAAGTGGTGCATTCACTGGCGAAGTGGAAGCGTCAAACGCTGGGACAACATGACTTCAGCGCGGGTGAGGGGCTGTACACGCACATGAAAGCCCTGCGCCCGGATGAAGACCGTCTCTCTCCGCTTCACTCGGTCTATGTGGACCAGTGGGACTGGGAGCGCGTTATGGGCGATGGTGAGCGTCAATTCTCCACCCTGAAAAGCACGGTAGAGGCTATCTGGGCGGGAATTAAGGCGACCGAAGCGGCGGTAAGCAAAGAATTTGGTCTGGCACCGTTCCTGCCAGAGCAGATCCATTTTGTTCACAGCCAGGAGCTGTTAGCGCGTTATCCGGATCTTGATGCCAAAGGGCGTGAACGCGCCATCGCGAAAGATCTGGGTGCGGTATTCCTGGTGGGGATCGGCGGCAAGCTCAGCGATGGTCATCGTCATGACGTACGTGCGCCGGATTATGATGACTGGAGTTCGGCTTCCGAGCTGGGTTACGCTGGTCTGAACGGCGATATTTTGGTCTGGAACCCGGTTCTTGAAGATGCGTTTGAACTGTCTTCCATGGGGATCCGTGTGGATGCCGATGCGTTGAAACACCAGCTTTCCCTGACGGGCGACGAAGATCGCCTGAGTCTGGAATGGCACCAGGCGCTGCTGCGTGGCGAAATGCCGCAGACCATTGGCGGCGGTATTGGTCAGTCACGTTTGACCATGTTGTTGCTGCAGTTGCCGCATATTGGTCAGGTACAGTGCGGCGTATGGCCGGCGCAGGTCCGTGAAAGCGTCGACTCCCTGCTGTAAGTATTAACGCTGCCAGCGTCTGAGCAGGCGGCTTCGCATCCCGGTATCAAAGCGCCAGATATGATCGAAAATGCGCATGATGCCGGGTTTGCCGTGGGCTGACATCGCAACCGCATGAAAACGGTGTTGATGCACCCGCTGTAACTCCCCAACTTTACTCACTACTTCATCAGGTAACCGCTGAGCGATAAAATCCGAAATCACGACCGCGTCGGCATCAAACCACTCCCGTCCCTGCATCCTTTCAATAATGGCGCGAAAACAGCTGGCAATATCCGTACCGCCGCGAAAACGCTGGCTTAAGAAACGGATCGCCTGCTCAATGCCCTGTGGACCAGACAGTTCGTAGCGCACAACTTCAGTCGAAAATAACATGATGTAGCAGCGGCGGTTATCGGCAAGGGCCACGCGCATTAGCGCCAGACAAAAGGCTTTCGCGCACTGCTCATTAAATCCTCCCATTGAACCCGACGTATCCACGCAGACAATAAATGGTCCGCGAGGCTGCTCGTCAAAATCCTGATGCACGACCGGGCGCTCGGTGACTTTTTCACGCCAGGCTTCGCCATGCAGGCGGTATGTCAGCAGCTGTTTTTCCACCAGCCGCCGATAGAACTCATATTCCAGTTCGGTGATGCCAAGGGTCGCCAGCTCCGGAGGGAGTAAACGCAGAATATCGTCGCTTTGTTGGATACCATCAACCTGCTCCGGGACGGTGGCGGGTTCGCGTACCAGCGTGCGAAAGGTTTCCATTGGCGCATCTTTCCGCGGAACCGATTTGGCTTCCCGGGAGCGTCCCAACTGTTCGGCTAAGCGTTGGAGTTCGGGCTGCTGCGTCAGGAAATCACCGTACTTCACGATTAACTGGTAATCGCCGCGCTTGATTTGACCTGCGCTCATGTCCCATAAACGGCCTGCGGCGGTGTCGTTTTCCGCCAGCACCGGATCCAGCTGTCCGCTCAGCGTCATACGTTCCTGAACTTCACTGAGCAACTGTTCGCGTTCTTCTTCCAGCAACTGGTGATTCAGCGTGGTGGTTTGAATCACCAGGCTTAAACGCCAGCGTTGTAAAAACAGCGTGTGCAGCGCGGGAGTGAATGTACTATTGCCATCAACCAATTGTTGGGCTTGCCCGGCATAGGGGGAATGTAACCGGTGCAGTAGCGTTAATATTTGCGGTAACTGGACGATAAACTGCGGGGAGGAAAGGAGCTGACTTTGCTGGTAGCACATCACTTCTTCCGTCAGTTCCGGCGGTACGCGGGTATCTTTCAGACGGTTGCGTAATGCCTCGCGCCAGCGGGGAAGATCGTTGGCTATCGCCTTTTTTAGCCGGGGGAATTTTTCAAAAAAAACCGCCAGCTGTGGGGAGGCCAGCAGCGCGAGGATCATCTCTTCGATCATCCCCTCTTCGCTTACCGCCAGCATAATATTCAGCGTATCAAGCGTCAGCATTGCTGTGCCTGGCGGATCTGCTCGCCAACGTCCTGCAGGCTGGCTTCAATCCGGCCTAACCAGTCGCTATGGATAAACAGACATTTTTGCTGTTCGCTAAACCCGCGGTGCTGCTGGTGCCACTCGGTATCAAGCGCCTCAAGCTGCTCTTTTATCTCGCTGGGCATATTCTCTTTCGATGAACCCGGAAGTGCCAGGCGGGAGCCTTGTAAGCTGACGTCGCGCACGACCAGGTGCTGGTCGCTGTCGACTTCCATATTCAGCGTCTGGGCAAAGCCTATGCCGTTTAGCTTGCCGCGGATTTCACTGCCTTTGGTCAGCCACTGCTCCAGCGCGCTACGCTCAAACGCAATATGGATAACGTCCATATCATGCAGTTTTAAAGGCTTTTGTAGCAGCAACGTCACTACCGCCGTATTAACGTCTGCAGGTAGATCATAATGTGGACGACGGCTGAACATCCCACCCTGGCGAATAACGGTAAAGGCGGTTTTATCGCTCTGTTGCTGCTGTAACTGGAGGCGGCGCTGCACAATCGCGCCGAGGCGCGTTAGCATTGACTGCTGCTGCCAGGCGTGTCCGGTCATCAATATTTCAATCTGCTGCTGCATCAGATTCAGGCTTTGTGCGTCGTACCACAGGCAGTCTTTCAACAGGATAAGATCGATAGGTGCAACCGCATCGCGTCCGCTAAAGAAGGCGCTGGCCTGCAACAGGCGGATCGCTTTTTTCCAGCGGCGGTCAGAGACGTAAGGAGCGTTCGGTAGTGCATCCAACTGCTGGCGCAGCGTATAGACCAACTCAAAGACGCGATCGGGAAGCGTGATGGTGCCGATATCTTTTTGCCACTGGTAATACTCTTCATCGGTCACCTGTAACGTTGCCGGAACAGGGTTGTCGCTTTCATCCTGCTGGCTTAACAACATGGAGCGGAAGTTGGCCTTGTCCTGCACCTTGTCCAGCCACAGGCGAATTAGCATACGGTCGTACAGTGCTTCCAGGCTGCTGTCTGCTTCAGGCAGTTCGTTGGAGGCCGCCACCAGCAGACGCATCGGGATTTTTTCCTCAAACGCGCCGTTGCGGAAGTGGCGTTCGTTAATGGCGGTCAGCAGGGTGTTGAGGATGGCCGGGCCCGCCTTCCAGATTTCATCCAGAAAAACGATTTCAGCTTCGGGAAGATAACCCGCCGTTAAGCGCTCATAGCGCCCTTCATCTTTCAGGGCCTGAATAGATAGCGGGCCGAAGACTTCTTCTGGCGTGGAGAAGCGCGTCATCAAATATTCGAAAGCGCGCGCATTTTTAAACGCAAACTTCAGCCGACGTGCAATTAAGCTTTTTGCGATCCCTGGCGGGCCGAGTAAGAACACACTCTCACCGCTAAGCGCCGCCAGCAGGCACAGACGAATGGCGTGGCTACGTTCATAGAGTCCCTTTTCCAGCGCATTGCTCAGACGGGAAATTCTTTCCGCTAATAAATGTGGGTGAGCCATAATGAAGTGGCGTCCTTTCGCCAAATGTACTGCGTAAACTGCGAGTATAAATGCTTCACACCAGTGCAGTAATAGACTGAAGGTGCGCTTATTTTTCTTTGAGCCAGATTAATCTGGTCTCATTTAGGGGTACGATTTTGCGATTAATCGTGCATACTGTGCGCCTTTTTGTGGGCCAAGGGACTACGCACACATTTCTTATATATACACCAAATCAATCAAGCTGCACGAAGACGGTAAATGAGTTATCTCCTGGGATGGGCGGAATAACGCGTGAAGCCAATGGAAGCGGCCTGAAGAATGACGTGTATAAACGAAAGACGAGTCTATGAGCACTGATAATAAGCAATCATTGTCTGCGATTACCCTTGCAGCTATTGGGGTTGTCTACGGTGATATTGGTACCAGCCCACTTTATACACTCCGTGAATGTTTGTCTGGGCAGTTCGGTTTTGGCGTTGAACGTGATGCCGTGTTTGGTTTTCTTTCGCTGATTTTCTGGCTGCTGATCTTTGTTGTCTCCATCAAGTACCTGACGTTTGTCATGCGTGCGGATAACGCCGGAGAAGGCGGGATCCTGACGCTAATGTCACTGGCCGGGCGTAATACGTCGGCGCGAACAACCTCAATGCTGGTCATTATGGGGTTGATAGGCGGCAGCTTCTTCTATGGTGAGGTGGTGATTACGCCGGCTATTTCGGTGATGTCGGCGATCGAAGGTCTGGAGATCGTGGCACCGCAACTGGATACCTGGATTGTTCCGCTCTCTATTATTGTCCTGACACTGCTGTTTATGATTCAAAAGCACGGTACTGGCACCGTGGGTAAGCTTTTTGCACCTATTATGCTGGTTTGGTTCCTGGTGCTGGCGGTGTTGGGCGTACGTAGTATTATTGCTAACCCGGAAGTGCTGCAGGCGTTAAACCCAATGTGGGCGGTGCATTTCTTCCTCGAATATAAAACGCTGTCGTTTATTGCGCTGGGCGCGGTGGTGCTGTCGATCACCGGCGTTGAAGCGCTGTACGCGGATATGGGCCACTTTGGTAAGTTCCCCATTCGCCTGGCGTGGTTCTCTGTAGTGTTACCTTCGCTGGTGCTGAACTATTTTGGCCAGGGTGCATTGCTGTTAAAACATCCGGAAGCGATCAAAAACCCGTTCTTCCTGCTGGCACCGGACTGGGCGTTGATTCCCCTGTTGATCCTTGCCGCGCTGGCCACGGTTATTGCCTCGCAGGCGGTGATCTCTGGTGTATTCTCATTGACGCGGCAGGCGGTACGTCTGGGATATCTGTCGCCGATGCGTATCATCCACACTTCAGAGATGGAGTCAGGGCAAATCTATATTCCGTTCGTCAACTGGATGCTGTACATCGCGGTGGTGATTGTGATCGTCAGCTTTGAGCACTCCAGTAACCTGGCTGCCGCGTACGGTATTGCGGTAACGGGGACGATGGTGCTGACGTCTATTCTGTCGACAACCGTGGCGCGCAAAAACTGGCACTGGAATAAATACTTTGTGTTCCTGATTCTGGTGGCCTTCCTGTGCATTGATATCCCGCTGTTCTCCGCGAACCTTGATAAGCTGATTTCTGGTGGTTGGCTGCCGCTGACGCTGGGTCTGGTGATGTTCACCATCATGACCACCTGGAAAAGCGAGCGCTTCCGTCTGCTGCGTCGTATGCATGAACACGGTAATTCTCTGGAGGCGATGATTGCTTCTCTGGAGAAATCGCCGCCGGTACGCGTGCCTGGCACAGCGGTGTATATGTCCCGTGCCATGAATGTCATCCCGTTTGCGCTTCTGCATAACCTCAAACATAACAAGGTGCTGCATGAACGCGTGATCCTGCTGACGCTGCGTACAGAAGATGCGCCGTATGTTCATAATGTGCGTAGGGTGCAAATTGAGCAGCTGTCGCCGACCTTCTGGCGCGTGGTGGCCAGCTACGGCTGGCGCGAAACACCAAACGTAGAGGAAGTGTTCCATCGCTGCGGGCTGGAAGGCCTAAGCTGTCGGATGATGGAAACCTCGTTCTTCATGTCGCACGAGTCGCTGATTGTCGGCAAACGTCCGTGGTATTTACGCCTGCGCGGCAAATTGTATCTGCTGTTGCAGCGCAATGCGCTACGTGCACCGGACCAGTTTGAGATCCCACCTAACCGGGTGATTGAACTCGGGACGCAGGTCGAGATTTAACGTTACCGACGCCCTCTTTCTTCATGAAAGGGGGCGTTTTGTTTTCCCCCTCACATTTTCCTTTCTTCTGATGATACGGCTTGCGAAACGTTTCGATGACGATCACATTTTCGTAACGTCATGGTGGTTTTATGTGCATTCTTCAGACTAAACTTATCACCAGCGAAACGTTTCGCTAGTGGGGAAAGAAAATGAAGAAAGGCACGGTACTCAACTCTGAAATTTCATCGGTGATCTCCCGTCTGGGGCATACCGATACGCTGGTGGTGTGTGATGCGGGTTTACCCATCCCAAATAGTACTACGCGTATCGATATGGCATTAACCCAGGGCGTACCTTCTTTTATGCAGGTACTGGATGTGGTCACGCGTGAAATGCAGGTCGAGTCGGCCATTCTCGCGACGGAAATCAAACAACATAATCCGCAACTCCACGAAACGTTGCTCAGCCACATTGAGCAACTGCAACAACACCAGGGAAATACCATAGAAATTCGTTACACCACGCATGAACAATTCAAAAAACAAACCGCAGACAGTCAGGCGGTAATTCGCAGCGGAGAATGTTCTCCGTATGCGAATATCATTCTTTGTGCTGGCGTCACGTTCTGAGGCCATCATGAACGCACTACTGCAACTCAAAGGGATCGATAAAGCGTTCCCGGGCGTTAAGGCGCTATCCGGCGCCGCGTTGAATGTTTACTCCGGCCGCGTTATGGCGCTGGTGGGCGAAAACGGCGCGGGCAAATCCACCATGATGAAAGTCCTGACCGGTATCTACACTCGTGATGCCGGTTCGTTATTATGGCTGGGGAAAGAAACCACCTTTAACGGTCCTAAATCCTCTCAGGAAGCAGGGATCGGCATCATTCACCAGGAACTGAACCTGATCCCGCAACTCACCATCGCCGAGAACATTTTCCTCGGCCGTGAGTTTGTGAATCGCTTTGGCAAAATAGACTGGAAGAAGATGTATGCCGAAGCAGACCAGTTGCTGGCTAAACTTAATCTGCGTTTTAAAAGCGACAAGCTGGTCGGTGAGCTATCGATTGGCGATCAGCAGATGGTTGAAATCGCCAAAGTGCTGAGCTTTGAATCCCGGGTCATCATTATGGATGAACCGACGGATGCGTTGACGGATACCGAAACCGAATCCCTGTTCCGCGTGATCCGTGAACTGAAATCTCAGGGACGCGGCATTGTCTATATTTCTCACCGCATGAAAGAGATTTTCGAAATTTGTGATGATGTGACGGTGTTCCGCGATGGACAGTTTATTGCCGAACGTGAAGTGGCCTCACTGACCGAAGATTCACTCATTGAAATGATGGTGGGACGTAAGCTGGAAGATCAGTACCCGCGGCTGGATAAAGCGCCTGGCGATGTGCGCCTGAAGGTCGATAACCTGTGCGGCCCTGGAGTGCATGATGTGTCATTCACGTTGCGTAAAGGTGAGATCCTTGGCGTGTCGGGTCTGATGGGTGCCGGACGTACTGAATTGATGAAAGTGCTATACGGCGCGCTGCCGCGCACCAGTGGTTACGTCACGCTTGACGGGCATGAAGTGGTTACGCGTTCTGAACAGGATGGGCTGGCCAACGGCATCGTCTATATTTCTGAAGACCGCAAACGCGACGGCTTAGTGCTGGGCATGTCGGTGAAAGAGAACATGTCGTTGACCGCATTGCGTTACTTCAGCCGTGCGGGCGGCAGTCTGAAACACAAAGATGAGCAGCAGGCGGTGGGTGATTTTATCCGTCTGTTCAATGTGAAAACGCCCTCGATGGAACAGGCAATCGGCCTGCTCTCCGGTGGCAATCAGCAAAAAGTGGCGATTGCGCGTGGTTTGATGACCCGTCCCAAAGTGCTGATCCTCGATGAACCTACGCGCGGCGTGGACGTTGGGGCTAAAAAAGAGATTTACCAGCTAATCAACCAGTTTAAGGCTGATGGGCTGAGCATCATTCTGGTCTCTTCGGAGATGCCAGAAGTATTGGGCATGAGCGATCGCATTATCGTCATGCATGAAGGGCATCTCGGCGGTGAATTCACTCGCGAGCAGGCCACTCAGGAAGTATTAATGGCTGCCGCTGTGGGCAAGCTTAATCGCGTGAATCAGGAGTAAAAAAGATGACTACCCAGGCTGTTTCTGGTCGCCGTTATTTCACTAAAGCATGGCTTCTGGAGCAAAAGTCGCTCATCGCTCTGTTAGTGCTGATCGCGATTGTTTCCACCATGAGCCCCAACTTTTTTACCGTTAATAACCTGTTCAACATTCTCCAGCAAACGTCGGTTAACGCCATCATGGCCGTTGGTATGACGCTGGTTATTCTGACGTCGGGTATCGATCTGTCTGTGGGTTCGCTACTGGCGCTTACCGGTGCCGTTGCTGCTTCGATTGTGGGTCTTGAAGTCAACGCGTTGGTGGCCGTTGCCGCTGCGCTGGCGTTAGGTGCGGCGGTTGGTGCCGTGACTGGCGTTATTGTGGCAAAAGGCCGCGTGCAGGCGTTTATCGCCACGCTGGTGATGATGTTGCTGCTGCGCGGTGTCACCATGGTGTACACCAACGGCAGTCCGGTAAACACCGGCTTTACCGATAATGCCGATCTGTTTGGCTGGTTTGGTATTGGTCGTCCGTTAGGCGTCCCAACGCCAGTATGGATCATGGGGATTGTCTTCCTGGCCGCGTGGTACATGCTGCACCATACCCGTCTGGGCCGATATATTTATGCGCTGGGTGGTAACGAAGCGGCAACGCGTCTGTCCGGTATCAGCGTCAATAAGATCAAAATTATCGTTTATTCACTCTGTGGACTGCTGGCTTCTCTGGCGGGCATCATCGAAGTGGCGCGCCTCTCCTCAGCGCAACCGACGGCGGGTACCGGCTATGAACTGGATGCTATCGCGGCGGTGGTATTAGGCGGCACCAGCCTGGCTGGCGGTAAAGGACGTATTGTTGGTACGCTGATCGGCGCACTGATTCTCGGTTTCCTCAATAATGGTTTGAATTTGTTAGGTGTTTCCTCCTATTACCAGATGATCGTTAAAGCAGTGGTCATTTTGCTGGCGGTACTGGTAGACAACAAAAAGCAGTAACAACGACTACAGGACATCTTAAATATGAACATGAAAAAACTGGCTACCCTGGTTTCTGCTGTTGCGCTGAGTGCCACCGTGAGCGCGAATGCGATGGCAAAAGATACCATTGCGCTGGTGGTCTCTACCCTTAACAACCCGTTCTTTGTCTCTCTGAAGGATGGGGCGCAAAAAGAAGCAGATAAGCTAGGTTATAACCTGGTGATTCTGGACTCGCAGAACAACCCGGCGAAAGAGTTGGCGAACGTTCAGGACTTAACCGTGCGTGGAACCAAAATTCTGCTGATTAACCCAACCGACTCCGATGCCGTGGGTAATGCCGTGAAGATGGCTAACCAGGCGAAAATTCCGGTGATCACCCTGGACCGTCAGGCAACCAAAGGGGACGTTGTCAGCCATATTGCGTCTGATAACGTGCTGGGCGGTAAAATTGCCGGTGACTACATCGCGAAGAAAGCAGGCGAAGGTGCGAAAGTTATCGAACTGCAGGGTATTGCCGGAACATCGGCGGCGCGTGAGCGTGGTGAAGGTTTCCAGCAGGCCGTTGCGGCACACAAATTTAACGTGCTGGCCAGCCAGCCGGCAGATTTCGACCGTACCAAAGGTCTGAACGTTATGCAGAACCTGCTGACCGCGCATCCTGATGTGCAGGCCGTATTTGCTCAGAACGATGAAATGGCACTGGGCGCGCTGCGTGCTCTGCAAACGGCGGGTAAATCTGATGTGATGGTGGTTGGATTTGACGGCACGCCTGATGGCGAAAAAGCGGTAAATGATGGCAAACTGGCTGCGACCATCGCTCAGTTACCGGATCAGATTGGCGCGAAAGGCGTTGATATTGCGGATAAGGTACTGAAGGGCGAGAAGGTTCAGGCTAAATATCCAGTTGACCTGAAGCTGGTCATCAAGCAGTAATAGCGATTCAGGCCGCTCGCGACCTGATGGCGACATAAATACGCCATCCTCAGAGTGTTGAAGATGAAAGCGTAAAAAGAAAAGCAGGGCACGCGCCACCCTAACCCGGTGGCGCACTTTGACTTGGAATTCTGAACATGAAAACCGCAGGCAACCTCGTTGTACTTGGCAGCATTAATGCCGATCACATCCTTAACCTTAACTCTTTTCCGACACCTGGCGAAACCGTAACCGGTAGCCACTATCAGGTTGCATTTGGCGGAAAAGGCGCGAACCAGGCGGTTGCTGCGGGTCGTAGTGGTGCGAATATCGCCTTCATTGCCTGTACAGGAGATGACGATATTGGTGAGCGTGTACGTAAACAATTAGCCAGCGATAACATCGATATTGCGCCTGTTAGCGTGATTTCTGGCGAAGCGACCGGCGTGGCGCTGATTTTTGTTAACGCGGAAGGCGAGAACGTTATCGCTATTCATGCCGGGGCGAATGCCGCACTTTCTCCTGCGTTAGTGGAAGCTCAACATGACCGTATTGCGCAGGCCTCGGCCTTACTGATGCAGTTAGAGTCGCCCATTGAAAGCGTACTGGCTGCGGCAAAAATTGCGCGTCGACATAATACGACGGTCGCGCTTAATCCGGCTCCGGCTCGTGAACTCCCTGACGAACTGCTGTCGCTGGTGGATATCATTACCCCGAATGAAACGGAAGCTGAAAAGCTGACCGGGATCCGGGTAGAAAACGATGAAGATGCCGCTAAAGCAGCGCTGGCGCTGCACACAAAGGGAATTCACACCGTACTGATTACCTTAGGAAGTCGTGGTGTGTGGGCTAGCGTAAACGGTGAAGGTCATCGTGTTCCTGGTTTTAAAGTGGACGCCGTTGATACCATCGCTGCCGGTGATACCTTTAACGGTGCGTTAATTACCGCGTTACTGGAAGAGACACCGTTGCCTGAGGCGATTCGCTTTGCGCATGCGGCCGCGGCGATTGCGGTAACGCGTAAAGGTGCACAACCTTCCGTTCCGTGGCGCGAAGAAATTGAGGCGTTTTTAGGTCAGCAGAGGTAACGCTTGGCTACAATGAAGGACGTTGCCCGCCTGGCGGGTGTTTCCACGTCGACGGTTTCTCACGTCATTAATAAAGATCGCTTTGTCAGCGAGGCTATCACCGGCAAAGTTGACGCTGCGATTAAAGAGCTTAACTATGCGCCTTCCGCGCTGGCGCGTAGCCTCAAGTTGAATCAGACTCGCACCATTGGCATGTTAATCACAGCCAGTACCAACCCCTTCTATTCAGAACTGGTGCGCGGCGTTGAGCGCAGCTGTTTTGAGCGCGGCTACAGTCTGGTGTTGTGCAACACCGAAGGCGATGAACAGCGCATGAATCGTAATCTGGAGACGCTGATGCAAAAGCGGGTGGACGGCTTACTGCTGCTCTGCACCGAAACCCATCAGCCTTCCATGGAGATCATGCAGCGCTACCCTTCTATTCCCACCGTGATGATGGACTGGTCACCCTTTGAAGGGGAAAGTGACCTGATTCAGGACAATTCCCTGCTGGGTGGCGATCTGGCAACTCAGCATCTCATTGATAAGGGCTTTACGCGCATAGCTTGTATTACCGGTCCACTGGATAAAACGCCGGCACGTTTGCGGCTGGAGGGATACCGGGAAGCGATGAAGCGTGCAGGGCTGGATATTCCTCAGGGCTATGAGATCACCGGTGATTTTGAGTTCGGCGGTGGGTTTGAAGCCATGCAAACGCTGTTGTCACATAACCAGCGACCACAGGCCGTTTTTGCGGGCAATGATGCAATGGCTGTGGGGGCGTATCAGGCTCTGTATCAGTCAGGATTGCGCATTCCGCAGGATATGGCGGTCGTGGGCTATGATGATATCGAACTGGCGCGCTACATGACGCCACCGCTCACCACTATCCACCAACCGAAAGATGAACTGGGTGAGCTGGCCATCGACGTATTAATCCACCGCATGGCGCAGCCCGCTTTACAGCAACAGCGCCTGCAGCTTACTCCTGTTCTGATGGTGCGGGGGTCGGTTTAGACTTATGCCGATCATTGATCAGGTTGCGGCCATCTTTGGCTTTTAGCAGCATGAACATCAGCGCTGATATCACCGTAATCGCGCCCATCGTAATAAAGGTATAGTGGAACTGTTCTACCGTATTGGTTCCTTCCATGCCTTCATAGACACGCAGTACGGCGGCGCTAATCGCCACCCCTAAGCTGATCGACAGCTGCTGCGTGACGGCTAACACGCTGTTGCCGCTACTGGCATTATCATCGGTTAGATCCGCAAGGGTAATGGTATTCATTGAAGTAAACTGGGTGGACATTCCCATACCTAAAATGAACAGCGGCAGGATCAGCATCCAGACTGGCATCGCGGGAGATTGCAAAGAGAACTGCGCAATCATCAGGCCGATAAATACCGTGACGCCGACCAGCGTGGTGCGGTAGCCAAGACGACGCAGAACCTGCGTCACCATCGATTTCGCCAGAATAGATCCCAGCGCCGTCGGCGCCATCATGCAACCGGCTATTAGCGCCGGGTAGCCAAAGCCTACCTGCAACATCAGCGGCATTAAGAAAGGGACACACCCCGTTCCCAGACGTGTGGCAAGGTTTCCTGCGATACCGACCGAGAAGGTGCGGGTCTTAAAGATTGGCAGAGAAATTAACGGTGTGGGATGGCGGCGCGCGTGGCGGATGTAAGCGAGCAGTAGCAAAATGCTACCAAGAATAAT
Source organism: Citrobacter sp. wls711 (assembly GCF_005281055.1). Classification (NCBI taxonomy): domain Bacteria; kingdom Pseudomonadati; phylum Pseudomonadota; class Gammaproteobacteria; order Enterobacterales; family Enterobacteriaceae; genus Citrobacter; species Citrobacter sp. wls711. Next base: position 1,528 of record NZ_SZXC01000079.1, on the reverse strand, counting down.
GCTGAGGGCGACCCAACTGGCGACAAGCTTTTCACCGAACAACTCCACGCCGCTGGAGAACAGTACCAGACTCAGACCAAAGAGAAAGAAGCCAGTCATATCAAAACGGCGGCGCGGAGTCGTGAAGTTAGGCATATATTTGCGGGCGTAGAAGATGCCGGCGATGCCAATCGGAATATTAATCAAGAAGATCCAATGCCAGCTGGCCCACGTGACCAGTACTCCGCCCAGGACCGGACCTAAAATGGGTCCCACCAGTCCCGGCATAGTCACGAAGTTAAGGACCGGGAGCAGCTCACTGCGCGGGTAGGCGCGTAATAGCGCCAGGCGGGCAACCGGCATCATCATTGCGCCACCAATGCCTTGTATCACGCGGAAAATAACCAGTTGGGTTAAAGAGCCGGAGAGTGCGCAGGCAAGTGAACCCAGGGTAAACAGACTCACGGCAATCATAAAGATACGTCGGGTGCCGAAGCGGTCAGCCAGCCAGCCACTTACCGGGATCAACATCGCTACCGTCAGGGTGTAGCTGATAATGGCAGACTGCATGGCGAGTGGGGAGCGGTTGAGGCTGTGCGCGATGGCGGGTAACGCAGTATTAAGGATGGTGGCGTCTAATGCCTGCATAAAAAAGGCCATGGCTGCGATCCATGGCAGTCCGGCCATACTGCGCGATTTTTTTTCAGGCATGTTATTTATCCGGGAGATCGTTAGGAGCTATCAGCAATGCCTGACAGGCGGTGAAGGCGCGATCGCCATCGCTCTCCTCTATGGCATCGACAATAGCCTGATGCAAATCCAGCTTTACCACGTCGTTATAGGTAATAGAGGTAAAATAGGTCTGATAAACGGAATGGAATAACGAGGCAAAGGAGATCAGAAATGGATTCGCGCTCATTTCATAGATGTGCTCATGCCAGGCGATATCAACCTCAATCCAGCGCTCGCGCTTAAAGTTCCTTTTCAGCTCGACCATCTCTTCCATTAACGTAGTCAGATGTGCTTTTTGTTCTGCTGTGCCGATAGTCGCCGCCAGTAAACAGGCTTGAGGCTCCAGGCTAATGCGCATCACCAGAAAATGTTTGATGACCTGAGGGAAATTATCTTCCGTCATCCACCAGGTGAGCAGTTCCTGATCGAGAAAGTTCCAGTTTGCTTGTGGCATAACGCGAGTACCAATACGCGGGCGCGGTAATACCATACCTTTTGCCGTTAATGTCTTTACCGCTTCCCTTACCGCTGTACGGCTCACACCGAACTGGCTGCCCAGTTCTATTTCACCTGGTAGGATGGCGCCTGGCGCGTACTCACCTTTTAATATTCGCTGAGCCAGCTTTTCGGCCAGAACATAGGAAAGGTTTTTCTGTGCGGCTAGCTGTTGGGCATTTAAAGGCATGAATGTTCTTCCTTACTCTTTCTCTTATTCATTAGTATGCCATCAGGAAGTGTGATTGCGGTTGCAAAAACGGCAGATTGCTTATTTTATGGCATGTTAAAGACAGTTTTGGTGAAATAATACGCACTCGGA
>NZ_SZXC01000080.1:0-31720 GCF_005281055.1 Citrobacter sp. wls711 | reverse complement strand
ATGACCTGCTTATTCGCACCTTCCCTAAGCCTTTGGCATCAATGATATCGACACCATTTTTTCCACAATTCATAAAGTTGCGCAGTAATTAGTCGACGACTGGCCCTTGCTAAATAATTTTCATTTCAGCATGAGTTGTGCTTTAAAAATTCAATTCTGCAACTACACTCATTGGGCGAACAGAGCGAGAAATCCGCCGTTAATTCCAATAGCGGGTACGCGAATGAATATCAGCTCTTAGGGGAATATTATGTTAAATTGTCTATTCACCGCTGAAGAACTAACCCCCCAATAACCCCTGCGCAAAATGCCCAGTAGCAAACGCCAGCCCCGCTGCGGCCGTACCCATGATCAAAGTCCGGAGTCCTGATCGCATTGCTGGTAAGCCATAGACGATACTTTTAAGCATTCCGATACCCAAGAAGACGACGCCTGCCAAACCAAGACTCGTCAGGAACTGAATCTGACTCTCCATACCCGGGATGGCATAAGGCAGTAAAGGTAAAGCACCAACCGACAAAAATGCGGCGAAGGTAGTCAACGCGGCTCGGCGTGGGCTGAGTCCGGCACCCGAGAGTCCGTACTCTTCTCGCAACATGGTTGCTACCCACACATCGGGATTACGACTGATAGCCTCCACTACTTGCTCCAGCAATTCGCCGTCGAATCCCTTCGCCTGAAACAGCTGGCGAATTTCCTCACGTTCACCTTCTGGCACAGCACGGATATGTTCACGTTCTGTGCGTTCAGCAAATTTGATCTGATTCAACTGCGCCTGGCCCGCTTCGTAATTACTTACCGCCATGCTGAAGCCGTCTGCAATCAGGTTTGCAAAGCCGAGTACCAACGCAACCTGTGGCGAGAAACCTGCGCCGAACGCACCCGATACAACCGCAAACGTTGTAACGCAGCCATCGATGCCGCCAAGCACAGCATCTGGTAGCGTCGAGGCCTTAACGGGACCAGCAAGCCGTGCACGAACGGCATTAGGCTGGTGCTCGCTGAGCAGTCTTTCATTTTCTGTGGATGGCATCTTTCAGCTTCCTGTTCAGGACGCGATTTGGTGCTTTGGGATTATAGGCTCAGTTCGACCTTGTCACTTTATCTGTCAATATACATCTTCAAGATAACGTCCCTGGCCTCTCAGAGTTTCAATATCGATGTGCAAGGGTTTGAGAATGTCTTCTATAACCTGCCGCACAGCCGCCGCCATATCCTGGCCACCACAGACCAGTATCTGCGCACCGGTGTTAACCATCTGTCGCACGGCTAATTCATCCTGTTTGAGCTTATCCTGCACGTAGGCGCGCTCGTCTGTTCTTGAGAAGGCTGTGTTCAGCCCGCTCAGTCGATGATCCTCAAGATAGCGCCCAAGCTCAGGTTGGTAGAGAAAATCTGACCTGGCATCGCGACCGCCCCAGTACAGATACATAGGGTTGCAACTGGTATTGTTTCTGATGAAACCGGTTAACGGACCAATCCCGGCACCTGCACCAACAAGAATCACTGGTCGGTTACCGGTAGCTGGCCGAAAGCCTGGATTGGGGCGGATGAAGCCATCGATACAATCACCCGGCTTGAGGTCATGCAAATAACCGGAGCAAAGACCGCCGGCCTGCTTACGGACGCATATCTCAACAATTTCGTCATTTGCCGAGGACGCGAGCGAGTAGAACCGCGGGGGTTGACCGTGTGGGGGAATAACCCCCAAAAGGTCTCCCGCCTCGAACGGTGGCAGCGCTTTAAATCTTCTTGGAGAAGCCGTTAGCCATCCGCCCTGCTCCGCCGGTTTGAACCGGAAGATACTGGTGGGCGCCTGAACCGCAATCCCGTAATCCGCCCTTTCTACCAGTTCCAGTTTGACCGTTGCTGGCTGCAATGCACAGTAGTTCAAGAAAAGCGGAGTACCGATAACCTCACCAACCCGGTTTCCCCACTCACTGAATTGCGAGGCAGAACACCGATCAATCAGTTCAATGGCGTGCAAACGGCTGACGCCTTTACCGGCGAGCGCAGCATCCACCGACAAGGCAAACTGACAGAAGTTCGGAAACTGCCGGTCACCAAAACCCAGTACCGTGTATCGCAGGTTCTTCTCAGCCCGGAATTCTTTGAGCCTGGCCATAAACTGCCGGGCCGATGCGGGTGCATCACCATCGCCGTATGTCGAAGTCAGCACGAACAGCCTGGAAGCCTGCGGATACTGCTTAGCCAGGGCATTCATCTCGCTGCAATGCACGCGGAAACCGGCCTTATTCAGGCTGCTATGGAGTTCCCGGGCAAATCCCCAGGTGGCATTACCTTCGGAGCCGACCAGAATAATTGTATCCGCCTGAGCGGCATCGGCGTTGTCAGGAAGCTGCCCTGAAGACCGGCGACGCTGCCACCAGATGGTTGCACCTGTTATCGAGAGAGCTGGCACAGTCAGTGCCGCAGCGCCAAGAATCAGGCCAAGCCACCATAGGCCTTCACCGGTGTGCAAACGTACAATCCAGTCCTGCAATACGCCGCTGTCAGAGCGCGGCTGGAACTGCAGCAACTCGCCCGTAGCCTGGTCCACGAATCCGGAGCCGCCGGCGGTTGACAGTGAATAGACATCCTGCGGATCACCGGGATAGGGAAACACCAGTTCCCGGAGTTCGCCAAGATCGAAATTGCCTAGGGCTTTTAAGGTGCCCACAGGCGATGGTTGCCCGCCCGAGACCTCAGCCGGAAACCTTGGCCCGGTGTCAGGCGCTTCAGCCAGCAAACCAAAGCGCTGTGCGGACATATAGCTGCCGGTCAGCGCGGATAACAGTAGGCCGAGCACGGCAAACCGGGCCAATTCGGCATGGATTCGTTTCCCGCCAGAGCCGGAAAGCGGTCTTAATATATTCTTCCAACCCCCGGTACGCCGGGCTATCAAAAATATTCCCGAAAGACACAGAAGCACCATCAAAACAGCCAATACGCCGGCCAGCGCTCTACCGGCATCATCCAGCATAAACGCACGATGCAGATCCTTGATCCAGCCAAAGAATGCGGAAGGTTCGTAGGGCGTGCCCTCACCTGTTACCGGATTCACCAGATCCGCACCGGCCTGGCCGTCACGGCTGTAATAGACAATGACCTTGCCAGAAGGCTCTCGCACGATCTGCTCAGTCCCGGGATAGTGAGCAACGACCCGGTCTGCCAGCTCGGCAATACTGACTTCACCGGAAGCCGGAATGACCGCTGACACTCTATCCAGCGTCGGAGCCAAAGCCAACACAGCTCCCGTGACCGAGAGAACGATCAGGAACACGCCTGCAAGCAAACCCGGTAAACTGTGGAACTTGCGCAACATAATAGCCGATGCTCCTGGTGAATTATTGAAGCTCGTAGGTCAGAGCGCGCACGTAACCACGTCCTGAAACCGGCTTTCCGGACCCTTCGGTGGTCAGGGGGGCTATCACATCGGCTCTGATATCGCGCATATCTTCAACAGCAGAGTCGACTCGAACCTCATAGCCGTTGTCGATCAGCGAATCATCGAGGTTCACAGTCACTTTCAGCGTGCGGCCACTGGTAACACTGGCGCCAGTCAAGCCGTCATACTCTGCAGGATCAAGCCCACTGCCCCGGGCCCAGCCTCCCAGGTGTTTGTAGTATTTAGATTTCTTCCCGGAAACCCAAAGGGTACCCTGATACTCTCCGGCGGCATCGGTAAGATACAGCGCCAGATAGGCTCCATCGCCGCCGTAATTCTGTAGTTCCGTAGTGAAGGTCACGTCACGGGCCTGGGCGAATACCGGTAAAGCCAAGGCGGCGAAAAGGCTGCAAGTGAGAACAAACGTTTTCATAAATGGTCTCCAAAAACCTGATGAACGTTAAAGGAACAGGGCAAATTCGCTCAGTTACTCAACGGTAACCGTGGGACGCCCCTTGACGATGCCGTTGCGTGGCGCCTGACTTTTGGGATTGTCCTGTCCATTTTTCCTGTTGCCGCGGTCCCTCTCCTCATCGTCACTGTCTTCACGCTCCCATTTCATCATGGTCAATGAAGCGGGCGCGAAAGAGGCTTCTGCCCTGATCCCATCGGCATCGAGGCCCCGGACTTCATAACAACCGTCGTCAACCTTTATTCGGTGAACTGTCCAGCCTTCGGCTTCCAGCTTTTCACGCAGATTTTCACGGGGCTGCCAACTCGCCACCGGATCATCGCAGTCGTCATCGGCCAGTGCGGTGCCGCTCAGAAGTAACAAAGACAGGCTCAGAATAATGGGTTTGGTCTTCATGGTGTCTCTCCTGCTGGTTGTGTTAAATCCACTCTAAGGCGCTAACCTGACAACGACCTGAACAAACGAGGCCATTTCAGCGGAACTGAAAAGCTTCTTTATGGAAGCGAGTCAGGCGGAAGGGTGCTGCCCGCAAGCCGTTTCTAATGGCTTCCCCCAGCCCTGCCGGGCCGCAGAACCAGACCTCTGCGCCTGCTGCCGAGCGTCCGTTGGTAGACAACGTCTCGGCAGACAACCTCTGCCCCTTGCTGCTGTCATGAATCTCGAGGTGTATTCCGGGAAAGCCATCGCAAAGCGCCCGAAGTCGATCCACCATGGGATCCTGGCCGGCGTTGCGCGTGCAGTAATGCAGATCGGCTTCAGGCACGGTGGCGTCGGTGGCGCTGCTTAGAGCTTCGAGCCAGGCCAGAAACGGCGTGATCCCGATGCCACCGGCTATCCAGATCTGGTGGGATTTGCGGTTGCGGCGATCGAAGTTAAAACAGCCGTAAGGGCCTTCTATATTTACAGTTTGCCCCACGCTGATTTTCTGGCTCAGATTGCGGGTAAAGTCTCCGAGGGATTTGATGAGGAAGGTAACAGTGCCATTTTCCCGATCCGCACTGGCGATGGTGAACGGGTGCGCACCCTCAATCCGGTCGAAGGTCACAAAGGCGAATTGCCCCGCACGGTGACCGGGCCATGCCGGCCCCATGTGGCAGGTAACTTCGGTGACGTCCCGGTCTGGTGTTTTGATCGCGGTGACCATGCCGCGAACCTGGCGACGACGACCAACTCTGCCGGTCAGAGATAGCCCGCTGGCGATGCTCCCGCCAAAGAGCAAAATGGCCATCAGTAGTCCGATTGGCTGCTGCCACCATTGCAGCGGAGTCAGCCACGCCGCGTGGAAAGCGAGCAACAGATAAAGCACCGGCATGCCGCGATGCAAATAACGCCAGTATTTGTAGGGAAACTTGCGCCACAAAGTGATCAACAGCATGGCGAACAGCAGATAGACGGCGAACTCCCCTACCTCTTCCGCAGCATCGCGCATGGTGTCGATGAACCCGGAATAATCCTGATCGTGCAGCCTGCCGGCCTTTCCGAAAATCGACTCTATAACATCGTCACCCATTTCAATCAGCCAATGAGCTGCCGCGAATACCACTGCCAGAATGCCCGCCCATTTGTGGGTGCGATAGATCTGATCCAACCCGCCCAGCGGTCTCTCCAACCAGGCTGGGCGCAGTGCCAGCATCATGGTCAGTGACATCAGAGCAATGGATAACAGCCCACTGAGCAGCAGGCTCTGGTCATAGACTGCCCAGGGAGAACCGGCCCCAGGACCTGCAAAGAGGTTCCAGGCCCATAGGCCCAAAACCAACACAACGAAAGGAAAAATCATCCGCATCATCACATCTCCTGCGATCGGTACCTGGAATATTCCCCCGAAGGCTAGCGCCCAAACCTGACAGCCAGCTGAAGGTCGGTGAAGAGAGATCGAAGCGTTATTGACCATTCAGGCTGTTGTTCAGGTTCGAGCTGTAGTATCTTGATTTCAGGGCTGGGTCAGAGGTGAACAATGCGGGTTCTTTTGGTGGAGGATACGGCGGGATTGGGCGAGGCGGTCCGGGATCAGATTGCGGACGACGGCCACGCCGTGGACTGGGTGCAAACTCTGCGCTTTGCTGAGGCGAGTATCAGGACCACAGCCTACGACCTGATTCTGCTGGACCTGATGCTGCCCGACGGCCATGGCTTCGGCTTTTTGCGAACGATCCGGGCTACCGGAATAACAACACCGGTGATCATTCTGACCGCCAGGGATCAGGTGTCTGACCGGATTGAAGGATTGAATGCCGGTGCTGACGACTACCTGGTCAAACCCTTTGATCTTTCGGAGTTGTCGGCCCGCGTGGCCGCGGCGGCTCGCCGATATCGCGGCAATCCAAGCCCGATCATACAAGTGGGCGAGCTGATGATTGATCTTGGCGATCACCGCATCAGTCGCAACGGCCTGCCGGTAGAACTTACGGCACGGGAGTGGGCATTGTTTGAGGGCTTTATCCAGCGACCCGGAATGCTGTTATCGCGATCGCAACTGGAGGATCGTCTATACGCTTTCGGGGCCGAAATCGAAAGTAACACCATCGAAGTTTATGTCAGCCGTCTGCGTAAAAAGCTGGGGCGGGACGCTATCGTAACCGTCAGGGGAATGGGCTATCGCCTGGAAACACATGACCACTAGAACCAGCCTGCAAAAAACACTCGGTATCGGCCTGACACTCGGTGTCACCCTACTCTGGCTGTTGGGCGTGACCGCTTCGGGACTGGTGGCACAGCATGAAATGAACGAGGTCTTCGACAGTGCCCTGGAAGAAACCGCCCAGCGCATACTGCCACTGGCGGTCACCGACATCCTGAACCGTGAGAACGGCGCGGGCAATCAAAAGGCCCCAGCCCTGAAAGACCATGACGAATACCTGACCTATCTGGTACGGGACGAAGCTGGAAATATTCTGCTCCAGTCCCACGATGCCGACCCTGGCGTGTTTAGCAGGACCCCCGCGGAAGGGTTTTCAGATACTCTGACCCACCGGCTATATGGCGTATCTGCAGTCAGCAATACCATCTATCTTGAAGTGGCCGAACCCTTGGCGCACCGGCGTGAATCCGCTCTGGAGGCGGGATTAGCCTTACTGTTGCCTTTACTGGTGCTGATTCCGGTCAGCCTGTTGGGTGTCTGGTGGATTGTCCGGCTTTCCCTTCGTAAGGTGGTCGATTTTCAGCAAGACATTGAATCCCGCGGCGCGGGAGATCTGTCCCCTGTTGTAGAAGAGCAGTTACCCCGTGAATTTGAACCAATCGCCGGTGCCATCAACCGGCTGCTTGAGCGTTTGCATCGTGCTCTCGAATCAGAACGCAGCTTTACCGCCAACAGTGCCCATGAATTGCGAACTCCCCTGGCAACAGCGCTTGCCAAAGTGCAGCGACTGAAAACCAGAATGCCCGATGATTATCTCAAGAATGATGTTGCAGAAATTGAAGAAGCGTTACGCAGTCTCTCGGTGCTGTCCGGAAAACTGCTCGAGTTGGCAAAAGCAGAAGGTGGCGGTGCACTCTCACAAAGCCAGCAGGATCTTGTGCCCATCCTCGCGATGATTGCCCGGGATTTTGAGGCCCAGGCACCCGGGCGAGTTGTTTTATCCCTGCCGGAGCGCGAAGTGAACTCCTTTCTTGATCCCGATGCCTTCGCCATCCTGGTGCGTAACCTGATCGAGAATGCCCTTAAGCATGGTTCCCGTAGCGAGCCGGTGAAGATCAACCTGAACGATAATGGGGTTTTAAGGGTCTGCAATGGCGGTGCAAGAGTGCCACCGGAACAGCTCGCTCTTTTAAGAAACCGGTTTGCACGCGCCAAAACGGACGCTGCAGGTTCTGGCCTGGGCCTCGCGATTGCCGATGCGATTGCTAAAGGTGCCGGCATGACCCTGCATCTCAGATCGCCGGCAACAGGACGGCAGGATGGTTTTGAAGCGGAGCTGAATCTGGCATGTATCTGACACTCACCGACATTGTGCTGCTGACGAGCATCATTCAATCGCTGGCTCTTGCCGTTTTTCTCCTACTTCCATCCAACAGTGGGCTCATATCTAACCGACTCCTGGTTGCCACTCTGGTGTTCTTCGCCGCCGGGCTGGGAGAGATCTTCCTCTATGGCAGCGGGCTTGCGCTCCAGTACCCAAACTTCGCCTACCTCGGAACACTCATCGGACTTCTACAAGCCGGCACGCTCTATCTATATGCGCAATCGCTGATGTATCAGAATTTCCAGTTAAGCGGGAAGCATCTCGTGCACACGTTGCTCTTCTGGGTGGTCGGCGCAATTTTTCTGATTGAATATTATTTACAGCCAAGCGAGACCAAAGTTCAGATTCTGCTTGAACGGGACCACCCGGGCGTACTTACCTCTCCCCTTCTTGCAGTCGCTATTCACGCGGTCTTTCTGGGCTACCTGTACGCGACTATTCGTGCGATTAACCGTTTCGGCCTTGGTATTCGACAGATTTTCTCGAGTATTGAAAACAAACAACTTGCGTGGTTACGGACGCTTCTGATCGGCTATGCAGTGGCTTGGACCGTGAGCATGATGTACTGCCTTACAGCGCATGTGTTTAGAAGCGTGCCCGGAACCGAGTGGGTGGCCGGCGCTGGCGCTGTAACGGGCTTCATTTTCATCAATTTTCTGATGATAAACTCTCTTCGCCAACCCGTTGTTTTCTCTGGATTGGCAGCAGACCAGGTCGCCTTGCTGGAAGAAGAGCCCACGCCGCAGTTTGATCAAACTTTAAAGGTCAGGCTCCAACAGTTAATGCACCAGGAAAAGCCCCACTTGCACCCCAACCTGACCCTGGAACAACTTTCACGGAAATTGGGCGCCCCTTCAAGAGAGGTTTCACGGGCCATTAACCAAGGCTTTGGCTGCAATTTCTTTGAGTTCGTCAGTCGCTATCGCATCGACGAGGCGAAATCGCGCCTGGCCGATGCAGCCAATCAGGCAAATATTCTGCAAACTATGTATGACTCTGGCTTCAACTCGAAGTCCGTATTCAACACTGCTTTCAAGAAAGAGACAGGATTTACCCCCAGTGAATATCGCCGACGAGCCCTGCAGGGCGATATCCGACCCTAGCCACGATCCTGAACCTGGCTACCCGGCGTTCGAGTACGCTCTCACCCGATACTGAAACCTCTAAACAGCTGAATTGTAGGTTTTTATTTCTAAACCATGGCATCGGTTCGGTTTCGTACTTGCGAACGATTCTTTGGCCTCCCTTCCGTACTCTGATTGCGAAGCGCCACCAAACCCGGTGCTCGTGAAGCTCAACGCAATATGAAGAGGTCATGTATGAAAACCAAATTACGCAAAACCGCTGTTCCCGCAGTGGCCGCAGCAATCTTCAGCCTGATGTTTGCCGCCAGCGCCCAAGCTCATTGTGATGCTCTGGACGGTCCCGCGATTACCGAAGCCCGTGCGGCACTGGAGTCAGGCAATGTTAAGCCCTTGCTCAAATGGGTGCCGGCAAAGGATGAGGCCGAAATCAAAAGGGTATTCGCCGATGTGCTCCAAGTCCGCGGGCAAAGCGAAACTGCGAAAAACATTGCCGATCAGCATCTGTTCTCGACGCTCGTTAAGGTTCATCGTGCCTCCGAAGGCGAACCCTTTACCGGCATCAAGCCTTCCGGACAGATTGATCCGGGTTTAATGGCGGCGGATGCGGCGTTGAAAAACGGGCAAATTGATCCCCTCGTGGCAAATATAACCCGCAAGATCGAGAACGGTATTCGTGAGCGTTATAATGAGGCTCAGCGTGCAAGGGCCATGGCTGATCAAAGCGTCGATAAGGGGCGTGCCTTTGTCGCTGACTACGTCAATTACATTCGCTATATAGAGGGCGTGCATGGCGCTGCTGGAGGGCAGGGGGACTAATTCCTATCTTCACGCAGACGCAAAGCAGGCTGACGGCCTGCTTTGCCGTTGTATTCATTTCCAGTTTCGCCTTCGGCTGAATTGGTACCATCATTCTATTAAGGCGCATCAAAAAACATAAATGAACCCAACACCAATCTCCGCTTCATAATCATTCTGGGATATCGGGCTATCTGAGACGTCACTCCCATAAACTTCGTAAAGAGCTTCGCCGAAGATCTGCCAGTTCTTGTTCAGGTAGGGGTCAGCTCACGAAACGGAAAAAATCGTACGCTAAGACCTCTGCATGTTCCCGCAGTTCTTCGCCAACAAGCCGGTCGAGCGATTGATCGGCCCCGGGCTCTGCGCCGATGACCTTAATGATGATGTGCTCGGGCGCTGTCTGGATGCGCTGTTTGCGGCCGATGTGTCGACGCTTTATCAGGTGATGGCCGAGCAAGTGGTCGCCAAGCTGGGGCTCAAGCCCACGGCGGTGCATCTTGATATCACCAGCTTTCACGTCGATGGCGCCTATGACTGCGCCGATGGCGAACAGACCGGCCGGCTGCAACTGGTGCGGGGATACAGCCGTGACCATCGGCCAGAGCTCAATCAGGTGATCCTGGAGCTGATCTGTGAGAATCAGGCCGGCTTGCCGGTGTACCTGCAAGCGCTCAGTGGCAACAGCAACGATAACAGCGCCTTTCGCGAGACGGTTAATCGCCACCTGCGCAGCCTCAAGTCCGCGCAGGAGAGCCGCTATCTGGTCGGTGATGCAGCGCTGTACTGCGCCGAGACCCTGCACCTGTTGCATCATCAGCGCCAGCTGTTCATCACCCGCGTGCCGCGCACCCTGACGGAAGCACGGAATGCTGTGGCAGCCATTGGTGAGGCGCCGCTGACCGCGCTGGGCGATGGCTACCAGGGGCGCTGGCTGGATGCCGACTACGCGGATGTGCCGCAGCGCTGGCTGCTGGTGCGCAGCGAAAAGGCCAACCATGCCGAGCAGAAAACGCTGGCCAAGCACCTGCTGGGCGACAGCACCCGCGAGCTCAAGGCGTTCACCAAACTGTGCGCGCGGCGCTTTGCCTGTCAGGCCGATGCCGAAGCGGAGCTGGCGCGCTTTGCCAACGGGCTGAAACTACTGGAGATTGTGCAAGGCCACGTGCTGACGGAGCCCGTTTACGCCAGCGCCGGCAGACCCAAAAGCGGCCAGCAACCCGACAGCTATCAGTACCGCATCGAGGGTCAGGCCGCTACCTGCCTGGAACGGGTGGAGGAGGCCAACGCCCAGACGGGCGTGTTCATCCTGGCCACCAACGACCTGAGCGGCACCCTGACCATGGCCGAACTGCTGGCCACCTACAAGGCACAGCAAACGGTTGAGCGCGGCTTTCGTTTCCTCAAAAGCCCCGAGTTCCTGACCTCATCGCTCTATCTGAAAAAGCCGGAGCGCATTGAAGCCCTGTTGATGGTGATGACCTGCAGCCTGATGATTTACGCCGCGCTGGAGCACCGTATCCGCAAAGGGCTGGTTGCCCAAGGCCGCAGCGTGCCGGACATGAAGAAGAAACCGACGCAGAAGCCAACCGCCCGCTGGATCTTCCTGTGCTTTGGCGGGATCCACGAGTACAGCCTGGGGGGCGAACCAGCCCAAGTGACCGACATCAACACCGTTCAGGAGACCATCATCGACGTTCTCGGCCCTCGATACCGGCAGATTTATTCATGAAGCGGGTGCGGAATGTCGGGTTCCACTTTGGCTGAGCTCCATGTATTTCACAGAGCCCTTCGGAAAATCCTTGCGAACCAAAAGCACTTCATCAACCTGTCACGTCAGTGACACGACAGTGTCATCTCTCAGCTTTACCGTTCAATTGTAACTCGCAATACGGCGAGCTTATTTATTGCAAAAGGTGATCCTGTGGCGCCAACTCAATCAACCAATGTGATGCTTCGAGTCGAGAGTATGGGCGTAACCTACCCGGGAAACGTCCTCGCGCTCAAACCCACCAACGTTCACTTTCACAAGGGCGAATTCACCGTGCTACTGGGACTTTCAGGCGCGGGTAAATCCACTCTGCTTCGTTCACTGAATCACCTGGTTAAGCCCACAACCGGGAAGGTTGTGTCTGGCGAGTTTGGTGAACTGACCAACCGTAGAATCCTGCGACAGCACCGCAGCCGCACCGCCATGGTGTTCCAGCATCACCAGCTGATCGAACGATACACCGCGTTACAGAATGTGCTGACAGGCAGACTTGCGTATCACGGTACTTGGCGAAGCCTGCTTCCCCTGCCCCGGCAGGACCTGGAGTTGGCTCTGCAATGCCTCGACCGCGTAGGTCTGGCTGACAAAGCGCTTTCCCGAGTAGATCAGTTGTCCGGCGGCCAGCAGCAGCGGGTTGGAATCGCCAGAGCATTGGTGCAGCAACCATCCATGATTCTTGCCGATGAGCCCGTTGCCAGCCTGGATCCGGCCACTTCTGAAAAGGTACTCGGCCTACTGCGCGATATTTGTCAGGAAGATGGAATCACCGCGGTTATTTCCTTGCACCAATTGGAATACGCCCAGCGTTTTGCAGACCGGATCATCGGCCTTTCGAACGCTCATATCGTTTTTGACGATGCTCCTGAAAACCTGAAATCGAAACACCTGGACGAGATTTACCACCGGTCACCCAGCGTGGTAGCTGCGGAAGGCAAACCAGCCATCCATAAACCTAAGACCACCCCGATAACGACAGACGTACTGGAGATAGCACAATGAAGACAATGATTCACTCTTTGCTGGCTCTGATAATGATGCTCGGCATCCATTGGTCAGCCCATGCCGCAGATACAGACCCTGATCTTTTGAAAGTTGCCTTGCTGCCGGATGAGAACGCGTCAGAACTGATCAAGCGAAACCAACCTTTGAAGGATTACCTGGAAACCACTCTTGGTAAGGAAGTAGAACTGATTGTTACCACCGATTACTCCTCCATGATCGAAGCCATGCGTTTTGGCCGAATTGACCTGGCTTACTTTGGTCCGTTGTCCTATGTGATGGCCAAGAGTAAGAGTGACATTGAACCCTTTGCCGCCATGGTGGTAGACGGGAAGCCGACTTATCGCTCCATCATTATTGCCAATGCGGACTCTGGCGTTGGCTCCTTCGCGGATATCAAAGGCAAGAAAATGGCCTACGGTGACCGCGCATCCACTTCCAGCCACCTGATCCCCAAGACCGTACTCCTTGAGAAGGCAGAGCTCGAAGCCGGAAAGGACTATGAGGCTCATTTCGTCGGTAGCCATGACGCTGTTGCGGTTAACGTCGCCAATGGCAATGCCGACGCCGGAGGGTTGTCCGAAGTTATCTTCGAGCATGTGATGGACCGCGGTTTGATTGATCGGAGCAAGGTCAAAGTGCTGGGCTACAGCGGTGACTTTCCTCAATACCCCTGGGCCATGCGTTCGAACCTGGCCCCTGAGCTGAAGAGCAACATTCAGAAAGCCTTTCTGCAGATCGATGACCCGGAGATTCTCGACAACCTGAAGGCTGAGGGATTCGCGGCAATTACCGACGAAGATTACGATGTCATCCGCGCTATGGGTGGCCTGCTCAATCTTGATTTCGCAAAAATGTGAGGAGTGCCCCATGAACTATACAACGACGGAACCGGCGACTCTGTCGCCGGCCCCGTCGGCCTCCGTGCTGGATGAGCACGCGAAAGGCTGGCGGAAAAAACTCGGACAGTCGCTGTTAGTGCTGCTCATCATTTTTGTCGCAAGTTGGCACGTAGGGCTGCTCAATTTCAATACACTTGCCAATGGCGTGCCAGCCATAGGCACACTCATTGGCGAATCTCTTCCACCTGACTTCACCAATGTGGCCAGCTGGGTGTCGCCGTTAATCGACACGCTTGCGATGAGCATTGCCGGTACTGCCATTGCAGTAACCTTGTCTGTGCCACTGGCATTCCTGGCTGCGCGCAACACCTCTCCACATCCGGTGGTGTTCCAAGTAACTCGAACCCTTTTAAACGGTTTGCGTTCAGTCCCGGAACTGATCATGGGCATCATCTTCGTGGCTGCTGTTGGTTTTGGGGCGTTGCCTGGCGTACTGGCGCTCGGTCTTCACTCCATTGGCATGGTTGGAAAGTTTTTTGCCGAAGCGATTGAGCATGTAGATGAGGCGCCAGTGGAAGCGGCCGATGCTGCCGGCGCTACTCGCTTGCAGGTGCTCTATCACGCCGTGCTGCCACAAGTACTTCCTCAATTCGCGGACGTGTCCATTTATCGCTGGGAATACAATTTCCGTGCCTCGACCGTAATGGGCATGGTGGGTGCCGGTGGTATTGGCTTCGAATTGATGGGCTCGCTGAGAATCATGCAGTATCAGGAAGTCAGCGCCATTCTCATTGTCATCTTGTTGATGGTCACCGTCGTGGACAGTCTCAGTGGCCGCCTTCGTAAGAAATTCAAATAAGGACCGTCGATGAAACCCAAGGTTGTGATAACCCATAAGATCCATGACAGTGTTCTGGATGAACTTGCCCAAGATTGCGAGCTGGTCACCAACCAATCCGGCGCCACGTTGCCCCAGGAGGAAGTGGCTGCGCGCGTTGCAGACGCTGATGCGATGATGGCGTTCATGCCAGACCGAGTTGGAGTGGAGTTCCTACAGGGGTGTCCGCGCTTGAAGGTGATTGGTGCAGCCCTGAAAGGCTATGACAACTTTGATGTGGATGCCTGCACGCGTCATGGGGTTTGGCTGACATTTGTACCGGATTTGCTAACCGTGCCTACTGCAGAGCTAACGGTCGGGCTGACGATCAGTCTCACCCGACAAGTCAAGGCGGCGGACCACTTCGTTCGATCCGGTGAATTTACTGGCTGGACACCACGCTTCTATGGGCAGGGGATCGAAGGCTCACGGATTGGTATTGTGGGTATGGGGGCCATCGGCCAAGCGGTGGCGCAGCGCCTGAACGGATGGGGAGCGGATTTAATCTATTCCCAGCCGGAACGTTTACCCGTGCAGCATGAGCAGGCACTGGGTTTGTCCCATACTCCCCTCAAGATGCTGCTGGCCCAGTCAGATATTGTGATCCTGGCACTGGCGCTCAATGAGCAAACCCTCCACACCATTAATCGCGAAACGCTAACAGGAATGAAACCGGGCGCATTCCTTATCAATCCCTGCCGTGGATCTGTGGTGGATGAGGGTAGTGTTCTGCAAGCGCTTCAATCCGGTCAGTTGGGGGGGTACGCCGCTGATGTGTTTGAGATGGAAGATTGGGCGAGAGAAGATCGTCCGAGGGAGATCGCCCAGGGGCTCAGGGCCCACCCCAACACGCTGTTTACTGCTCACATCGGATCGGCAGTCAGCCAGGTGCGTCTGGCTATCGAGCAACGCGCTGCTCGGAACATTCTGCAAGTGCTTCGGGGTGAGCGGCCGGGTGATGCGATCAATGATCCCAGTGGCCGCGAGAGCGGCCCATGCTGAATCTTGTCTGGCTGAAGAGTTTCGTGGCGGTGCTGGACCACAACGGGTTTCAGGCCGCAGCCCGCCAGTTGGACATCGCACAACCCACACTGTCCCAGCACCTTCAAAAACTCGAAAACCAACTTGGCGTTTTATTGGTCCACAGGGGGCGCTCTGGCTGTGAGCCAACCCGGGCTGCCTTAACCTTGTTGCCTTTTGCCCGAAGTCTGCTCCGGCTGGAGGAGCAGGCGAGATCTTCCATTATGGAGGCTCGACTTCGCGTTGGGGCGAGCTCCAATATTGGGATTTATATGCTCCAGCCCTACATCCGTCGTTACAAGGAGCTGGGCGTAGGGCCCGAGGTGGATGTGGTAATAGATTCCAATCCGACTATTGCACGGCATTTATCGGACGGTGAGCTGGACGTGGCGATTATGGAGTGGTGGCATGATCTACCCGGATTCCATGCTCAGGCGTGGCGTAACGAGCCCGTTGTTCTAATCGTTCCGCCTGGTCACCCGTTAGCCCGTCGAACCGATATCGACCGCGATACGCTGTCTAACATGGCTCTGATCGGCGGCGAACCCGGCACCGGCACTGGCCGGCTTTTGGCGACCTACTTCGGTGAGCATGGGCCATTTCCGACGGTATCTATGCAGCTGGGTAGCACCGAAGCCGTCAAGCAAGCGGTTAAGGTCGGACTTGGCGCATCGTTGGTGCTTGAAAGTTCTGTACGGGAGGAGGTCCAAAATGGAAGTCTGGTGGCTATTCCCGTGAGTGAGCCTGGCCTTAGCAAGGAGCTGATGGTGATTTATCCGAGCAGCCTGGACAAACACAGGCCAGTATACTCGTTTGTTGGGCATCTCTGTGAATAGCTATTGGGTCCACCTCACGCATATCTAGCTGGGAATGCAGATACTGAGCCTCACGCTCACTTCGACAACGCAGTATTCCGTCATCTGCATATCGGCAGAATGGGATATCCGGATGACGAACGGTCAGCCAACGATCCAATGCATAATGCAGAAACAGGTTTGCCAGAACTGGCGATAACGGGCCACCTTGTGGTGTGCCAACGTTCCGTCGTTCCTGCTTACCATCTTTCGTCTGCATCGGTGCCGTTAGCCAGCGCCTCACATACAGCAGCACCCAGGATTCAGAGCAATGGTGGTCAAGGGCCTTGAGCAATAGCTCATGATCAATATGATCAAACAAGCCACGGATGTCATACTCCAGCACCCAGTCCCTTTCCCAGCACCGCTTTCGCGTGATCGCAAGCGCATCATGCGGGGATTTCCCGCGCCGATACCCGTACGAGTCCACATGAAAGACAGGTTCCAGGATAGGTTCCAGCGTCATAGTAACCACAGTTTGCGCTATACGATCGCTAACCGTGGGTACCCCGAGCAATCTTTCTCCTCCACTTTTCTTCGGAATTGGAACTGCTTTGACGGACAGTGGGAAATAGCTGCCGGACGACATCCGATTCCAAATTAGATAGAGGTTCTTACTTAAGTCTCGATCAAAGTCCTGAATCCGACTTTCCGCACCTGATTCTGGATTTTTTTCGGCGACGTTCGCTACACGTTTGACGAAGTTTGCTAGGTTCCGCGATTCTCACCGTTTGGCTCCAGCCTGCGGTAGGTATGCCGATGATGGTTAAGACATCTGTGATCTGGCCATACCTTGGCAACTTAACCGAGCAACACTAATGCAAGACACCATTGGTGTCAGGAAGTTATTTATCGGCCTCTCGGTCACGTGACATTCGTCACATAAAGTATTCTCGAAATTAGGTGCGGAATGACGGCTGAATCGTCTGGCCATCTACACCGGCCGCACCTCGATTTGATTTAACGCGCTGATACGCCTTCCATACCTGGCGCTTGGAATTTTTTTCTCTAATTGCGGAAATACCGAAATTAGAGAAAACACAGCACGCCCCTCAGTTAGTAATATGGCTGCATTGTTAATATTCGAGGTTGTGCCCATGGCTAATAATCACAAGGTAATGACAGTTCGCGTAGATCAGCTGATTCTTTCACCTGAACTATCCGTTGACTATCGTCACGTCTTGACCAGTTTGCGATATCGATCGAACAGCTTTTCTTCCATCCCCCATGACATTCTTCTTGAATTCATTATGGCCCACCTGCGTATTCCGGCGAAGTTGAACAGTGATTCCGGCCAACGTGAACACCGCTCGTCTTAGCGCATTTCCCTTGCCGGCTTTTTAGCGCGGCTGTTCATCTTGGGTCAATGGCGATCGTTGTTTGCGCATCGATTCGCCCTTCAGTTGCAGCCGGTGGGCGTTGTGCATGAGCCGATCGAGGATCGCTTCAGCGAGGGTGCTGTCACCGATGCTGGCGTACCACTGGTCGGTCGGCAGCTGGCTGATCACCACGGTCGAATGGCGGCCGTGACGGTCGTCCATGATCTCCAGCAGATCGTGGCGCTGGGCGGGTAGCAGCGGCTCCAGCCCCCAGTCATCGAGGATCAGCAGCTCGACCTTGGCCAACTGGGCCAATAGCCGGCCGTAGCTACCGTCGGCCTTGGCCTGGGTCAGGCTCTGCAGCAGCCGTGACAGGCGGTGGTAGTGGGTGCCGTAGCCCTGCAGACAGGCCTGATAGCCCAAGGCGCAGGCCAGATAGGTCTTGCCGCTGCCGCAGGGGCCGGTGATCAGCAGGTTCTGCCCGCGTTGCAGCCAGTCGCCCTGGGCCAGCCGGGCGATCTGGGCTCGGTCGATGTTGCGCGGGTGCTGGTAGTCGATCTCTTGGGTGGTGGCGCTCAGCTTGAGGCGAGCGTGGCGCACCAGCCGCGCCTGTTTGCGTTGCTCGCGCGCCAGATGTTCTTGCTCGACCAAGAGTCCCAGCCGTTCGATAAACGACAGGCCGTCGTAGGTCGCGACCTGTTCTTGTTGCTGCTGCAGGGCAGCGACCATGCCGCCGAGTCTGAGCTCGCGCAGGCGGTTGAGGGTCTGTTGGCTCATGCTGTTCTCCGCTTAGTGGAAGTGGTTGGGGCCACGGATGTTGTCGTGGCTTTGGGGGAGCTCCAAGGTGAAGCTCGGTTGCTCAGGCAGTTGGTCACGGTTGCTGGCGAGTACCGATTTGAGCTGCTTAAGACGGCTTAACCCCTCGCGGTTGGCGAGTTGGCAGCAGCCGTTCACCCGCTCTGGCGGGTAGCTGCGGGTGAGGTTGAGCAGTCCCAGACAGAGCCGGTAGGCCTGTTCCGGATGCGCTTTCTCGGCCAGCCGGTCGCTCACCCAGCGCAGGGTGTCGGGGCCGATATCCTGCGCCCACTGCTTGAGTCGGCCCGGGGTCCAGGCCTGCTGCTTGCTGTGGCGCACCGGCATGTGCGCCGCCAGGGTGGTGGTGCCGGGCTGGTGCTTGCGCGGATGGCTGGCCACCAGCTGCTGGCGGAAGTAGAGCTGCACCAGCTGGTCGCCGGCATGCAGTTCCAGCGTCTCGCCGACGTACTGATGGGGTGCCGAGTAGTGGTGCTGCTCGAACTGTACGTGGTAGTCGATGTTGACCTTGACCGACTTGATCGCCACGTAACGGTAAGGCTGCTGTGGCAGCGGCGTGAGCGCGGGCTGGTCCAGCTGCTCGAAAGCCTGACGGCGGTTGCCCGGTAGCTGCTTGAACGGGCGCTCATTGAGCTCGGTGAGTAGCGCGCGGAGACACTGGTTCAGCTCCGCCAGCGAGAAGAAGGTGTGATGGCGTAACCGCGCCAGGATCCAGCGTTCGACCACCTGAACCCCAACCTCCGCCTTGGCTTTGTCCTTGGGTTTGTAAGGACGCGCCGGCATCACCGCCAGCTGGTAATGGGCGGCCAGCTGCTGGTAGCTGGGATTGAGCTCCGGCTCATAACGGCAGGCCTTGTTCACCCCGCTCTTGAGGTTGTCTGGCACCAGCAGGGCCGGCGTCCCGCCGAAGAATTCAAAGGCGCGGACGTGGCTGTGCAGCCAATCCGGTAGCGATTGGGTCAGGGTGGCTTCGGCATAGGTGTAGTTGGAGGCGCCAAGCACCGCGACAAAGATCTGAGCCTGGCGGATCTCGCCGGTCGAGCCTGAGACGATGGGCACGGTGGGGCCACAGTAGTCGATAAAGCACTTCTCGCCGGCCTTGTGCTGCTGGCGCATGGAGCGCTTCTGCAGCTGGCACCAGCCCCGGTAGCGCTCGCAGAACTGGGAGTAGCTGTAGCAGCGGTTGGGGTAACGCTCGGTGTATTCCTGCCACAGCAGTTGCATCGACATGCCCTTGCGCTTGAGCTCCTGATGCACCGTGGGCCAGTCCGGGAGCTGGAAGCGGGAACTGCCGCGGGTGTCGGCAGCGGGATAGAACAGCCGGGCCAGTTGGGTGTCATCCAGCCCGTCCGGCAGCGGCCAGGCCAGCTGCAACTGCTCGGCGGTTTTGAGCAGCTTCTGGATGGCGCCGACGCTGACCTTGGTGCTGAGGCTGATCTGGCGGAAGGAGAGCCCGGCCTGTAGCCGTAGTCGCAGAACATCACGAATTTTACGCATTGCAATCCTCTTGGCGGACATGGTCTCTTCCCGGCAAAGGGGAGAGACTACCAAAGGTTTTTAATTCAATGCGTTAAGACAGATTCCGGACAACGTGAACAGCTGTTCCGGCATCATGAACACCCATTCCGGAAAATGGGGCAAAAGTGTTCAGCTTGGGCCGGAATGAGCGTTCACGTTGAACCAGAATCGGTGTTCACGTTGAACCGGAATGACCGTTCACGATCGGCCGGAATAGGCACCACCCACCAATTGGGTATATGGATGGCGAATACTTTCACGTGATTAGCAATATCAGAACACTCGGTATCAAACCCTTCTTACCAGAAAATGCTCAGATTCGAGTTATAGTAGATGAGACTCTCTGTCAGTCCGACATTGAGCTTATTTCAGTGCAGAGAGAATTGTTCAACTTGATCGTTTTCAGTATGAATGGACAGATGTTTGCGAGCGCATTAGCAGGTTTGTGGGATGTATCAGCCAATGCCAGATTTAAAAAATAAAGCCATTTACTAATGGGTTCGAAAGTAAGCGAACATCATTTATAATGTAGGCTCCGTTCGCCAAGCTTATCGGATATTTACACACATGCGCCACGATGACGGTCGTAAACTGATGAGCTGATCACGGAAGCCAAATACGTTGTTCATCTTCTTTATGTCCTTCCATTAGGCGCGTGATAGCCGGGTGCCAACTTTGCGTTCTCAACGCCGTACAAAGCCAGCGAATCGCTGAGCCAGAGGCGGTACTGTTCTTCTTTAAGACTGTGATCGGGTGAGGCATCAACGTTCCAGCGCAGCAGCATGTAGCCCGCAACAGCAGCCCGTACTCGCATTCGTATCGAACCACCAACCATCCCGTAGTCCATCTTGATGACCTCTGGACGTTCAAAACGCGGATGAGGCACTAAGTCCAACTCCACGATCCGCGTCCACTGAATGTCGTTGTCCGGACGCTCGTTAGCCTTAGGTTCTTCATCAAGCAGGATCGGCGCTTCGATGCGGGTGACAACGAAGTCGCGGAATTCGCCACTCTTGCGATCAAAAGCTCGGACGTGCCAGCGCAGGCCGGTATCGACCAGCGCGAAGGGCACAATGATCCGCTCGGTCTCGCCGCTGCTCATTGAGTGGTAGCGGATGGCTACTGGCCGCTTGGCATGGATGGCCCGGCAGATCGGAGCCAGCACATCCATCTGTGGGCAGCTCAGAGCCACAGGAGACTCGCATGGCAGCATCGGCTGCGAATCGACGTTCACGCCATCACCAAACCCAAGAGCAAGTGCCGACAAAACACGCTGCATTGCATGCTCGAAAATCGGAGAAAATGCCTTGCCGATGCGGTAGATCTTGTTGCTACCATCGAATTCAATGTTCTGCGGTGCGATTTCCCGGTACAGAGCCAGATCGCGCGTTGCCCCTGCCGGAGCCACACCGAAGCGCTCAATCAGATCTGGGCGACCAATATCACCGAAGAAGTAGAGCAGGAAGTCGATGTAAGCCAGTCGCTCTCGCTGGGCAAGGCTCAAGTCCTCGACCCGTTTAATGGGTGAACTAATCATGTGCCGTAGCTACAAAATAAAAGGAGAATGTAGTGATGTAATCCATATAGTGCCATGACCATAATCAAATTGATGACAATCATGCACCAATTTTACTATAACAACAAGACGTGGAGCCTCAAATGTAGACATTGAGCGTCTTATATAAAGTCTATTTATTACGTTATATTGAAGTCATCCAACTATGAAATCTTGCTGCCCAGTGCTCAATCGATTCCTCATGCAACTTGCCCTTATCCACTGATTTGGTCTGCGGGTGAGGAATGCCTGAATAGCCATCCTTGCCGCAGAGCATTTTTAGCCGCTGACTTGGCCAGTGCAGTGATTTCTGGGTTAACTCTTCTGCCAACAGCGTAAGCTGCTTGGGCCAATCCAGAGACGATTTCAGCCGTAATAGCAGGGTGGATAGAGAACAAACACCATCAGATGTATCGACTTCTAGGATATAGAATGTGCGGCCCTGCAACTCCATCTCAACAACCGCCAAGCATCTTGGATTGCCATCCAGAAGCAGATGACGTTTACAACGGTAGAGCTTAGGTAGCTTGTGCAGTTGCTGGGAGCGAATGACGCAACCATGGATTGCCACCAACTGCTGAAGCATCGACTGAAAACAATCAAACTTGTTGGCATATAGACGCAGATCATCGGTTTCATCCGCCTCTGCAGTCCACTCAGCACTGGGCAGTATCCCCCCAAAAACTGACTCTTCAGTACTTACGTCCTCTGATGCCTTGGAGCTAATCTCATCGTCAGCCTTACCCTTAGCTCCCTCCTGTTTTTTATCAGCTATTTTGCGTGTGTTGAATGCTTTGGAAAACTCAAATACGACAGAGGGAGCCTGCAACAAAACAGGTTTAGTATTCACACTCGCATCAGCCCCATCATGGACCGAATGGATGGGCGGGCGTTCAGCGACCAAACGCACAGCACCGTCCCCCTCTCCATGCACATACTCTCGCAACTTGGGATGGAAAAACTCTACTTCGTCTGGAATCGCAGCTTGGACGTTTCTTAGACTGGCTACCTCGTAAACCAGCATGCTTTGGGTTTG
Source organism: Citrobacter sp. wls711 (assembly GCF_005281055.1). Taxonomy (NCBI): domain Bacteria; kingdom Pseudomonadati; phylum Pseudomonadota; class Gammaproteobacteria; order Enterobacterales; family Enterobacteriaceae; genus Citrobacter; species Citrobacter sp. wls711. The sequence goes on along the minus strand of NZ_SZXC01000080.1, from coordinate 9,411 downwards.
TTTATCAAATCGCCCTCGAACCTCAAAAGAAGCGGAGCGTAAAGGTGGAGGGGTAAACTCGAAATCCCAGTGCCGATATCCACTTTGTTCATAGCCATTCAACTTTTGACTACGACCAATGCTTTCGTAAGAGGCTCGGGCATCTGGGTCGATCAAGATCCAGCTCAATAAACGTCGCGATTCATAATCATCCAGAGACTTAAGTGGATAGCTAGAGGAGGGTAATACATTCACCCGGGCTACGTTGGGACCATGGTGTTCAATCGAAAACTCACTTCTCAGATAATCAGGCTCAAGTGCTGAGCGTGAAAGATAGCCATCGTGTAAGAACAGTACTCTTGCCAGCTCTAGTTGGGGAAGATAGATCTGTATGTTGTTTGCCAAAAAACAGAAGCAGTGTTGACGTTTATCCATGGCGCGAATGGCCAAGGGAACAGGGAAATCACCTAAATATCTGCGTTGCCAAGTAGCCGAGCTCTCGATGGTAAAAGAGAGCCGAAAACCGGCAGACTTATGCTTCTGTGTCGGATTCAACACCCGCTTACGAGCCAAAACAGGAAGATTCGAAACCCGCAGCGACCCGATTTCAGCTTGAGGAGCCAGATCCAGATTGATGCCCCACTGTGTGTGATTAACTCGCCGGAACAGAGAACCGATTGCCAAAATGGTTGTATCGTCAGATACCTTTTCAAAACGGATATCCTGCATCAAGCCCCCAATACATCTCGCAATAGGTCATCAGCCAGCGAGGTTAATCGCTCATCACTCAATCCAGCCAGGCGAAGAAGTCGCCATCGGCGCAATGAATTACCAGTCTGCACCAGCAATCCGGCAGCAAGAGCCAAACGACGAATCTGATAACCTGTTATATCTTCACAATATCGTTGAAAAAACAAGCGAGTAAGAGGCATAGAGCGCAAGTTTTTCTCAATCATGGCTCCCGATAGAAGTTTCGATAGATACCAGTTCCTCGACAGCCGAGGGGAATCAAGCATCAACTCATGTTGATCGAGGATATGGAGTAATTGACGACAAACCATGCGATCCCGCTTTGGCCAATCGACACGGAGATTGTCTCTAGCATGGCCCTGATGGTGTTGCCGGTTAAATTGCAGAAACCAGCTTCGATCATGCCGATACAGCCAGGCGTATAACGCCTGATGAGATAAACGGGCCTGCTTCACCCCATGGCTTTCCAGCAACTGCTGCCATCTGACTCGATACTCTGCCGATAGGCCGCTCTTTTTATCTGGAGGACAAAAATAGCCATTTATTTTCTCTTACGTTACTGCGGCCGCCGCTTTAGTCTTAATGTGAAGCCTGGGAATTCGCTGAATGAAGAATACGTTTTCACCCCCAGACCGACAGCTGTTAAGGCGCGATCCCAACACTCCATTTGTAAGTATCAGGCCCATCTTCTCCGCTGGTGGCATCAGCTACTATCTGTGCATAACGTTCTCCAGCAAGTTCTCTTACCATCTGATCCACGACCCATTGCAGATGATGCATTTCATCGGTTCCGCCGTAACGACAAGCCAACTCAATAGCCCGCTCTATTCTTTTTTGTTCTTCAGTCATACTGAATCCTCACGCTTACACCAGCTATTCTGAAAACATGCACACTATAAATTGCGGCTGTCATTTCTCAGCCAGGCGCCTGCATTGCTGCCTCATTCCATCAAAAATACTTTCCGCAAGCTGCTGGGGGAACTGGTCCGGAAGAAGCCCGCTAACACGTTCAATGACACCCGGGGTTCTGGCGATGATTTCCTCTATCATCGCCTCTGTCTGCTGTTTACTCAGGCCGGTTATCTCACCATGCCTGATCCAGTGGCGTCGTTGTATTCGATATATCTGGTAATAGTTGCTACTGCCACGTACGGCCATCGCCAGTTTGCACTTCTGCCAAGATATCTGATTGTTCCCATGACCGATCACCGGCCATGCCGACAACACATCATAGTTTGGTGTAAGGTGATAACGTCCCTGTGGCCCAATAGAAATACTGAAATTTTTAGCGTGGCCATCTGTTGCGGCCATCATCCAGAAAATTATCTGCGTCATAAAAAACTGCGCTTTGTCACGCTCAGCACGGTCTGAATTACTCAGAACCTCCATAATTTCCGATATACCTGGCCCGCCGTCCGCCTGATATTTTCGTAATGGCGAAACGCCCAGGGCCTGACACATATCCTCCTGGGGTAAACGAATGATCCATTGTCCGTCTCCTGACCATTTTCGGTCAAAACGTTCTACCACCAGCGCTTTCTGATCTTCAAAGTGAGCAATCTGCGTTCTTGCCACGGGGAGCCCGTACTGGTCGAGAAGTACCGAGCAGAGCCATTCATTTTCAACCGACGAGCTCATGTCGGCTTTCATGTTCCCCACAAGTCCGAGCGGTAGCTTGAATATATGCGTCGTTGGTGTATTACCCTCCGGCATACACCACCGATCTTCATGCCACAGTAGGGCTGTTTTCTCCTGAGCACCGGCAATAGATAAACGTAAGTCGTCGTTATCTTCTGGCCTGCCCGGTAGCAATGTCTCCGTGGTATTACGCAAAGTTGCCGCAATTTCTGATTCAGTAAGCGGGTGATACTTCACGGAATATAAATCAGTGGGTTCATCTCCGTCATGAAGCAGCTGTATCGCGCCCACGCAGTCTTTTCCCAGCTCCGTCAGCAGATCAAAAGGCTCCAGGCTATCGGCCTTGTAACGCATTGCCAGACGTCTGCGTATGCCTTCGCTGTCCGGGAGTAAATTATCAAAATAGTCACGTACCACATTTCCACGCCAGACCTGGTTCCCGGGAGTAAAAGGAAGGGACAATGACAGCGGCCTTCCCTGTTCGTCAGCAACCCATTCAGGAAGGTATTCTAAGCTGTCTACCCCTTTGCTTTTTTCCCAGTACCCGACTTTGATGCCGTTCATCCAAATTACCAGACGTTGCTGTTTCCGGCTCATATCGTTACCAATCCTCCTGTCGTGCAGGTGAATTTAATTTATATATTTCTTCCGTCTGCTTCCTCTCTGAAGAAGTGGTTGCCGAGGAGAAGCTGATTTTTACACCCAGGACGGAAAACACCTTGAATAGCCGTTCAATGCTCGCACTGGCAGGGTTGGCTTCCAGACGTGAGTATGTCTGTTGAGTGACACCTAACCTTTCGGACAGGTCTTTTTGCGTCAGGCCATTCGCCTTGCGAAAACCAATGAGCAAGGGACGCAACTGGTTGAGCGTGTTTAACGGGTAATCATTATTGATCATAAGCTGGCCTCAGTAGTTCCTCTGATACACCTTGTACGCTGTTTTCTAAACATACACCCTAAAAGCTGTAATATCAAATTAACAGCCTAAAAGCTGTTAAATAGAGAGTACAACCTTTAGGCTGTTACCAAGTGGCAGCATAAATCTTTATGACGTTTGATATGAGAGAACTATCAATAATAAGCCGTTACGCTCGTACAGCATCCGGGAAGAGAGCTGACAGATCAGGATCATCGGTAAACGAGAAGCGGAGTATCTTATGGCCCTGTTGTGAGCTGTATAAATAACTACGAGCTACTCTCTGCCTCGGGGAGGAGGCAGAGAGAGTATTAAAAGCAAAGGCAGACATTTTTAGCAGCTGGTGGGCTATGGGGTTCCGGAGGTGCTCCGGTGAATGTTACTTGACTGGCAAGTTTCCTGCTCTGATGGTCAATGCCTCGATGCTGTCTATATTGTTCTGAAACCGTTCCAGTTCTGCCTTTTCAATACCGGCCCAAAGCTTTAAGTGTCGCTGATAAAGGGACCACTTGAGTGAGTGAAAACCATTCCAGGCCAACCCCATCCAAGAGGCGTAATTCGCATTGAGAATATTGCCGGTGATATACATTTTACCTGCGTTAACAGCACTGGAAGTTCCATAACCCAGGGCAAGCATCATCCGGAAGCGTGGATTTAGCCGCAACGGCATGGTATCCAGTAAGGTCTCCCCAAAAGCTCCTTTTCCCAGCGATACCTGTTTCACCACATAGAAAACCCGCATCAAAACTTCCATTATGGTCATCGGAATACTTGTCACGATAAACTGACGAAAGTCATATCCGTTGACATACATGTACTCTATTTGTTTGCCGAAGTTAGAACTCCCCACAGGGATCCCCTCAAGCATACGAAGTAGCCCCATAAAAGGAGCCGGTAAACCCATGCCACGGTTTCCTTTTGCTGAGGGGGCATTAACATCCGATGCCAGGTGTCCAAACATTCTGGCGATGAGCCTGAAAATATTGGTTTCGTCAGTAACGCCTTTACTGGAAGGATAAACCACGATCTGTCCATTCTGAACCACCGTACAGGTCCCGTTCAGCATATCCTTTATACCGAAAATAATGCCCAGTATGGGATCGTGTGACAAAGCTCTTAAGCGGTGATTTGTGGGAGACAAAACGCCACCGGCCGCACCCACTAAATCGCTACTGATCGAACTGTCTGGTGCCCCTATAGGGAACAAATCTGAGAGTTTTGTACTCAGGTCCTCCGGCAAAATGGCATTGAAGGCTTTCTGCACCTGTTTATTGAAAATACCATCCACTTCTGCCGTAAAGCTCACCGTAGGTTTTGGCGGGGCTCTGACGCAAAGTAAATCCAGCATGGATGCTATGAGCCCGCATCCGCAGGCAATAGCATAATCCCAGGCGTCGAGTGCGTAGCGATCATTAAATTCTTTAATATGATTCTGGATCCGGGCATCTACAACAGCCAGGTCATCCGTGGAGAGTATTGTGGCCAGTCCAATATCACCGCATACACGCTGGTTAGCCTCGCTATATATAGTCTTGAGACCAGTAGAATGCATGGCAGTATCTGAAGGGGTCATTTCTCGCAGATGATGTTCTTTAAGCGCCAGATGCTCCGCTTCATCAAGTTCAGTGCCGCTGATTAGCCCGGTCAACTGTGCCTTAAGGCTCTCTATATCACTGTTAATTGTCTCGTGAGCGTTCGCGATATCCTGACCACGGAGCTGAATATAACGGATGGCCCTGAACTCATCATCATAAGGAGACTGAACCGTACCGGGTTTCTTGGAGACTAAACTCTCAGTGAAAGGAGACCCAAAATGAAATCACAATCCGCCAAACGCTATCCCCCTGAACTGCGTGAGCGCGCTGTCAGAATGTTGTTGGAACACCGTGATGAGTATGACTCTGAGCCGGATGCCATTCGTGCCATATCGTCAAAAATCGGGTGCCATTACGACACCCTACGAGCCTGGTTGCGTCAGCATAAAAATGATGTCCGTGGTGGTGTCAGCCCCGTCAGCACTGATGATGGTGGACTGAGCACCAATGAGCGCCAGCGTTTAAAAGAACTGGAGCGTGAAAATCGGGAGCTACGCCGCAGCAATGATATATTGCGCCAGGCCTCAGCTTATTTTGCTCAGGCGGAGCTCGACCGCCACTGGAAAAAATAATGCCACTTATGCAGCGTCTGAGTGGTACACACGGGGTCGGGCCGGTATGTCGCGAACTGGATATTGCCCCGTCGACATATTACTGGCATCAGCAACGCCAGCTACATCCTGAGAAATGTAGCCAACGAGAAAAGTGCGATGCTCAAATCATCCAGGAGATAAAACGCGTTTACGGAGAAAATTACAGTGTCTATGGGGCACGAAAAGTCTGGCGTCAGTTGCTCCGCGAGGGCTTTAGCGTCGCCCGGTGTACTGTTGAACGCCTGATGAAAATAATAGGTCTTCGGGGCGTACTCCGTGGCAAAGTCATCAAGACCACGATCGGTCGTAAAACAGCGGCAGCAGCGGATCTGGTAAACCGCCAGTTTGTGGCAGAACGTCCCAATCAGCTTTGGTGTGCAGATTTTACGTACGTTAGCACCTGGCATGGCTTCGCCTATGTGGCGTTCATCATCGATGTGTTCGCAGGCACGATCGTTGGCTGGCGGGTCTCATCGTCGATGGAAGCAAGGTTCGTGCTGGATGCTCTGGAACAAGCTCTGTGGGCACGTCGCCCCTCAGGTACAATCCATCACTCGGACAAGGGCTCCCAATACGTGTCACTGGCGTACACCCAGCGGCTGCAGGAGGCGGAGCTGTTGGCGTCGACAGGCAGTACAGGCGACTCTTACGATAATGCCCTGGCCGAGAGTATCAATGGCCTTTACAAAGCGGAAGTGATCCACCGTAAAAGCTGGAAAAACCACACGGAAGTGGAGCTTGCGACACTGGCGTGGGTGGACTGGTTCAACAATCGAAGGTTACTGGAACGGCTAGGACACATACCGCCGGTAGAAGCCGAAAAAGCTTATTATGCTACCAGTACAAATAATGATCTGGCAGCCTGAGCTTCCGGACTAAACACTCTCCAAAAAAACCGGGGCGGTTCAGTTTCATGGCTTCTTCTCCTGTCAACGCAAAGCAGAAGTGTCACCATCGGTGCGAAACAGAGATGTCATGCTTTGGTTCAGAGAATGCGTTTGACCGCCTCGCTATATACTTCCGAGCGTTCTCTTTTCCCAACAGAAATCACGAAAACGACAACTTTCTCGTCTATAACCTGGTATACAAGGCGATAGCCTGAAGACCGGAGCTTAATCTTGTAACAATCAGGCATACCACGGAGCTTGTTTGCTTCAATCCGGGGTGACTCAAGTACTTCAACCAGCTTCTTTTTCAACTGTTCACGTACCGTCGAGCCCAGCTTTCGCCATTCCTTTAGTGCCCGCTCGTCAAAATCCAGAAAATACGCCATCAGAGTTCATCCAGCGTCACACGTACTGGCTTAGGATTACGAAGTCGTTCTTTCACTATCTCCACAAGTTCAGCATCTTCATCACTCAGGAGTGTCTGTTTGAACGGCAAGCGTTCATTGTCAGCGATATACTCGAGCATGAGACGAAGCGCTTCAGAAGGAGTTACGCCCATTTTTTCAAGCGCGGCGTAAGAACGCGCTTTAAGTTCATCGTCAATACGTAGGTTAATGCTACCCATGTCTTACACCCCTTGTAATTACAAATGTCATTACAAGTATCGCACTACAACATGCTTAGGGCAAGTCACGAAGTAAGTCAGAAAGTAGTCGTAAGAACGGTGATCACTGTCCGCTTTGTGCCAGAAGCGGACTTTTTAAAAATATTGCGTGCCCAACAATTGGGCGCAGGTCACATCAAGTACCCTCAGAATTATAGAGAATACCTGAAATTTTTGTAGAGCGAGGTTTGTTACCCTGCCCGACCAGCGACATGTGGTTAGTTTAGTGATCAGAAATGTCGAGCGTTTGGTCGTTCATTGACGCGGGATCTTCCAACGGTTCCACATGAGTGGTGATATGGATAAAAGGCAGTGCGGTGCGGATATCATTCTCTATACGCTCGGCCCAGTCGTGCCCATATTGAACAGTCCATCGCCCAGGAACTAGGATGTGCATTGTCATAAACGCCCGCCCGCCAGCCTGGCGTGTACGTAGTGCATGGAAATCAAGCCCCTGTTCACGATATCCTGCCAGCAGTGACTCGATTTTTTTGAGTTCTTCCGTGGGTAGCGATACGTCCATCAGACCTGCAGCTGAACGACTCATAAGCTGATAACCAGTCCAAACGATGTTGGCTGCGACCAGCAATGCAACGATCGGATCGACCCAAAACCAGCCGGTCAGATAAACCAGTCCGACACCAAAAATGACACCGACCGACGTCCAGACATCGGTCAGCAGGTGATGAGCATCTGCCTCAAGAGTGATAGAGTTGTGCTGCCTGCCAGCCCTTAACAAAATGCGAGCCGTCACAAAATTAAGGATTGATGCGACTGTTGAAACCAGTAATCCGAGACCAATCTCCTCAAGCGGCTGTGGAGTTAACATCCGCTCAACTGCGGTATAGGCGATACTGGCTGCCGCCAATAGGATCAGAAATCCTTCGAAAGCACTCGAGAAATATTCGGCTTTGCCGTGCCCATATGCATGGTTCTCATCGGCCGGAAGCGCAGCCAAGGTCAGCATCCAGAGCGCCATTAGGGCTCCTGCGAGGTTAACTACGGATTCGATGGCATCAGATAGCAGACCGACCGAACCGGTCATTTTCCACGCCACACCTTTGAGTCCGATAGTGGCAATAGCCGTGGCAATGGAAAGCCAAGCGTAGTGCGTCAGCGGACGAGGTAACCCTTTTGTTTTAGTCATTATTAACTTCCTAAAATAGGACGACTAACTCACATTTCTATCCATGATAGATAATTAAACAATCATTTCGCCATGAATATTTTTTCGTTTTTATTAAATTTAATTAAAAAGTCTCTGCAAGTGCTGTTTCATCTTCTAGTAAACTAAATTTTATTTTTAGGGTTTTCTTCAACTTGAAGTAATATTATCTCACAACAGATTAGTCACTTAGGTTAACTGAGCGGCTTTTATATTTTTCAATTAAAATATGCAAAACTCCCATTGCACCATGTGCATAAAAATAGACCTCAATGAAAGTAGTAAAGAACTTATGCCAGTGGATTACTGTTTCAGCCAGATTTGACTGCATGGTATTCAACAAGAACCATAGGCCACCTGAAAGTGCTACAATTAGCAATGCTAGAACTCCAAATCCTTGGATTGTACTGGCAATACCTCCCGAATGTGCATCGGGCAGTCGGAAACTAGTCAACGTTTTTATATCTTGCTTAATACCACTAAAGTCAAGCCCTACCCATGAAAAATAATAAGTAAAACCTCTTTGAGTAAGCATCCAACTTAACATAATAAAACCACAAATAATCAGTCCTAACCCTGAAATAATGTGCATCCAGGTTATAACTCCTTCAAGACTATGTTCACCAATTGCTTCGGTCTCTGTCAGATTAGAGTTAATAATTTGTGATAATATTAGAAATGCCACAATGATGTGAAGAATACGAAAAAAAGGAGCGTAATCATGGGGTAATAGATTCCAGAGTCGCAATTTCATTAATGAGTCCTTAGTAAATTTATCGATGATCTTAATCATACAAAAGAATTATTAGGATAACCTTAATTCTTAAAATTGCAGCAGGCATTAGTTCACCTCTGATATGGCCACTTGCGAAATGGGAATGGTAACTGTTATTACTATGTGTTTACTTGCTGTTCTTGTTACGCAGCCCCTTAAACACATTACTTTCAAATATGATTTCCTGCTGGGTTTAAATATGTGTCTTTCTATAGTGCGGCAACCTATTTTTACACCAACTCATGAATTAAATAAGAATCATAAATTAAATGAGAGGTTTAATTCTCTTGCTTAACGCGATGATATTAAATGGAAATTTTAATTTTTGTAATTTATTAAACAGTTAGAATGAGACATGGTAAATACGATCTTCCTTTAGATAATTCTGATAGCACTTTTTCTACTGGGCAGTCTGCAATGTCCGCTTCACGCCCTGAGACATTCGACAA
>NZ_SZXC01000081.1:0-17431 GCF_005281055.1 Citrobacter sp. wls711 | reverse complement strand
GCCGGGTAAGCGTTAGCGCCACCCGGCAAGCTGAAAATGCCGGATGGCGATGCCTGCACGGCATCCGGCCCGCAAGGCAATTATTGTTGTGTCGCCTTCTGGAACAACGTGTCCCACATCTCTTTTACTAACGCCTGGTCACGCGGCGAAAGTTCGCCCGCGCTGATGGCTTTTTCCAGGCTGCTGGTAACATTGGCGTACAGTGCCTCAGCGGAATGGTCGTCGCCGCCGTCCAGTTCTGCCACAGCCAGCGTCAAGTGTCCACGCAAGTACCCACTGGCAAACAGCTCATCATCGCTGGCGTGTTCTACCATATCGTCGATTAGTACCAGAATGCGTGATTCAAACTCCGCGATCATCTTCTTTCCTCATTGTAAACGTGGCAGCCGCTTCAGTTGAGCGCTTCGGGCCACGGGAATTGTTCCGCCTTAAGTTCAGGCGTGTGATAATAATTCTGTAACGCACGAATAAAACGCGCCGGACGTTCAGGAATGCCGTTTTCCAGATACGCCATCACCTGGGCATGAACACGACGCTGGAACACCACGCGATCCGGTTCAAAGTCCCCTTCCAGGTTGTCGCAGCTAACGTTAAACGGATAGCCCGCCGCCATGCAGAACAGCCAGTCAAATGCCTGGGGTTTCACTTCCACGTCTTCAAACTGACATTGTGTTTTAGCGTCACGCCCGTCCGGGCAGTACCAGTAACCAAAGTCGACCCGTTCACGGCGCGCTTTACCGGCAATGCACCAGTGTGAAATTTCATGTAGTGCACTGGCGTAGTAGCCATGGGCAAAAACGATCCGGTGATACGGCAATTCTGTATCTGCAGGAAGGTAGATCGGTTCGTCATCGCCTTTAATCAGACGGGTATTAAATTCATCGGCAAAGCAGCCGTTAAAAATATCAATTAATTGTTCATAGTGATGGGTCGTATTCATTAGTTCATCCCCAGCCAGTGGAGAATCTCCTGTCCATGATTATCATAAAGTAGCTTGGCGCTCATCACTGCGGAGACAATGACGATCATTGGCCGAATCAGCTTTTGTCCTTTGCTGAGGACCAGTCGCGACCCCATTCGCGCGCCAATAAATTGGCCGATGAGCATCACAAAACCGGTGGCCCAAATCACTTTGCCACCCAGCGCGAACAGCAGTAGCCCGCCGATATTCGAGGTGGCATTCAAGACTTTGGCGTGCGCCGTGGATTTCGCCAGGTTGTAACCGCACAGCATGACAAAGGCCAGCGCGTAAAACGATCCGGCTGCCGGGCCAAAAAAGCCATCGTAAAAACCGACGCAGCCCCCGGCGACCAGCGCAAAAGGCAGGCCGTACAGCCGACGCTGTCGGTCTTCTTCACCCAGCTTAGGCATTAACAGAAAGTAGAGACCGATACAGATAACCAGAATCGGCAGGATCTGGCGCAAAATGTCCGACTGCACATGCTGGACCAGCAGCGCGCCGCTCATTGAGCCGATGAAGGTCATGGCGATATTAAGCTTCTGGTCGGCCAGGTTCACCACGCCACGGCGGATAAAATAGAGCGAAGCGGAGATGGATCCTCCGCAGGCTTGCAGTTTATTCGTTGCCAGCGCCTGAGCTGGCGGCATGCCTGCTGCCATCAGCGCAGGAATGGTGAGTAAACCGCCGCCCCCCGCCAGGGAATCAATAAATCCCGCCAGAATGGCCACAAAAAAAAGAACGCCCAACAGCAGCGGAGACACCATAAACAGATCGGCAAAATTATCCATTAAAGTACATGCTCATCCAGTAGCGCCTGGCAGGAAGGCGGCAACGGAGGCGGTGTCTTCTTCTCAGGCTTAGTGGTTCCCGGTTTAGGAGGTTCGAACCAGCTTTGCAGCTCCGCGCCACAGCCATCACCCGGTGGAGGTAACGGTTGATCTTCGCACTCAAGACTGTCGGCAGGACAACGTAACCGGACATGCATATGTGCACGGTGTTGGAACCATGGCCGCACTTTACGCAACCAGTCCCTGTCGCTCCCTGCATCCAGACAAAGTTGCTGTTTAATTGCCGGATTCACGAAAATACGCGTTACATCATTATCTTTTGCCGCCAGCCTGATCAGACTGAAAATCTCCGGCTTCCACAGTGACGGTACGACACGTTTGCCATCCTGAGCGACCAGATCCAGCGCCTGTGGTCGCAGCAGTTGCGACTGTGTCCAGCGCGTCTTTGGCAGTTGCAGGAAAATATCGACATCCAACCCCGTCTGGTGGCTGGCGTGTCCGCCGTTGAAACGTCCACCGGCCGGCATACCCATATCGCCGATTAACACCGTCCCCAGTCCCAGATTATTGGCCTGGGTACTCAGACGCTGGATGAACGTCACCAGGTCAGGATGACCAAAATAGCGACGTTGATCGGTGCGCATCACCTGATAGTGTTCGGACTGTACGGGCAGCGTCTCTGCCCCCACAATGCAGCCATTGGAAAACGCGCCGATAGACTGCGCGCTACCTGCCACCGGGTGGGTAATTTTCTGCCAGGGCGTCGCCGCCAGGCAGACCGAACTGGCAAACAGTGCCAGCGCCGCAAGTGCCGTTTTTTTCATCTCTTACCAGCGTGGAATGTCAGTCTTTACATCCGCATTCTGCGCCCGCTGACGCAGCAGGTGATCCATCAGCACGATCGCCAGCATGGCTTCTGCGATCGGCACCGCGCGGATCCCAACGCACGGATCGTGACGCCCTTTGGTTATCATCTCGACTTCTTCGCCAAAGCGGTTAATAGTGCGCCCGGGAACGGTAATACTGGAAGTCGGTTTCAGCGCCATATGTGCAACAATTTGTTGCCCGCTGCTGATGCCCCCCAGAATGCCGCCAGCATGGTTACTCTGAAAACCCTCTTTGGTGATTTCATCACGGTTCTGACTACCGCGCAACGCAACAACGTCGAAGCCGTCGCCAATCTCCACGCCTTTCACCGCATTAATGCTCATCAACGCATGGGCGATGTCAGCATCCAGACGGTCAAAAACAGGTTCGCCGAGACCGGCCGGTACACCGCTTGCAACCACGGTCACTTTTGCACCGATGGAGTCACCCTCTTTCTTGAGTGCGCGCATCAGTTCATCCAGCGCGGTGATTTTGTCCGGATCCGGGCAAAAGAACGGGTTTTGTTCGACCTGAGACCAGTCTTTAATTTCCAGCGGAATATTGCCCATTTGGGTCAGGCATCCGCGGATTTCTACGCCGAATTTTTCCGCCAGGTATTTTTTTGCAATCGCCCCGGCCGCCACGCGCATTGCCGTTTCGCGCGCGGACGAACGCCCGCCGCCACGGTAGTCACGCACGCCGTATTTCTGCTCGTAGGTGTAGTCGGCATGGCCTGGACGAAAAACATCCTTAATGGCGCCGTAATCCTGCGAACGCTGATCGGTATTTTCAATCAACAGGCCAATACTGGTGCCGGTGGTGACGCCGTCAAACACGCCGGAAAGGATTTTCACCTGATCCGGCTCGCGACGCTGCGTGGTGTAACGCGAGGTTCCCGGACGACGTCTGTCGAGATCGTGCTGCAGATCAGCTTCTGTCAGCGGAATACCCGGCGGAACACCATCAACGATACAGCCGAGCGCCAGCCCGTGTGATTCACCGAAGGTCGTTACGCGAAAGAGTTGTCCAATTGTGTTTCCTGCCATCACCGCTCCGTTATCGTTGTTGTGTGTGCGCGTGTCGTTAATCTTTATAGATGCTGAAATGTTCACGAGCGGCAATCAGCTGCGCTTTGGTCAGCATGAATACGCCATCACCGCCGTTGTCGAATTCCAGCCACGTAAACGGCACGTCCGGATATTGTTCCATCAGATGTACCATGCTGTTACCGACTTCACAAATCAGAATACCGTTGTCTGACAGGTAGTCCGGCGCATTGCCAAGAATGCGACGGGTCAGCTTCAGCCCATCACTTCCGGACGCCAGGCCCAGCTCAGGTTCGTGGCGATACTCATTCGGCAGATCGGACATATCTTCCGCATCCACATATGGCGGGTTGGTCACAATCAGGTCATACTGTACTTTCAACAGGTCACGGAACAGATCGGAGCGGATCGGCGTCACGTGATGGATCAGACCATGATCTTCAATATTGTGCTCGGTCACCGCCAGGGCGTCAGTGGAAATATCCACCGCGTCCACTTCGGCTTCCGGGAAGGCATACGCGCAGGCGATAGCAATACAGCCGCTGCCGGTACACATATCGAGAATGTGCTGCGGCTGCTCGCTGATAAGACCGGCAAAGCGATTATTGATCAGCTCGGCAATCGGTGAGCGCGGCACCAGCACGCGTTCATCAACATAGAATTCGTGACCGCAGAACCAGGCTTTGTTGGTCAGGTAGGCAACCGGGATACGCTCGTTAACGCGGCGAATCACGCGCTCAACAATACGGTGGCGTTCGCTGGAGGTCAGGCGCGCAGTGCGCATATCTTCAGGAATATCCAGCGGCAGGTAGAGTGACGGCAGCACCAGTTGTACCGCCTCATCCCATGGGTTATCCGTCCCGTGACCATACCAGATATTCGCCGCGCTAAAACGGCTGACCGCCCAACGCAACATGTCCTGAATGGTATGCAGTTCACTCACTGCTTCATCAACGAAAATTTTATCCACGTATTCCTCCAGGGCATGCTCGTATTAAATTCGGCGGCTAGTTTGCCACGAAGACGGCGATAAATCAGCATTCACGCCGAGCCTGAGCGCGAAAATTGCGTTTTAAGCGATCGGATGCCCATCGAGTCGGGTTAAACTAACGGAAAATAAAAGATGAGACGCTCAAATGAAAAAGAAAACATCGCTCAGCGAGGAGGATCAGACGCTGTTTCGCCAGTTGATGACCGGCACTCGTCAAATTAAGCAGGACACGATTGTCCATCGACCACCGCGTAAAAAAATCACCGAGGTGCCGGTTAAAAGGCTGTTGCAGGAACAGGCTGATGCCAGCCACTATTTCTCTGATGAGTTTCAGCCGCTGTTGAATACAGAGGGTCCGGTCAGATATCTGCGGGCCGACGTCAGCCACTTTGAACTGAAGAAAATGCGCCGTGGTGACTACTCCCCGGAACTGTTTCTTGATTTACACGGACTGACGCAACAGCAGGCTAAACAGGAACTCGGGGCGCTGATTGCCGCCTGCCGTCGTGAACACGTCTTCTGCGCCTGCGTCATGCACGGCCACGGAAAGCACGTTCTGAAACAGCAAACGCCGCTTTGGCTGGCGCAACATCCGCACGTGATGGCTTTTCATCAGGCGCCTAAAGAGTACGGCGGCGACGCCGCGCTGCTGGTACTGATTGAAGTGGAAGAGTGGTTACCGCCCGAACTTCCCTGAGAATGGAAAACAGAAAGAGCCGCAGTTGCGGCTCTTTTTATTGCAGGCTCATGTCAAAGACGTTTTACGGATGGCTGCGCTCGCGCTTGATCCGGCCAACTAAACGACTATATCGCTTTCGCCATCTTCAGATTACACGGGCTCATCTGCCAGTTGAAAACGCCCTTTCCGCTCTCATCAAGCGTGACGCTGGCAATCGCAGATGTGGTAAACATCGGCGGCGTTTCACCCGGACACAGCTCGGACACCAGATATCCCACCAAAGGCAGGTGAGAAATGACCAGCGCCGTAGCGACACCTTCATTGGCCAGTGCCTGTAAATAGGCGCTGACCAGACCAACATCGCCGCAGGGAGTCAGCTCCGGCAAAACATCCACACCGGTTGGCAGGTTCATACATTCCCCGACCACATCCAGCGTTTGTTCGGCTCGCAGGAACGGGCTCACCAGAACACGTTCGATATCCACTTTTTGACCTTTCAGCCAGTTCGCCATCAGGCGAGATTCGTCACAACCGCAGGAGGTTAAGGGACGAACCGAATCACTGGCGGCATCGAGGGCCGCGTCGCCGTGACGCATGATAAAAACTTGCATATTGCACCGCTTTTGTTAACCAGAAACACCAACACCTTTATCCAACGCCCCTATTGGCGGGGTAAATGTGTGGTGGCCGGCATTGTGCCTTATCCATTCACCGAATGAAACGCTGTTTTTTACCTTAATGGCGTAAGTATAGTCAATCTCTGTTTACATTTTGAGCTTAACTCGTACATTCGGTGCGGATTCATCTTACCTTTGACCTCATGAATTCAGGTCAGTTTCCCCGTGCTTCCAGAAACTATCTCCGCGTTCCGCCATCTGCAGTAACGGTTCACACGGCGTAAACCGGGAACCATACTGTGTGGTCAGTCGTTGCAGAACCGCAACCACTTCACCCGCCCCGAGGGAGTCCATATACCGGAACGGGCCGCCGAGGAATGGCGGAAAACCAATACCAAACACAGCGCCGATGTCACCATCGCGTGCGCTGCGGATAATCTTCTCATCGAAACAGCGTGCCGCTTCGTTGAGCATTAACATGACACACCGCTCTGCAATCTGCGGGCCACTGAGTTTGCTCTGCCCCTGGACGCCAATAAGCGTATAAATTGCAGGGTCGGCCTGTTTTTTGCTTTTACGCCCTTTCGCACCATAAAGATAGAAACCCCGACCATTTTTTCTACCTTTGCGATCATCATTCAAAATTGAAGCAACAACATTTGCAGGTGCGCTAAAACGTTCACCGTAAGCGGCTTCCAGTACAGGTATAATTTTAGTGCCTGTATCAATTCCGACCTCATCCAAAAGTTGGATTGGCCCTACCGGAAAACCAAACTTTACCAGCGCAGCATCAATCTGCTCAACGCGCTCGCCCTCGGTCAATAAGCGGATAGCTTCGTTGATGTACGGAGCAAGAATGCGATTTACATAGAACCCGGCCTTATCCTGCACCACAATCGGCGTTTTCCCCTGTTTTTTCGCCAGTTTAACCGTGGTGGCAATAGTGCGTTCGGACGTTGCGGTATGAGGAATAACTTCCACTAGCGGCATCTTTTCTACCGGACTAAAGAAGTGCAAACCAATGACCTGCTCAGGTCGCGCCGCATTGGCCGCAATGTCGCCAATGGGTAGAGATGAGGTGTTGGAAGCAAAAATGGTATGAGGCGCACAATTGTGCTCAACATCTGCCACCATCTGTTGTTTCAACGCCAGATCTTCAAACACTGCCTCAATTACCAGATCTCGATGCGCAAAACCGCGAAAATCGGTGGTGCCTGAAATCAGCGCCAGCTGTTTGTCACGCTCGCCGGCTTTGAGATGGCGGCGGCGAACTTTTGTTTCAAGCTGATCCCAACTGTATTTCAGCGCGTGGTTGATTCCCTTAGCATTGATATCTTTGATACGCACCGGCAAGCCGCCTTTGCAGGCCGTCACGTAGGCAATCCCCCCGCCCATCAGACCCCCGCCCAGAACCCCGACGCTGTTTAGCGGACCGGGTTGTACCTCGCTACCGGGATCTTTTTTCACGTCGGTGTTTGCAAAAAAGACGTTACGCAGAGCCTGAGACTGCGGCGTCATCGCCAGCTCACCAAACGCGCGGGCTTCGGCGTCATAGCCGCTGCTGCTGCCCTGCGCCAGACCTGTCTCGATCACCTCAAGAATACGATGGGTTGCGGGGTAATTTCCCTGCGTTTTCTGTGCGGTCTTTTTACCGACCATACGGAACAGCAGCGCACGCCCCAGCGGTCCGGCCAGAATGCGTTCCCGTACCGGCAGGCTATGGTGTACCGAACTCTCCTTTTTAGCCAGTTCCACCGCCGCTTCCAGCAAAATGGTCTGCGGCACAACCTCGTCCACCAACCCCACTTTCAGCGCCTGTTTAGCGCGTAATTGTTTGCCGGTCAGGATCATGTCCAGCGCAGTGCTAACGCCAATCAGACGGGGCAACCGCTGCGTGCCGCCAGAGCCAGGTAACAGACCAAGCTGTACTTCCGGCAGACCCAGCACGGTTTTAACGTCATCAGTACAAATACGGCTATGACACGCCAGCGCCATCTCCAGACCGCCGCCCAGACAGGCACCGTGAATGGCAGCGATAACCGGGATCGGCAACGCATTAATTTCCGCCATCATCTGTTGCCCCTGACGAGCCAGGGTTTCGGCTTCCTGCGCACTGCGGCAGTTGCCGATCATACTGATATCCGCCCCGGCGATGAAATTATCCGGCTTCGCCGAAATAAACACCACGCCACGCAGATCTTTGTTATCGCGAATTTGTTTCAAAATAGCCCGCACCTGAGAAGCAAACTCCGCTTTCAGGGTATTCATTTTTTCTCCGGGCACATTAATGGAGACCACCGCCACGTTATCCAGACGCACGTGTAGCGTAAAAGCCGATGCCATTTCCATTATTCCGCCTCCAGAACCATTGCCGCACCCAGACCACCCGCCGCACACGCGGTGACCAAACCAAACCCACCACCACGACGCCGTAATTCATGCAGCGTTTGGGTGATCATGCGCGCGCCGGTCGCGGCGAAAGGGTGTCCGTAGGCAATCGAACCGCCCAGCACGTTAAATTTGCTGTCATCCACTTCGCCAGTGGCATGTGCCCTACCCAGAACGTCACGAGCGAAACGTTCGCTGCCAAGCAGTTGAATATTCGCCAGCGTCTGCGCGGCAAAGGCTTCATGCATATCAATCAGCGTGAGATCGGCCAGAGTCAGGCCCGCGCGCTCCAGAGCCAGCGGCGTCGACCACGCCGGGCCCAGCAGCATATCCTGCCAGACATCGATGGCAGTAAACGCAAAACTGCGTAGATAGCCCAGCGGCACCAGTCCCAACTCTTTCGCCCGGGACTCCGTCATCAAAATTACCGCAGCGGCGCCGTCGGTCAACGGGGTACTGTTCGCCGCGGTAACGGTACCGTGCTTGCGGTCAAACGCCGGGCGCAGTTTAGCGTAATCCGCCAGCGTAGAGTTTCCGCGAATATTGTTATCTTCTGAGAAGGGATCTTTAAACGGCGGAGCATAGGTGGTCATCACCTCGTCTGCCAGCTTGCCTTCGGCCCAGGCCTGAGCGGCTCGCTGATGCGAACGGTACGCCAGCACATCCTGCTGCTCACGCGTGATGCCGTAGGTTTTCGCCATTTGCTCTGCCGTATCCCCCATACGTAAGCCGGTGGAATACTCAGCAACTGCAGGTGGGACCGGCATCAGGTCGCGCAAACGCAGTCGGGAAAAAAGCGTCAGCCGCTGACCGGCGGTGCGGGCTTTATTGACATCCACCAACACCCGCGCCAACTTTTTGCTGACGCCGATTGGCAGCACGGAAGAGGAGTCAGCCCCGCCAGCAATACCCGCACGGATGGTTCCTGCCATCAGGCTTTCCGCGACATTCGCCACCGCCTGAAAACTGGTGGCGCAGGCTCTGCTCACGCTGTAAGCATCGGTATGTACGTTCATCCCGGTGCCCAGCACAATTTCACGGGCGATATTGGGCGCTTCCGGCATTTGCACAACCTGGCCAAAAACCAGTTGTTCAATGGCATCGGCAGGAATTTCACTGCGCGCCAGCAACTCACCGACGACCATTTTTCCCAAATCAACGGCGGGAATGCCATGAAACGCGGTTGCCTGACGGGCAAAAGGCGTACGCAATCCGCTCACAATGGCGATGCGATCGCCCTGACGGGTAACCAGCGGTAAAGCCTGACTCATAACACTCCCCTGTTAAAAAATAAAATAAGTGGTCTGACCTGATCACAGTCTTAACCAATTTTTTACATTTAGCCAAGTGGAGAGAAATGAAAGTGGGAGCTATGGCACAGTGAATAATCACTGCTTGTTACGAAAATGCCCTTGTCAGAAGGTGGCAAGGGCACTGAAAGAAGGGATTAACGCAGACCCAGCTGGAAGATCAGGGTTTCGGCTTCACAGGCGAAAACAAAATCGATATCCAGACGAACACCCTCAGCTTCTTCAGTAAAGGTCGGGGTGATTTGGCAAGGCTCAGATTCTACGCCACGCGCCTTCTCGGTGAGAGCGGCCAGCGTTTCTTCTGCCTGTGCGCGAGCCGCGAACACACGGCTGTATGACGCGGTGCAATCGGTGTTGTCCATGATGGTACCAACATCCATACAGCAGCAAACCGGGGTTTCATCAGCACTGCATTTACTCATTGTAGATTTCCTCTGTATTCGCACCAAGGGTGCCAGATAAACGTTGGGGATATTTTACGCTCCCATTATCCTCCTCTCCAGTCGTTAATTGTGCGAAATGCGATAAGCGACCGAAATCACACTTAAAAATGATCCAAAACAAAAATCGCCCGAACAGGTGAGTGCGCATCCCCGCAATTTTGCCAGCTGGATCGCGTTTTTAAGATCATATTTGAAAAAACTTATAAACATACTTGCAACATTCCATCTGGTCGGACCTATACTCTCGCCACTGGTCTGATTTCTATGTGGTACCTCAGACCCTACACTTCGCGCTCCTGTTACGGCATGTAACATTGTTTGTATAAAAATAAATCGATGAGGTTATGGTCATGAGCCAGAAAACCCTGTTTACAAAGTCTGCTCTCGCAGTCGCAGTGGCAATTATTTCCACACAGGCCTGGTCTGCAGGCTTTCAGTTAAACGAATTTTCTTCCTCTGGCCTTGGCCGGGCATATTCGGGTGAAGGCGCCATCGCAGACGACGCAGGTAACGCCAGCCGCAACCCGGCACTGATCATGATGTTCGATCGCCCTACTTTCTCAGCAGGTGCGGTTTTCGTCGATCCGGACGTTGATATTTCCGGCCGTTCACGCATTGGCAACGACGCCAGCCAGGATAACATTGCGCCGACTGCGTGGGTGCCGAATCTACACTATGTTGCCCCGATTAACGATCAGTTTGGTTGGGGAGCATCTGTCACCTCTAACTATGGTCTGGCGACGGAGTTTAATAACAATTACACCGCTGGCTCTATGGGCGGAAAGACCGATCTGCAAACACTCAACCTGAACCTGAGCGGTGCCTATCGTCTTAATAATCACTTCAGCTTCGGTCTCGGCTTGAACGCCGTGTATGCCAAAGCAAAACTTGAACGCTATGCGGGCGACCTTCCACAACAGATCGTCGCAGGTTCTGGTGGGCGAGTTCCTCCAGCACTGGCAGCCCAATACCCAGCAGATACGCAAATTGCGCGCCTGAAGGGTGACGAATGGGGCTTCGGTTGGAACGCGGGTATCCTGTATGAAGTAGATAAAGATAACCGTTACGGTTTCACCTACCGTTCAGAAGTAAAAGTTGACTTCGATGGCGACTATCGCAGCAGCCTGCCTTCCACAGACCGTATCCCCCCGCAATTGCGTCCAGTGTTCGCCAGCCTGCCAGCAGGAACCAATGGCAACACAATCGACGGTTCACTTGACCTGAACCTGCCAGAAATGTGGGAGATATCAGGTTATAACCGCGTTGCACCGCAGTGGGCGGTACACTACAGCATGGCATACACCAGCTGGAGTCAGTTCCAGGAGCTGAAAGCGAAAGGGAACGACGGTCAGACCCTGTTCTATAAAGAAGAAGGCTTCAAAGACTCTTATCGTATCGCGCTGGGTACAACCTACTACTACGACGATACCTGGACGTTCCGTTCCGGTATTGCCTATGATGACAGTCCAGTCCCGGCTGACCGCCGTTCTATTTCTATTCCAGACCAGGACCGCTTCTGGCTGAGCGCAGGGGCAACCTACGCCTTTAATAAGGATGCCTCTGTAGATGTAGGAGTATCTTACATGCACGGTCAGAAAGTGAAATTCGAAGAAGGCCCTTACTCTTTCGAATCAGAAGGGAAAGCCTGGCTTTATGGTATGAACCTGAACTACGCATTCTGATTTTCTTCAGACGTAAAAAAGGTGAGCTAAAAAGCTCACCTTTTTATTTGTACCTCTTCCTTATTCGGAATCGATATCTTTTAAATCATCCTGAATAGCTTGCGCGTTCGGGTTTTCTTCTGGTTTGAGTTTCCCGCCGTTCGCGATGAAGTCATGACGCTGGAAGTAAGCTTCACGCACCATAATGTACGGATCGGAAGATTGACGCAGCAGACCGTCGGAGTCGAGCAGTTGCGCGCGGGTTTCAATCCCTTCAATGGTCCATTTACCGACCGACAACGGCCAGGTCAGCCACGACAGAACCGGATACAGCGTATCCACCATATCGCCACCGTCATCACGTACCGTGAAGCTGCCGTAGAACGGAAGCTGCATATACGGACCGTAACCTACATCATAGTGACCTAACGTACTGCCGAAACGATGTGGTTCAACGCGCTGCAGTTTTGGATTCGCCATGCCCGCAACATCGATAAAGCCGCCCATACCTAGCAAGGTGTTCAGGAAGAAACGGGTGAAATGCACCATCCCCTGATAAGGATCGCCCTGCAGGAAATAGTTGACCATTACAGCCGGCTCTTCGAGGTTGCCCGTAAAGTTGCTCAAACCGTTTCTGGCCGGCTGCGGAACATAATCACGCCAGGCTACAGCCACCGGTCGAACAACATACGGATCCAGCACATTAAAGTTGAAGTTGTACATGGTGCGGTTGAACCCTTCAAACGGATCCGAGCGCCCCTGCTGTTCTGTACCGGAGCTCGCACACCCCACCAAAAGTGTGGTTCCCAGCGCAAGCGCCGACAGGCGAAGCTTCATAAGTGTCTCCCTGTGTATTATGGCTATCGCTGATTGCCATCCATGACGGAACAATAAGGTATCCGCCGGTTTAGATGTGAGCGATTGTAACAGCACGTCAAACGATGTCTATATACCCTAACTTACTGATTTGATCATAGCCTGGTAAGGTAGACCTCGCGGTGTTTCTATTTTACCGAATCCGATAAATACAAACGTTACCATTTTTGCGATTTCAGAGTTTCTCCCGCCAGTTTCTGGATAAAAACCGCTACGCTTTAGCAATACGTGCTTATTCAGGACTTAAAAATGAATGACATCGAAAAAGAAAAAATTGATCAACACAGCGACGAACTCGAAGTAGAAAGTGAAGAGAAGTTGCAGGGTAAAAAGATAGAGGTCGACGAGGACCGACTTCCTTCCCGCGCCATGGCGATTCACGAACATATTCGCCAGGACGGGGAAAAAGAGATGGAACGCGATGCGATGGCGCTGCTGTGGTCAGCTATCGCCGCCGGACTATCGATGGGAGCCTCTTTACTGGCAAAGGGCATTTTTCACGTACAGCTTGAGGGCGTTCCCGGCGGGTTCTTACTGGAGAACCTCGGCTATACCTTCGGGTTTATCATCGTCATCATGGCCCGCCAACAGCTCTTTACCGAAAACACTGTAACCGCTGTCCTGCCGGTCATGCAAAATCCAACCCTCGGCAATTTTGGTTTACTGATGCGCCTGTGGGGCGTGGTCTTGCTGGGTAACATTATCGGCACCGGCATTGCGGCATGGGCGTTTGAATATATGCCAATTTTTGATGAAGAGACTCGTGACGCCTTTGTCAAAATTGGGATGGACGTTATGAAAAATAGCCCGACGGAGATGTTTTCCAACGCGATTATTTCCGGTTGGCTGATCGCCACTATGGTGTGGATGTTTCCCGCAGCGGGCGCGGCAAAAATTGTCGTCATTGTTCTGATGACCTGGCTTATTGCGTTGGGTGATACCACGCACATCGTCGTCGGCTCGGTTGAGATTCTCTACCTGGTCTTTAACGGCACGCTGCACTGGAGCGACTTCTTCTGGCCCTTCGCGCTTCCAACGCTTGCCGGGAATATTTGCGGCGGGACATTTATCTTCGCGTTGATGAGCCATGCGCAAATTCGCAATGATATGAGCAATAAACGCAAAGAAGAGGGCCGATTAGAGGCTGAGCGGCAACAAAAAAAGCAGAAAAACCAGAAGAAACAATCCTGAATGGCGACTGTTTGAGCAGTCAGGCGGACACAGACTTACCGTTGCAGGTAAAAAACGCTATACTCGTGCCGCTTCGTCCCCTTAGTTAAATGGATATAACAATAAAAACAAATAAAGCATTGATTAACTAGATTTTTAATCTCAATTAATTAAATTATGTGTACTCATATATGTACACATAATTTAAAAAAGACTGCTCAAATAAGATAGCGTTTTACATTACCGGACAATCATAAAACTCCATCGTTCGCATATCGTTTACCACGTGCGTAAAGACTCCCAAAATCCCAACGTTTTCGTCGGCCCACTCTGGATCGATTCTACCTTTTCGACCGTCACCGCTTAAATGTTCAAAGTGCGCTGACGGGTAAAGGCGGTAACGCCTCAACTGAAACTCACCACCGAAGCTACAAACGACCACAGAGCCGTCACAAGGCCTTACCGAAGCATCAACGCACCTTGCACGATTCCGGCCCGTATGTACGTTGTTGCAGCCCTCATGAAGTATGTCGCGCTTGGATGCGCAATAAATTGCTGGTCTCGAGGGAGAGCCGGCTTTCGAGATAATCCCACGCTGGGAAGCAAAACTAATCTCTAGTGGATACATCAAATACGGAGATTCCAATTGATAACAAGTATTATATGCCCAACAATGGTTGGGCATATATTCTGACGCTTAGACTTTTTTCAGCCCTAGAACCTCGATCAGCCCAGGGTGAATTCGGAATCTAGTTGAGGCATGTGAAAAAGATGCGCGAGAGTCACGATATCTGAATACATACTCGGAACCACCATAACCACTCCCTCCAGCTTTATAAAAGCCGATAAAAGAATAATCATAAAGTTCTTCTAATGCCTCTGAAGAAGTTTTATCAGATTTAGAGTAAACTTGAGATAAAGCCACCTCAAATGTGTTTTTTTCAAACTGCCATGTTCCTATCGCTCTTAATACGTCCAAAAATTTATCGTATTCTGGGAAGTGTTTATGAACTTCATCATCAATTTCACGTAAAAAGTATTCACTGTACTCATGTCGAGCACCATGAATATCGACGTTATCTATTTTATTTTTATCATCTGGTGTATTTGATGTTGTATTATTGATTCTCTCTTTGAATTTTGCCAGAGCACTATTAGCGAATTTAATCATGTCGCGAGGACGAAGATAAGTTCTATCTTTAACATGATCATACTTGCTTTGGTGCCCAGGCATTTCTCTTGCCTCATTAAAAACATCTTCCCATTTAACACCTTGCTCAATATCAGTTTCAGAAGCGACGATGCTGAATCGTTTTTCCATTAATGATTTTAAAGTTTTTGTAGTCTTTGGTGAATCCCACTCTATTGACGACATGAAGTTCTCTGTGATTTTATTTTTATCTTCAAAGCGCAACACATTATAAATGTCATCTCGCAAAAAAACCGCCACCAAAAATTTAACACCCGCATTTTTAGCAGCAATATTTATGTCTCGACTGGCAAGTAACAGGCCTATCAAACGACTTATATAATCATCAGATTTGTTATCAAACCCAAGATCAAGCTGATCAAAAGCGATAAAATATTTATGCTTTGGATTTAATGACGCCAACACAAGTTTCGTTAACTGAGCATTCACCTCTTGAATAACAATAGGTAGATCAGCAATTGAAATTTTTTCCGCGCTAGCGCCCGCTTTGACAAAATTAAAATTTAACTCAAAATGTGGCTTAAGTCTTATTTCTTTTTGAGGGTTAAATATCTGTGTTAAATCCGGATCTCTACTACCATAAGCATCAACAATGAAAGCTTCTAACTTCACCATGGCCTCACTTGAGACGTCATCATAAGGTAGAGAGTTATCTTGATTCAGGATTATTTTTGCTAATGAAATTAGTATTAAATATTTCCAACTGTGGGTAAATTTATCATCATTAGAAATTCCAGCCTTAACCTGTTGTTGATGAAAGTGCCACGGATAATCAGAGAATGTATGTCCATATGAAAATGTATCATCAGCACGGGTAGTGATTATTTTTTTAAAAATTGCCGTTTTACCACTACCTTTTTTTCCAACAACTAAAAATTTCTTGAATTTTAAGATATCCAAGTATGCTTCATGATCTTCAAATGCTCTCAACAAAATATCGTCATTATCCGCATCTGTCCCACCAAAACTATCGACTAAAGCCAAATCTCTCATAACGACCCCATCGTTGAAAACCTATCAAGCGAGAATAATCTTCATATAGTACAATTAATATTATCTTTCTCAAATAAAAATGAACCAGTAGAGGTGGACATCCTTGACTCAGAAACCTGTGCTACTCTAGTCAGTCAGGATTTTCTAGAGCAACATGATTCAAAAGCAGAGTGTAACGCTCCTGTTCTCAAAGCTGTTCATGGGCGGCGACTAAATCACAGGACATTCATCAAACCCATAATTTGCATATCGTATTTCAATTCCCCTCATTGTTCGGGTTGTAGAGCATGAATGTCCGCGCTTCACCCTCCTGATCTGAAATGTCTTTAAACGTCGTGATGTAACACTCGATCCAGTTGCTGGCCTCTTTTCTAACTGCATCCCTGAACGCGCTCTCTATTTCGTATCTACGAGGCATTTTCCCCCCCAACCAGATTACTGTATATGCACACAGAACATACTGTAATTACATCCAGTAAAGAGGAGCTAGTGCATGTTTGTGGAACTCGTTTATGACAAAAGGAATTCTGATGGTTTACCCGGTGCAAAGGACATCATTCTGGGGGAGTTAAGCAAAAGAGTACACCGCATCTTCCCTGACGCTGATGTTCGGGTTAAACCGATGATGACGTTGCCAGCTATCAATACGGATGCCAGCAAGCATGAGAAGGAACAGATTAGCCGCGCTGTTCAGGAGATGTTTGAAGAGTCTGAGTTTTGGCTCGTTAGCGAATAATGTTTATTATGTTCCGCTGCGGCTTGTTGCACGTAGGGCTGTAGCGGCGAAGTGTTACCTGCAGGAAACTTCTTATACAACGTCGAAATACCAACATCATAAATGATTGCTACCCTCTTTCTCTCCAGTCCACCCTCAATCAATCGCCCCATCTGCGCCCATTCTTCTGGCTTGTATTTAGGTCGTCGGCCACCAACTCGACCTTCTGCACGTGCAACTGCTAAACCTGCCCTCGTTCGTTCGACAATCAGCTCCCTTTCCATTTCGGCCAGTGCGCCCATAACATGGAAGAAGAACCGGCCCATCGGCGTACTGGTATCGATGCTGTCCGTAAGGCTGCGAAAGTTAATGCCCCGCTCCCGCAATTCCTCCACAAGCACAACCAAGTGACGCATACTGCGTCCAAGTCGATCCAGTTTCCAGACGACTAACGTATCACCCTCCCCCAGCGTTTTTAACAACCGCTTAAGTCCCGGTCGGTCCGAGGTTTTTCCGCTAATTTTATCCTCGAAAATTAGCTCACATCCTGCGCTCTCAAGCGCATTTCGTTGTAATGCGGTGTTCTGGTCATTTGTTGACACCCTGACGTAGCCAATCAGCATCGTTTTCATCCTACAAAAGGGTGAAATCATGCCATTTGGCTGGAGATTATGCATTTTCTTAAAGGTTGGTCTGCGAGAAAGCGTTTCTGAATC
>NZ_SZXC01000082.1:0-9361 GCF_005281055.1 Citrobacter sp. wls711 | reverse complement strand
ATTGAATGGGAATGATTTACAGCTAACTCACAGCTAATCATTTCTATTCAATTTAGCACTCAACCCTCTGTTTTTGCAGGGGGTTTTTCATTATATCACATCATATCTATTCACTCTATCTCACATTTTTCGCCGGTACAGGTGACGGTATTACCCTAAAGGTATACTCTTCATACCGTCAAATCATGGATGCTTTACGGGTGAATTGTGCTTACTGATACCAAATTAAAAAACCTCAAACCGCAGGACAAACTGTATAAGGTTTCTGATCGTGATGGGCTGTATGTCGCAGTGCTTACTTCCGGCTCTGTCTCGTTCCGGTACGACTACCGCATTAACGGGCGACGGGAAACGCTGGTCATTGGTCAGTATGGTCGTGACGGAATCAGCCTGGCGGAAGCACGCGAAGAACTCATTGCTGCAAAGAAGCTGCTGAAGGCAGGCCAGTCGCCTGCTGCGGCTAAACGTGACGGTATCAAAAAGATTCGTGGGGCTGAGACATTCGCGGTACATACCGACAGCTATATGAAGCACGTCATTCTGGCTGACAGTACCCGGGCAATGAAGCAGGCCGTTATCGAACGAGATATCATGCCGGTTCTGGGTAACAAGATGATGGCTGAGATAACCACCGTCATGGTTCGTGACCTGTGCGATCGCATTGTCGAGCGTGGCGGGCGAGCGACGGCGGTGCAGGCCAGAGAGATAATCAGCAGCGTGTACCGCTATGCCAATGACCGCGGGCACGGCCTGTTTAATCCGGCTGCGGACATCAAGCCTTCATCAATAGCTATGTTTAAGCCGCGCGACCGCACGCTGCAACCTGAAGAGATCGGAGTATTCTTCCGCGCTCTGGATCACGTCGGGACTATGGCCACGATGAAGCTGGCATTAAAGCTGGTGCTGCTCACCCTGGTTCGTAAAAGTGAATTCACTCATGCCACATGGTCAGAGGTTGATTTCAAAAAATGGACGTGGACCATACCGTCAGACCGTATGAAGGGAAGCCGGGCGCACGTTATCTATCTGCCAAAGCAGGCGCAGGATCTCATGGTTGGCCTGCAGATGTGCGCTGGTGGAAGTGAATACCTTTTGCCCGGGCGCTACTCTGTCAGCAAGCCATTATCCAACGCAGCACTGAACAGACTGATCAATGTTACTGTCGAATCGGTAAATGATACTGGCGGGCATCTGGATAACTTCTCTGTGCATGATCTTCGCCGTACTGCCAGTACGCTTTTACATGAGGCTGGTTATCCATCTGACTGGATTGAAAAGGCGCTGGCGCATGAGCAGAAGGGAGTGCGCGCGGTTTACAACAAAGCGGAGTATGCCAGGCAGCGCGCCTATATGCTGCAACAGTGGGCTGATATGGTCGATGCCTGGGTTAACGGGGAGCACACCGATCTGGTTCCGTTCTCCCCGTCGAAGTTTGAGATGTGGATGGAAGGGATTGGTTGATATTTATTTCTCCGTATTCTTATCGATTAGCCGCATCATGCGTCTGAGCATTTTTTTGTATCGATCTGGTTCGTCGAACTCAATCGAGAATCCTGGATCGCAAAGGCCGCCATGTTCGTAATATGATTTCTCAATCGGATACTTAGCCAATATTTTTGCATGCGCCTCCGCTCTTACCGCTGCCCTGCGCGTCAGAAAATGTCGACCGCGAGAAGGAGAAAACCAGACTTTTTTCATTTGCATGGTCACTGTGCTCATACTGTTCGTTCCTTCCCGCAAATATTAGATGTTGATGGCGAAGAGTTATTAAGTGCCGCTGTTAGCATCTCAACATCACTGCGCAACCTGTTTATTTCATCGTCGCGCTGCACAATCACAGCTCGCTGCTCTTCCAGTTGGCGGATTAACTCCGCCTCATTGAACATGGTCATGCGGCCTCAGTCCTCACAATTGGTACGGAGCAGCCAGGCAGTAACTGCACCGCCGGACCGTAGCACTGATTTCCCCATACATCGAATCCATGCGACGACTGGCGGGCGAATAGCTCAATTCGCGGTACATCTCCCAGCAACTGCACCAGTTTTTCGCGGATGATGTCCGGCTTGCGTGAGTTCTCCATGCGAGGTGCGGTGACGTGCTGGCAGATTGAAGCATCCATGCGGGCAGGAAGTTTGCCTCGTACTGCAAACAGACAATCTTCGCTGTTCGCCCGGGTCATATGGCCCATGCCGATCGCACTGTTGCCTTTGTGCTTATTCGTTTTGTGCCAGGTGAATCCCTTCATGGTCATCAGCTTGAAGCCCCACGCCTCGACTACCTTCAGCGCTTCAACCGGCTGCGTCGGCACCCACCACATAGCCAGTAAACAATCATCGACAGCAAGATCCCATACTGGCAGGCGGCAGATATCCAGCACGTTCATCACCGGATATTTGAACCCGGCGCCGCGGTTCCCGTCGGCAGCTTTGTCGCGGTATACCCAAGGCGGGTCAGCGTAGATAAGAGTGTATTTTCCGTTCATGCCATACCTGCCTTAATTGGACGAACCTTAAGATATTCATTCAGCTTTTCAGCCACTCTCTGAGCTGCAATAG
Source organism: Citrobacter sp. wls711 (assembly GCF_005281055.1). Taxonomy (NCBI): domain Bacteria; kingdom Pseudomonadati; phylum Pseudomonadota; class Gammaproteobacteria; order Enterobacterales; family Enterobacteriaceae; genus Citrobacter; species Citrobacter sp. wls711. The sequence goes on along the minus strand of NZ_SZXC01000082.1, from coordinate 6,806 downwards.
GGTTGCGAATAATCAGTTTGGCTGGAGTTAACCAGCCTCCATACTTCATCGAATAAATTAGTGTCACCATTCCAACGGTGATATCGTCTTGCGGATTAGTCATACACCACCCCGCGACATCCGATCCCAGCGTATTCTCCCCGGCGCAGGCCGTTACCTTTCGATATGCACTGATCGCGGCGTATCGCTATTCTGGCGCGTTCAACTTCACCGATTGCTGCATCCATGCACAGCAACCAGAGCCTGGCTGCAATGCGGAACTGGCCTTTCGATTCACGCTCAACGGCGCGTTTTTCTACCTCCATCGCTGCCGGAGTTACGGCGACAACCTTTGACGCCTGACGCTGAGACACATAGTTCAGGTGATACTTTTCAAGACGGGTTAATTTGCTCATCGGATCCAGCCTTCTCTGAAAATTACCGCCAGCAGATACAGCCAGGCGGAAACGGCGGTCAGGAATAAGTACCATCCTGACCATTTTTCCCAGTGCCTGATCAGCGCTGTCATGCGGCGTTACTTACTGGGCGGTAAACGCGCTGATCAACCGGCGGCTTTTTTCCGGTGAACTCTGCTGGGCTGGTGGCCTGACGTTCATCAAGCCAGTTCTCAACCTCTTCAGCGTTCCATGCACAGCGCTTATCAGTGATCCAGAAACGCTGCGGGAACTCTCCATTGCGCTCCATGCGGTCAATGGTGCTCATAGATACCGGCACCACTGCCATCAGTTCCTTTTTGCCAAATGCTCTTTTCATAATTACCTCTCTTGCATTTGCGACGCGCGTGGCGCCGCAGTGGTGGTTACATCGGTACTTCGTTCAGTTCGTCGCAGCGGATGGTGTAAACGTCGGTTGCTTTTGCCAGCAGGTCATCATCACCAGCCAGTTTCTGAGCAACATATTTGTACGCTTTGTCCAGGTCGGCCTGAGTGTTGTAGTTCATCGCCGCGCCGGAAAATGCGTGCAGAATCTCTTCAGGGCCGCGATCATCTTTGTGCTGCTGACGATCTTCCTGCTTCTGCTCTGGCTTTGAGTTGATCAGGCTGTTCATGCCCTGAGCAGTTGCCGCAGGTGGCGTGATGTCGCGCTCAACACGCGGTGTTGTCTCCTGCAGTTCGTCGGGTGTATAGACACCAAGAAGAACATCAGGGGCATGCAGGCGCGCCCAGCGCTTAACGCACAGATAAGCAAGCTGCTGACGTGGATCCTGTTCCCACAGTGGAGAGTTACGGACACCGGCCTGAGCCATGCTGATGGTAAGCTCACGCGGCTCTGCTTCGCCTTTCAGGACTGCCGACACTGTTACGGTCAGTGATGGAGATTTGTCGCTCTTGCCATTCACCTTTGACCAGTCGCCGTCCCAGCGGTAATTCAGGCGGGTGGCCAGAAGATTAGAAGATGACACAACCGCGTTTACCAGCTGCGCCTCATAGCCAAGAGTGCCGTTTACAACGTGCGTCTTCTGCGCAACAGCGAACGGGTTCATGCCCCACTGCGCCGCCTGCATGGTTACCGCCAGGCAGTCAGCAGGCTTTCCTGCCAGGTGCTGCGGAACAGTTGCTTTACTGTCTGCCATCAGGGTTGCGAAACGCACCAGGCGGTCCATACCCTCAGGACTGAAGATTGCCGCAGCGGTACCGACGGTAGCGCCAGGCTGTGATGTGATTGCGATATCGTTGCTCATACGTACATATCCTGTTTGCGTGCCCATTCAGGGCGTTTAATAATTTCCACGCCGCCCCACTCATCACTGATGCGGCATTCGTGATAGGTGTTCAGATCCCGGCGGAATAACTGATGCCCGGCGTCTACATCCGGCGCATCCAGCTCGAACACGCGGACCGGGTATCGACCGCAGTCGATGGTTTCGCTCACAGCCAGGAAGAAGAATCCGTGCGGCTGCCCGGTTACTTTCAGTGCGCCTTCGCGGTACATGGCGTCCTGGACGTGATAGCGGAATTCCTCGATGTGACGTGCAAAGCGATCCATGTCTGCAACCTTTTTCACGTCGACGACCACGTTGTGCTCATTCAGCCACTTATCCGGACGGATCCGGCACAGTTCGCCAGTCTCTTCGTCATTCCAGTACATCGATGCTTCGCAGTGGCCTGGTGCTTCCAGCATCCAGCGCGCCGCCGGGTGGGCCATTGCGCTGTCGCGCATCAGTTTCAGTTTCCGGCCCTGTTCGGCATCCATCACCGTCATACCCATACCGGCAACATCTTTCAGGAATGCTTCTTCATCGGCTTTACCCTGATTGGTGCGGCGGTTGAACTGTGGCGCCACGATGAAACGCTTATCGAATTCCTCCGGCTCAAGCAGCAGGCAGTGCAGGGCGGTGCCCATGTCCAGCGCGGACTTTTTCTCTTCATCTTCCGGAGCAGCCTTCACCCATTTCAGAAGGGCAGGGTTCTTGGCCACCATATCCAGTTGTGACTTACTCACGCCGTCACCGGCGTGGTAGTCCTCGTTGCTGATGTCGTAGTAGATGCCGGTATTCATGCTTCCTCCCTCCCGGAATTAGTCGATATCACGAACATATTCAAAATCACCGCATTGCGTGGTGTTGCCGTCTTGCGCTTTCTTGGTAATTGCAGCACGACAAAGCACCGCTCCCATAAACCCCCAATCCCGCTTTAGTTTTTTATTTGAAGGCTCCTGAGTACCAAGAGCCTCATAAACAACAGCGTCATCAGTGTTGAACTTTGCTCTGCCGTCCATAACAAACCACTCAAACTCTTGCTTCATGCCGCATTCCTTTTGCTGTCGATCTGGTCAGCAAGATCAAGACGGGCGATGACGCCAGTTAATTCACGTTTGAACGACGACATAAGCTCTTCGAAATCATCACTTTCAAATGCCGCTTCCATTACCTCGTAACGAACACCAGCACGGAGAATGGCGCGTTTGAATGACTCTTCCATTTCGCAACCAGCAACTGCTTCGATCAGCTCAACGTGGCGGTCGTACAGTTCAGATGACAGCTGGTAGTCATTGCTTAACTGAACTGCTATTTTTTTCAGGTTATTGAATTGCTGAATGTGCATAGCCACCTCAGTAGTTGATGGTCGTTGCTGGTACTTTCCCGCGAGCGATGGCGACAACACATGCCTTTGCCCAGTCTTCAGGAATGCCCTGGTCAATGAGAGCTTGGACCGCAGCAGCATTAATGGCCCGACGGTGCTCTACATCAGCAGCGCGTGATGCCGCTTCATCAGCGATGCGCTTCTCTTCCGCCAGACGGGCCGCTTCTTTCGCTTCGGCTTCACGTTTGATGCGCTCGGCTTCTTCCTGCGCCTTGCGTTGCTCAGCTGCGATAGCTTCCTGTTTTTCGCGCTCGGCACGATCTGTGGCTTCCTTCTTCTCTGCTTCAGCTTTTTGCTCTGCGGCAATACGTTCACGCTCTGCCTGCTCAGCCTTGAACTTTAATTCAGCCTCGCGACGGGCAGATTCGGCGCGTTCACGCTCGATTTTCTCTTCGGCTTCGCGCTTGGCCTGTTCTGCTGCCTGGCGCTTTAACTCTTCTTCATGAGCAATGCGCTGGCGTTCTGCTTCTTCTGCTTTCTCCTTCGCTTCGCGGTCGAATGCGTCATTCATAAGCAGAGCCATCTCGTGGTCCGCTTCGAACTTGGCAGTCAACTCCTGGTCGAACTTAATGTTCATCTCCAGTGCTTCGGCGTGCAGCGCATTCATGGCTTCTTCAGCCTTGATGCGTTCCTGTTCTGCTTCCCATTCAGTAAGTGGGCGGCGAACCTCATCGCGCATCTCATCGCAAGCTGATACAAATCGACGAAGTTCAGCTTCAGCAGGTTTGACGGCTTCTTTCAGATGACGAAGGTAATCACGTCCTGGCTTTTCAACTGCTGTTTTACTGCGAGAAACCTGAGCTGCCAGAGATGCAATGCGCTTGCGGCCTTTGTCAGTAGTCAGGTCAGGAACTTCCTTAACGCTTTCGCGGATCTGTTCGAGGAACTTTTCCAGGCCGTTTTCTACGTAAATGCTTGGCGCCATATCTGGCGCAATTTCGATAATTGCTAATTCGCTCACTTTCTCACCCCCATATCCATTTCCGTTTTTACCGCCAGCTTGCTGACGAATACCCAGTTCATTGCTTCACCCAGCGTGCGGAACTTCCAGCTCATCAGCCCGCAAGCTGTAACGCAGTACCAACCGTTAATGACTTTCCACTGCATATGAACCTCTCTATTACCATTTTGGTAATACTCGAAGACGCAGGAAAGCCACGAAGTGGTGGTTTCTGCCTGAGCGATGCGCTCGTGTATTACCTTTTGGGTAATAATCAGATCAAAAAGTGATTGTGTCAATAGGTATGACGAGAATTAATTACCATTTTGGTAATTAATTGAGGCGCGAGCTTACCGCCATCGGGCAGGTAAAGCGTCAGAATGGCGGGGGATTACTTGCTTTTGTTCTGCTCAAACACGAAGTTGATGAATGAGGTGATCTTGTTTTTCTCTTCCTGTGGCAGAGCTGCATACATCCTGTGGTCGTAGTCGATAACACCAGGAGCGCCGACGGGAATAATCATCTCGTATGCTTCATGCCCGAACGCGCGCGCCAGGGAGGAAAGAACGCCGATGGTCGTGCTGACTTCCGCTTTCATAATCCGGTTAACTGTGGCCGGGCCAATACCAGCTGCTACAGCAACTTTCTTTTCGGATGTCATTTCCGTGTTCTTTCTCATCCAGGCGTTGAGCGTGGCTGCGGCTTGCTTCTCTACAGTCCATTCGCCATCGTCGGTGGCAGGAATAAAGATATCAGCCTGTACTGAGTCCAGTTCGTGATCGACATCAAGCCAGAACTTTTCTTTGCGCGCTGCTTCTTCAATGATACGCGCGGCATTCGGGCCGATGTTTTTGATACCAGTACACCACCGGTTGACCAGGTTCTGCGAACGCTTCACCCGTTCTGCAAAGCGCAACTGGGTGTCGTCGAAATCCCGGCGGATGATTTCGTTAAGGTTTTTGCGTCTTATGTCATAAATACTTTTCATAGCTATTGTATTTGTCCATTTAATGTTACCTAACTGACTAAATTTAAATGAATATTACCATAAAGGTAAAGTTACCATAACGGTAATAATCATTGATTTTTTCACCAGAAAGGTAATAATTCAGATATGAATAGACAGGCTGAGATAAGCAAAATATGAGTGACGAAAAAAAATTTGATTTCAAAAAGCACTGGCTGGGACTGTCTCCTGATGAGCGTGAAGCATTTGCAGATGAAGCAGGAACCACCAGTCATTACATCCAGACGCATCTGACCGGGCGCCGCAAGATGCCGGGTAAGCGACTGATGGACGGACTATTTAAAGCATGTCGTTCCCGCGAATGGACAAAGTCAAAACCTGAATTAGTGCTCTTCTTCTACGACCGATAACCCTCCCTGAACCCATCAATGCCGTCATTACCTGGCGGCTCCTTCCTGCATAAAACACCTTTCTGGTAATAAAAAACCATATACGGTTGATCTTTTTTCGTCTTAGTGCAAAATTACCGATATCCATAACAAAAAGGAGGCACCTCCTGTGAAGATTGTCACCAGAATGGAGGCAGCAAAAGCTGGCCTTAATCGTTTTTATACCGGTAAAGAATGCCGTAATGGTCACCGTGCTGAGCGCTACGTTCTGAACGGAACGTGTGTTGAGTGCGCAATGAATAGTGCTCATCGTCACCGTGATGAATTCGCTGCTGCGTTGAGGAACGCGCGGGAGGCAACATGAATATCTATCAACGCATCAACGGCGCTGACTGGCGCAATATCTGGGTGGTTGGCGATCTGCATGGTTGCTACACAAACCTGATGGGTAAGCTGGATGTCCTGAAGTTCGACCCGGCACAAGACCTGCTTATCTCTGTTGGCGATCTAGTCGACCGAGGAACTGAAAACGTTGAATGTCTGGAGCTTATTACTATGCCATGGTTCCGAGCCGTACGTGGCAACCATGAGCAGATGATGATTGATGGCCTGTCAGAGCATGGAAACGTTAATCACTGGCTGGTAAATGGTGGTGGATGGTTCTTTTATCTCGACTACGAAAAAGAAGTATTAGCTAAAGCGCTTGTCCATAAAGCAGCAGAGTTGCCGCTGATCATCGAACTGGTGACCGGCGACCGTAAAGTTGTCATCTGCCACGCTGACTACCCGCACAACGAATATGAGTTCGACAAGCCAGTGCCAGAGGAAATGGTCATCTGGAACAGAGAGAGGATAGCCAATGCGCAAGACGGATATCATCACGAAATCATCGGCGCAGACATTTTCATATTTGGTCACACGCCTGCACGTCAGCCACTGAAATACTCCAACCAGATGTACATCGACACGGGCGCTGTGTTCTGCGGAAACCTGACATTAGTACAGTTGCAAGGCGAGGTGAATGATGGCCGGTGACTGGATCAAGATGCGTGCCGACCTGCATACGCACCCTAAAGTTGTCCGCATGGCGTCCGCATTGAAAGCGGACAGATTGCGGATAGTTGGCGGACTACATTCCGCATGGTGTCTTTTCGATGTCCACTCTGTTGACGGTTTTCTTGACGGATACAGTGCGGAGACTCTCGACGACCTGATCGGCTTCCCCGGATTTGCGCGTGCAATGATGGCTGTCGGATGGCTGGAAGAAGAAGGCGAAAGCCTAGTAATGCCGCGCTTTGAAGCCCATAACGGACAGTCTGCCAAGCGTCGTGCACAGGACGCAGACAGGAAGAGAAATGTCCGCAAAGCGTCCGCATCAGAAGCGGACAAAAAGCGGACCAGAGAAGAGAAGAGAAGAGAAGATCTAA
>NZ_SZXC01000083.1:0-16618 GCF_005281055.1 Citrobacter sp. wls711 | reverse complement strand
AAGTGTACGAACACATCTTTGCTGCCATCAGCAGGAGTAATGAAACCAAAACCTTTAGACTCGTTGAACCACTTAACTTGACCTTTAATCTTTGCCATTTGCAAAATTCCTTAGAGTATTTTCTTCGCCCGCAGGCATAACATAGATAAAACTGAGACATTACTGCTTGAGGCACTAATATAAGGTTCGGCAGAGAAGCGGTATTCAACGTCAACGTGTTTACTCAGGACTTCTTTACTGAAAATGCCACACATAAACAGAACTGTACCTCGTTTAACCCAAAACGTGTTATCACATACAACGATAATAATGGCAAGCCATTTTTAAACGTGTCTCGATCGGTCGCACAAATCCCGAAGTTCATCTCACGACAACTGCACAGTTATGCGCCAGACCGAGTCTGGATATATTCTCACCGCTCCAGCCCTGCCCCGGCTGGCATACGCAGCAGCCGCGACATGTCTACCATAGCTCACCTTGTGAGGTTGTTCCAGACTCACTGATGCACCGTGTGCTGAATATCATTTTTTATGCTTAGTAATGCATAATTTGTCACAACGGTAAAAATGAGATCCGTCTTCTGGTTTTGCAGGAAAATAATGAAAGAATGATGACAGAGCACAAAAAAAGTAAGAGAAACGTTTCGCTGATAATAAAAACGATCGCTATCACAAAAATGACATAATCATATTATTAACGTATGGGTAATTATATTTAACGCTGGGCAAAGAAAAGGAATTAATCGGTCAGTGTGAATGGATGGAAGCGCGATATCGACAGAGCACCACGCGAACTGCACAGAAGTTAAAGAAGAAAATGATCTGACAGGGGTTGTGACAGGATGAAGTATCAGCGAACAGTATCGTCAGCTGCTCATCCTGTCTTTCCGGCTACTAGCGTTCTGCTACCAGGCGAATGATACCTTCATCTTCATCCTGGTTTTTCACTGCAGGTTCTGCGGCTTTTTCAGGTTCGTTAGCTTCACAAAGACGACGAAGCAATGCATTCTGTCGTTTTTGTTGATCCAACAACGCTTCAAGTAACTCGATCTGCTCATTAGTTCGTGAGCTTGCCCGATTGATGAAAAACCACAGCACAAGCCCGATAACCAGAACCACCACCGATACCGCTAAAGACGCAAAACTTAACGCGCCAGAGTTCAAAACTTCGTTCATTTTACCACCTCAATGTAGACAGCGTAGTTTACCACTGCCGCACAAGAAGGTAATCAACTGTTGCTAAAATGCGCTTACCAGGGAATAAATTTATTGATGGCACAAATTCCGTTGAAAAATTGTACGTCCTGATCGCACATGATGTTGAACACCTGCGCCCACATCAGTATGCATACCAGTATGACAACGATCAGCACCACCCAGCGAATTTTTTTCACTCCAACTCCACTCTCCGAATCCACATCCTATGCGACTAAATTATCATGCGGTACCTAAACCCAACGTTAACCTTAGCAGCATAATTATTTTTAGGAATGATTCACTTGTTTCATTCAGTGTACGGGCTAATCTTATAATAACGAGAAAAGATAAGAGGTTGTAATGCGTCTGATTATTCGCGCAATTGTATTGCTGGCTCTGGTTTGGATTGGTTTATTACTGAGTGGCTATGGCGTGCTGATAGGGAGTAAGGAGAACGCAGCAGGACTGGGTCTGCAATGCAAGTACCTGACGGCACGGGGCACCAGCACCGCACAGTACGTACATACCAGCAGCGGTATCATCGGCTTGTCGGACTGTCCCCTGTTAAGGAAAAGCACCGTCATTGTCGATAACGGTTAATATTGAAGCAAGAAAATTGCCTGTTATTGGCGTCGGCTTGTATTAATTTTGCTCATTTAAAAAGCCCCGGTACAAAATACCTGGGGCTTTTGACCTATTGCGTATAAATCAAATCAGAATGGATAATCGTTATAACCCATTTGTTCTGAAATTTTTCGCGCAGCCGTGTGCAACATTTCGACATATTCGTGTAAACGCTCTTCAGAAAAACGCAGAGTCGGGAATGAAATACTCAAACCTGCGATGACCACACCGAAACGATCAAAGACCGGAACGCCGATGCAGCGCAGTCCTTCTTCCTGCTCTTCGTTGTCTTCACCGTAGCCTTGCTCACGCACTTTATCCAGCAGCAGCAGCAACTCATCAGTGCTGGTGATCGTACGGTCGGTGCTGCGTTTGTATTCCACGCCTTCAAGAATCTGTTTTACTTCGTCACGGTCACGCCATGCCAGCAGTACTTTACCGATCGCCGTGCTGTATAACGGGTTACGACGTCCTACGCGAGAATACATGCGTAAATTGTACATCGAGTCGATTTTATGGATGTAGACAATGCTGTCTTCGTCCAGCGCACCGAGGTGGACCGTCTCTTTAGTTAAACGCGACAGTTCACGCATCTGAATATCAGCGCTACGGATCAGATCGACGTTTTGCAACGCGCGAGCGCCCAGTTCAAACAGTTTCAGGGTCAGAGAGTATTTCTCAGACTCACCTTCCTGTGCCACATAACCCAGCGTTTTCATGGTCTGTAAAAAGCGATAAACGGTGCTTTTTGACATCATGACGCGTTGCGACAATTCGGTTATACCAATTTCGCGCTCTTCACCCAGCGCCTGCAGAATGCCAAAAACTTTCAGCACGGAAGAAACAGAATCGGGTTGTTTATCCAGATCTGCGATAGCCATTTATCACCTCATTACGAGTGTTTTATAAAAATCAGAACCGGTTTTTATTATAATTTCACGTACCGATGCTCGCAATCCATCTTTGCCCACTTAGTTACAAATCTGCGACATAACACCTGAATATCAATGCTAAAATTATTATTCTCATCATAATTTCCGACAATATTGACTTCCTATGGATAAATTTCAGGCCGATGGCCTGCCATTGCCCCAACGCTATGGCGCAATATTAACCATTATTATGGGTATTTCGATGGCCGTACTGGATGGTGCAATTGCCAATGTTGCCCTGCCGACGATTGCCGCCGATCTTCAGGCCTCCCCTGCCAGTTCAATTTGGGTGGTTAATGCCTATCAAATCGCCATTGTCGTTTCACTGCTGTCACTCTCATTTTTGGGTGATATGTTTGGCTATCGACGTATATATAAGTGTGGTCTCATCGTATTCCTGCTCGCGTCGCTGCTCTGTGCTTTATCAGACTCGCTACACATGCTAACCCTTGCACGTATCGCGCAAGGGTTTGGCGGGGCTGCGTTAATGAGCGTGAATACAGCGCTGATCCGCCTGATTTACCCCCAACGCCAACTTGGCCGCGGGATGGGAATTAATTCATTCATCGTGGCGGTCTCGTCTGCCGCCGGGCCGACTATTGCAGCAGCAATCCTCTCCATTGCCTCATGGAAATGGTTGTTTTTGATTAACGTACCTCTCGGGATTATTGCCCTGTTGCTGGCTATACGCTTTCTGCCCGCGAACGCTGCACGCAATAATAAACCCCGTTTTGATCTACCCAGCGCGGTGATGAATGCGTTAACGTTCGGTTTGCTGGTAACCGCGCTCAGCGGATTTGCTCAGGGACAGTCGTTAACGCTAATCGGGGCTGAACTGACAGGACTCATAGTCGTCGGATTTTTCTTTGTCCGCCGGCAGCTCTCGCTGCCTGTACCACTATTACCGGTTGATTTGCTGCGCATACCGCTTTTTTCGCTCTCCATCTGCACGTCTATCTGTTCATTCTGCGCGCAAATGCTGGCCATGGTTTCTCTACCCTTCTTTTTACAAACCGTGTTGGGTCGTAGTGAGGTTGAAACAGGCCTGCTGTTGACCCCATGGCCGCTGGCCACCATGGTCATGGCGCCTCTGGCGGGATATCTGATTGAGCGTGTTCACGCAGGGCTTTTGGGTGCGCTGGGTATGGCAGTGATGGCGAGCGGGTTGTTTTCGCTGGTGCTGCTGCCCGCTTCCCCCTCTGATTTTAATATCATCTGGCCGATGATGCTGTGCGGCGCGGGCTTTGGTTTATTTCAGTCACCGAACAACCATACCATCATCACTTCCGCGCCGCGTGAACGCAGCGGTGGTGCAAGCGGCATGTTAGGTACAGCACGTTTGCTGGGCCAAAGCACCGGTGCCGCGTTAGTGGCATTAATGCTGAATCAGTTTGGCGACAACGGTACTCACGTGTCGCTGTTGACGGCAGGCATACTGGCGACCCTTGCCGCCATTGTCAGCGGACTGCGGATCACCCAACCTCGGATTCAGGCGTAAAAAAAGCGCGTCTAACGACGCGCTTCTTCATTATTTAACCTGCTGCGGGTTATTTCAGGTATTCCCCACTGCGCAGCGCTTCAATACGCTTATCCAGCGGCGGGTGAGTCATAAACAGCTCACTCAGCGACTTAGATTTACCGTTGATGCAGAAGGCCATCATGCTGGTTGCTTCCTGCGGCTCATAGCTGGTTTTCAGCCGCTGCAGCGCAGCAATCATTTTCTCACGACCCACCAGTTTGGCAGAGCCTGCATCCGCATGGAATTCACGATGACGTGAGAACCACATGGTAATAATGCTCGCCAGAATACCAAACACCAGCTCCAGCACCGTCGCTACCGCGAAATAGATTAGCGGGTTGCCGTTGCTACCCTCACCTTCTTCACGGTTTCCGCCCATAAAGCCAGCGGCGAGTTGCGCCAGAATACGTGAGATAAAGATAACAAAGGTGTTCACCACGCCCTGGATCAGCGTCATGGTAACCATATCGCCATTGGCAATGTGGCTAATTTCATGTGCGATAACGGCTTCGGCTTCATCGGGACTCATGTTTTGCAACAAGCCGGTGCTGACAGCCACCAGCGACGCATCCCGGCGAGCACCGGTCGCAAACGCGTTAATATCTGGCGCATGGTAAATAGCCACCTGCGGCATAGCGATCCCAGCCTGACGAGCCTGAGTTGCTACAGTATTCATCAGCCAGCGTTCTCTTTCATTACGGGGCTGTTCAATTACTTCCCCACCAACGGACTTTAACGCCATCCATTTGGACATCAGCAGCGAAATAAAGGAACCACCAAAACCAAACAGCAGAGCCATAATCAACAAGCCTTGAACGCTGCTTGACTGAATCCCTGTCAGGCTCAATACCAGCCCGAAAACGACCATCACAGCCAGGTTCGTCAGCAGGAAGAGCGCGATTCGCATCATAATTTTCTTTTAACCTCAATTTAACAAAACGCACTATGCGATTACCCATATCGTATGGGTCTTACGGCTATTTTCAAGCATGCATACGTGCTAAGTCAGTAGAAAGACACAACTTTACATTTTACCGTATCAGACTGACGACTTCATACGCTTGTTAAAAAAACAGGCACAATTTCTTGTGCCTGTTGGATATTACTGTTTGGTCGCAGACTGTTCCGCTGGCTTGTCTTTTTCAAGACGCGCCAGGTCGAGCGCGATTTTCACCGTCTCATCGAGATACGGATCCGGTTCCTGGTAATCCTTCGGCAGATCGTCCAGTTTCTTCAGCGGCGGTTTACCTTCACGCTTCAAGCGATCGTTGATACGCGCCAGACGCAGGGCATCATCTTCGTTATTCTCTTTCTCACGCTGAGCGTAATTCAGAGACGCGATGTTGCGCTTATCTTTCAGGGCATTGAAACGAGCAATATCCTTCATGATGTACTGGAACTCAGGATCTTTAACGATACGCGCATTATGTTCTTTCAGTAATTCAGGGCCAAACGGCGTTAAATTATCTGACTTCGCATAGGTTGCTGCATCAACGCTATCCCACGGTAAGGCGTTATCTTCGAACTTCTCACCGGTTTCAGTTTCTTCATTGCCTGTCGGCATGATGATATCCGGCGTCACGCCCTTACGTTGCGTGCTGCCACCGTTAACACGGTAGAATTTCTGGATAGTGTACTGAACGGAACCCAACGCTGGCCATTCCGGACGCAGCATCTGATCGTAGATTCGGTTCAGAGAACGGTACTGCTGCACGGTGCCTTTACCAAAGGTCGGTTCCCCGACGATTAACGCACGGCCGTAATCCTGCATTGCCGCGGCAAAAATCTCAGAAGCAGAAGCACTGAAACGGTCAACCAGCACCACCAGCGGGCCTTTATAGTAAACAACGCCGTCGGTATCACTGTCTTCGCGCACTTTACCGTTATTGTCGCGAACCTGAACAACAGGGCCAGAAGGAATAAACAGACCGGAAAGCGATACGGTTTCGGTCAGTGCACCACCACCGTTAGTGCGCAAATCGATGATCACGCTGCTGACATTCTGTTTTTCCAGTTTCTGTAGCTGAACTTTGACGTCATCCGTCAAGCCAACGTAGAAACCGGGAATATCGAGCACACCGACTTTTTCTTTGCCAACGGTTTTGACCGACATTTTAACAGCACGGTCTTCCAGACGAATACGCTCACGCGTTAGCGTAACGGTACGCGTCTTGGTGCCTTTACCGGCAGGCAGGATTTCAAGGCGAACCTTGCTACCCTTTGGTCCTTTGATCAGCGCGACAACGTCATCGAGACGCCAGCCAATCACATCAACGACGCCTTTACCAGCCTGGCCGACGCCAACAATACGATCGCCTACGCTTATCGCCTTGCTTTTGGCTGCCGGACCACCCGCTACCATTGAATTAATAACGGTATAGTCATCATCCATTTGCAGAACCGCGCCAATACCTTCCAGAGACAGGCTCATTTCGGTATTGAACTGTTCGGTATTCCGCGGAGACAGGTAGTTGGTATGCGGATCGATTTCACGCGCAAACGCCGTCATCGCCAGTGAGAACACATCTTCACTGTTAGTCTGCGCCAGACGGCGAATAGCAAACTTGTAACGACGGGTCAGCGTTTCACGAATTTCAGCATCGGTTTTACCGGTCAGTTTCAGGCTAAGTTCATCGAATTTAACCTTACCGTCCCACAATGCGTTTAGCTCGGCTTCGCTTTTTGGCCATGGGGCCTTGCTGCGATCGAGGTTAAACGTGTCGTTACCGGTGAAATCCATTGGACGCGCCAGCACGCTTAACGCGTACTGGTAACGTTCAAACCGGCGCTTTTGCGCCAGATTGTAGAGATCGTAAAAGACATCCAGCTTGCCCGTGCGCAGTTCATCACCGATGACGGTTTTCTTTTTAGCAAACTGCTCTATATCGCTCGCTAACAGCACGTTATGGCTGTAGTCGAGCAGATTCAGATAGCGGTCAAAAATCTTTGCCGAAAACGCCTGATCCAGATCGAACTGGCGATAATGAGAACGCGTAAAACGCGATGTGACACGTTCGCTCACCGTCGCGTGCTGCGTTTCTTCCTTCAGTATGGGGAGTTGATCGGCACGCGTGATGTCTTCCACAGCGAGTGCCTGGCCTGCTAATGCAAGCAGACCAGCTAACGCAGTAAGCCTAAAAAAAGTGTTCATGCCAGGCCAGGCCTCCGTTTCAGAACACCAAGTGTTCTGCGCGTACAATCAAAGACATACCCGAATTCAGCTGTACACGGACGCCATCTTTGGTGATTTCTAATACGGTGGCATCCATCGCATTATTACCTGCTTTCACCTTTAAAGACTGCCCTACCTTCAGCACTGAAATATCAGACACTGGGGTATGCTGTTCTTCGCGAGGAGCACGCGGTGCTTGAGCGGCCGGTTTTTCAGCGCGAGGTTTACGCTCTGCACCTTCTTTACGACGCGGAGCAGGACGCGGCTTACGCTCGCGACGCGGTGCGCCGTCTTTTTCACCCGCAGCAGCTGCCGCTTCGCGTTTTTTCGCCTGTTGCTCGGCACGTTGCGCCTGAACGCGGGCTTTTGCTTCTTCAAGCTGTTTGCGCGCATGTTCGACGTGTTGCTCATCCAGCTCACCGCATGGGTTGCCGTCGAGATCGACACGCGTTGCGCCCAGCTTAACGCCATACAGATAGCGCCAGCTTGAAGTGTAGAGACGTAAGGCAGAACGAAGCTGTGTCTTGCTGAGGTTCATTTCACCCTCAACACGCTCTACCAGATCCTGAAAAATGCCAATTTTCAGCGGGCGCGCTTCGCCTTCCGCACTAAAACATTGCGGGAAGCGTTCGGCCAGAAACGCGATAACTTCTTTACTGCTATTCAACTTAGGTTGATTTTCCATGAAATTTCCTGATTACAACGGACGTAGCCAACAAGCGCAGGCATGAACAGGCGTCATTATAATGACGTCATCAGTAATTGCTACGTTATCCGTTGATTATCCTGCGACGGTCGCAAAGAATTTTTTGTAATCCGTCATTGCAAGCACGGTTTCAAGCTGTGCCACAAGCGTACGCAGCCCCTGTTCATCCTCTTCAGTAAAGCGGCCAAACGCTGTGCTATCAATATCCAGCACGCCGATTATCTGATTTTCAACCATGATTGGCAGGACGATTTCAGCATTGCTGGCGGCATCGCAAGCAATGTGCCCGTCAAAGGCGTGAACGTCTTCAATGCGCTGAACCTGGTTCTGCGCCACCGCTGTACCACACACGCCACGCCCAACAGGGATACGCACACAGGCGATCTTTCCCTGGAAGGGACCGAGCACCAGCGTGTCGTTTTCGAGCAGATAAAAACCAGCCCAGTTCACTTCTGAAAGACGTTCGTACAACAAGGCGCTGGTATTTGCCAACGTTGCCAGAAAACTGGTTTCACCTGCCATCAATGCGCGAAAATCACGGTTCAGATCCGTGTATAGCTCTATTTTGTTCATTATGTAATCACTTAGTTGTCTTACTTAAAACTGCAGCCTACTAAAATAAACATTAAATGCGTTAATGCTCAAGATCATTCCCGTCATGGGTTAAGATAACATTACTCTAACACTTTGATCCGCGATACATGGCCCTAAATACTCCACGCATCAAGCCATCCAAAAAAATAGCGATCAGGTCCGTCGGTGAGGCGCTACCCCGTGCGCACTACCAGCGTTGCCCCGAATGCGACATGCTATTTAGCTTGCCGAAAATGCGTTCGCACCAAAGTGCATACTGTCCCCGCTGTCAGGCAAAAATTCGTGACGGACGCGACTGGTCATTAACACGGCTGGCGGCAATGGCCTTCACCATGCTGCTGCTGATGCCTTTTGCCTGGGGAGAGCCGCTGTTACACATCTTTTTATTAGGCATTCGCATTGACGCCAATGTGGTTCAGGGGATCTGGCAAATGACCCGCCAGGGTGATCCACTCACCGCCTCATTCGTGCTCTTTTGCGTGATGGGCGCGCCGATAATACTTGTCTCTTCCATTGCTTATCTGTGGTTAGGCAACATTCTCGGTATGAACCTGCGCCCGGTCCTGCTGATGCTGGAAAGGCTCAAAGAGTGGGTCATGCTCGACATTTACCTGGTCGGTATCGGCGTCGCGTCGATCAAAGTGCAGGACTACGCTTTTCTGCTGCCGGGCGTGGGGCTGTATGCTTTTCTTGCGCTGGTGATCCTCAGTATTCTGACGCTGTCGCACCTCAACGTGGAACAGTTGTGGGACCGTTTTTACCCGCAAAGACCCGCACGGCGCCCCGATGAACAGCTTCGCGTGTGCCTCGGCTGCCATTTTACAGGCTATCCGGACACCCGCAGTCGCTGCCCGCGTTGCCATATTCCGTTGCGCTGGCGCAGAAATCAAAGCATACAAAAGTGCTGGGCCGCGCTACTGGCCTCGATTGTCCTGCTGCTGCCTGCTAATCTGCTGCCCATCTCGGTTATTTACGTTAACGGATCCCGGCAGGAAGACACGATCCTGTCCGGCATTATGTCGCTGGCAAGCAGCAATGTTGGTGTCGCGGCAATCGTCTTTATCGCCAGTATTTTGGTGCCTTTCACCAAAGTGATCGTGATGCTTACCCTATTGATTAGCATCCATTTTAAATGTGAACAGGGCTTACGCACGCGCATTCTGCTACTGCGGATAGTGACGTGGATTGGCCGCTGGTCGATGTTGGATCTGTTTGTTATTGCCTTAACCATGTCGCTGATTAATCGCGACCAGATACTGGCTTTTACTATGGGACCGGCTGCGTTTTATTTCGGCGCAGCGGTAATTTTGACTATTCTTGCTGTGGAATGGCTGGACAGCCGCTTACTTTGGGATGCACATGAGTCAGGAAACGCCCGCTTCGCAGACTGAAGCGCAGATTAAAACAAAACGCCGCATTTCTCCATTCTGGCTGCTACCGTTCATCGCCCTGATGATCGCAGGGTGGCTGATCTGGGGAAGTTATGAAGACCGCGGCAACACCGTTACCATCGACTTTATGTCTGCAGATGGTATTGTGCCGGGCCGGACGCCTGTTCGCTATCAGGGTGTCGAAGTTGGCACGGTGCAGGATATCAGTCTCAGCAAAAATCTGCGCAAGATTGAAGTTCGCGTCAGCATCAAGGCCAGCATGAAAGATGCCCTGCGTAAAGATACGCAGTTCTGGCTGGTGACGCCAAAAGCCTCGCTGGCAGGCGTTTCCGGCCTCGACGCACTGGTTGGCGGAAACTATATCGGAATGATGCCCGGAACCGGAGAGCCGAGAGATCATTTCGTCGCCCTGGATACGCAGCCCAAGTATCGCCTGAATAACGGCGATTTAATGTTGCATCTGCATGCACCTGACCTCGGCTCTCTGAACAGCGGCTCGCTGGTATATTTCCGCAAAATACCGGTAGGTAGGGTATATGACTACACCATTAACCCCAATAATCAGGGCGTAACCATCGATGTGCTCATTGAGCGCCGATTTACTAATCTGGTCAAAAAAGGTAGCCGTTTCTGGAACGTATCTGGGGTCAATGCGGATATCAGCCTCAGTGGGGCGAAGGTTAAGCTGGAAAGTCTGGCCGCACTGGTCAATGGCGCTATCGCCTTTGATTCCCCGGAAGATTCACAACCGGCTGCCGCTGATGACACATTTGGTCTGTATCAGGACCTCGCCCACAGCCAGCGCGGCGTGATCGTCAAGCTGGAATTACCCAGCGGCGACGGGCTAAAAGCAGGGTCCACATCGCTGATGTACCAGGGCCTGGAGGTCGGCGAGCTGACAAAACTGGAACTTATCCCAGGAGGCAAAGTCACCGGCGAAATGACGGTGGATCCGAGCGTCGTCTCGTTGCTGCGGGACAATACGCGCATTGAACTGCACAGCCCCAAATTGTCGTTGAGCGATGCGAACCTCAGTTCGCTGTTAACCGGTAAAACCTTCGAACTGGTCCCCGGCGAGGGCGAACCTCGCAGTCAGTTTGTGGTGGTTCCCGGCGAAAAATCCTTACTGCACGATCCAGGTGTGATGACGCTCACCCTGACTGCACCGGAAAGCTACGGCATTGAGGCGGGTCAACCGCTGATCCTGCATGGTGTCCAGGTTGGACAAGTGATTGAACGTACGCTGTCCAGCAAAGGCGTTTCCTTTACTGTTGCCATCGAACCCCAGCATCGCGACCTGGTACAAGGTGACAGCAAATTTGTGGTCAACAGTCGGGTTGACGTCAAAGTAGGCATTGACGGCGTGGAGTTCTTAGGAGCCAGCGCCAGCGAATGGATTAGCGGCGGTATTCGTATTTTACCCGGCACCAAAGGTGAAATGAAAACCAGCTATCCGCTTTATGCCAACCTGGAGAAAGCGATTGAAAACAGCCTGAGCGATCTGCCGACCACCACGCTCAGCCTGCGCGCCGAAACGTTGCCTGACGTTCAGGCCGGTTCAGTGGTGCTGTACCGTAAATTCGAAGTGGGTGAAGTGATTAGCGTTCGCCCTCGCGCCGAGGCGTTTGATATCGACCTGCACATCAAACCGGAATACCGCAACCTGTTAACCAACAACAGCGTGTTCTGGGCAGAAGGCGGCGCAAAAGTTCAACTTAACGGTAGCGGACTGACCGTACAGGCTTCTCCGTTGTCTCGCGCGCTAAAAGGGGCAATTAGCTTCGACAACCTGAGTGGTGCCAGCGCCAGCCAACGTAAAGGTGACAAGCGGATTCTGTACGCCTCTGAAACCGCCGCACGTGCGGTAGGCGGCCAAATTACCCTGCACGCCTTTGACGCCGGTAAGCTCGCCGCGGGCATGCCAATTCGCTATCTTGGCATCGATATTGGTCAGATCCAAACCCTGGAACTCATCACCGCACGCAATGAAGTGCAGGCGAAAGCGGTACTGTACCCAGAATATGTCCAGACCTTTGCGCGCAGCGGGACACGCTTCTCGGTAATTACCCCGCAAATTTCTGCGGCAGGTGTGGAGCACCTCGATACCATCTTGCAGCCTTATATTAACGTGGAACCGGGTCGCGGGAATCCACGCCGTGATTTTGAGCTACAGGAAGCCACTATTACCGACTCGCGTTATCTTGATGGCCTGAGCATCGTGGTCGAAGCGCCGGAGGCCGGGTCGCTGAATATCGGCACCCCGGTTCTGTTCAGAGGTATCGAGGTGGGTACCGTCACCGGGCTGACGCTGGGTTCGCTTTCTGACCGCGTGATGATTGCCATGCGCATCAGCCAGCGCTATCAGCATCTGGTGCGTAATAACTCCGTGTTCTGGCTGGCGTCCGGCTACAACCTCGACTTCGGCCTGACCGGCGGCGTGGTGAAAACCGGGACCTTTAATCAGTTCATTCGCGGCGGTATTGCCTTCGCCACTCCACCGGGTACGCCACTGGCACCAAAAGCACAGGCTGGAAAACACTTCCTGTTGCTGGAAAGCGAACCCAAAGAGTGGCGTGAATGGGGAACCGCCCTGCCGCGTTAATGCCCCCCTGCTCCGGCGTACTCGCGCCGGAGCAAATATGCTACACTGCGCGCCTGTTTTTTTTCCGGTGGTACCAAGTGGCTTATTTTCCTGACGCCTTTCTGACTCAAATGCGGGAAGCAATGCCTTCCACGCTCTCTTTCGATGATTTTCTCGCCGCCTGCCAGCGTCCGTTACGACGTAGCATTCGTGTCAATACGCTGAAAATCTCCGTTGCCGATTTCCTCGCCTTAACGGCACCTTACGGCTGGTCGCTCACGCCGATCCCCTGGTGTGAAGAAGGGTTCTGGATCGAGCGTGACGAAGAGCAGTCAGTCCCACTGGGCAGCACCGCCGAGCATTTAAGTGGGCTGTTTTATATTCAGGAAGCCAGTTCAATGCTGCCGGTTGCCGCGCTGTTTGCCGAAGGGAATACTCCGGATCGGGTAATGGACGTAGCCGCCGCGCCGGGTTCAAAAACCACGCAAATCGCCGCAAAAATGAAGAATAAGGGCGCGATCCTGGCCAATGAGTTTTCCGCCAGTCGCGTTAAAGTGCTGCATGCCAATATCAGCCGCTGTGGGATCGCTAACGTTGCCCTCACCCACTTTGACGGACGCGTATTTGGCGCAGCGTTGCCAGAATCTTTCGATGCCATCCTACTGGACGCACCGTGCTCCGGTGAAGGCGTGGTGCGTAAAGATCCCGATGCGCTGAAAAACTGGTCCGTCGACAGTAATCTTGAGATTGCCGCCACCCAGCGCGAACTGCTCGACAGCGCATTTCATGCTTTACGCCCTGGCGGCACGCTGGTGTATTCCACCTGTACGCTGAACCGTGATGAAAATGAACTCGTCATGCAGTGGCTACTAGAAACCTATCCGGACGCCGTGGAGTTTCTCCCATTAGGTGATTTATTCCCGGATGCTGAACGCGCGCTGACGCCAGAAGGTTTTCTGCATGTCTTCCCGCAAATTTACGACTGCGAAGGATTCTTTGTTGCCCGTTTGCGAAAAACAGCCGCTATCCCTCCTCTGCCTGCCCCTAAATATAAGGTCGGCAATTTCCCGTTCAGCCCATTGAAAGGTCGTGAAACCGCACAAATCACCGCGGCGGCAAACGCCAGTGGATTACAATGGGAAGACAATCTGCGCCTCTGGCAGCGTGATAAAGAAGTCTGGTTATTCCCTGTTGAGATTGAGTCACTGATTGGTAAAGTGCGGTTTTCCCGCCTCGGGATTAAGCTGGCTGAAACCCACAATAAAGGGTACCGCTGGCAACATGAGGCCGTCATCGCTCTCGCCAACCCACATCACCGCAACGCGTTCGAACTGAACCTTGAAGAAGCAGAAGAGTGGTATCGCGGCAGAGATGTCTACCCGCAGACCGCGCCTGCCAGCGATGACGTGCTGGTCACCTTCCAGCACCAGCCGATTGGGCTGGCAAAACGGATTGGTTCACGGTTGAAGAACAGCTATCCACGCGATCTTGTCCGGGATGGCAAACTCTTTACAGGATAACGCACGTTTTTACTGGCACTTTTGCTCACGTTGACTACGCTGAAAAATGGACGGCCTAACTGGTCGTACCACAACCAGCAAATTGACGGAGAGCACGATGATGAAAACCAGTGTGCGCATTGGCGCTTTTGAAATCGACGACGCCGAGTTACACGGCGAATCGCCGGGAGACCGAACGTTAACCATTCCGTGTAAATCCGATCCGGATTTATGTATGCAACTGGACGCCTGGGATGCCGATACCAGCGTCCCGGCTCTCCTTAATGGCGAACATTCTGTTCTATTCCGCGAGCACTACGATCGTAAGTCAGATGCCTGGATCATGCGTTTTGCCTGATTCAAAAAGAACCCGTCGCCAGACGGGTTATTTATGTCTTCATTTCCCCCACGCAGTAACCTCTTCTACACTATCGGTACGGCAGTATAATTTGGGGATGGAATGTTCACGCTGGTTCTTTTTGTTTGCTACCTGGATGGCGGTTGTGAAGATATCGTGGTCGATGTCTACAATACGGAACAGCAGTGCCTTATTTCGATGGACGATCAGCGGATTCGCAATGGCGGATGCCTGCCGGCAGATGGCTACATCGACAGCTTCTGGCGACCTGCGCAGGAATATAGCGATTTTTGATTATTGTAATTGCACCATCGTTAGCTCGCCGCCGAATACCGCACCGGTATCGATATAGTGCAGGTTATCAACGTCCAGACGATGGCGCAGCGGCGTATGACCAAACCAGAAATGGTCCGCGCCACCAATTCCGCCACTTTTGTTCATCAACCGCGAGCGATCCCACAATACCCGCTGTAAATCGACATGCTTTTGCCATTCATATTCATCATCCGGGTAATCGGCATGGGCAATAACGTGCACACCATTCTGACAGCGCAGTTCCACAATCCATGGTAATTGCTGACACGCCTCAAGCGCATGCCTCGCCGCCGGTTGCACGGCATGGGTAAACCACGCTCCCCCGTTCATTTGCCACAGCAACTGTTCTCCCGTTGTCAGCGCATCCAGCGCCATCTGCTCATGATTCCCCCTGACCGCTACCATCCAGTTTTTACGCAATAACACCAGACAGCGCAAACTGTCTGGTCCACGGTCAATCACATCACCGACTGAAACCAGCAGATCCTGCCACGGATCAAAACGGCACTGGCGCAATTTAGCCATCAACATGGAAAAACAGCCGTGGAGATCCCCCACCACCCAGACGTGGCGCCAACGCGTACCTTCTATTCTCTGGTAGACAGCGTCAGGGTGTTCCATTCGACCTCCCGGATAGAGCGATCGCCCTTATAATAATTTAACAATAGCAGCAAAAAAGCCTGGACGATTGAGGGGCTGAGTATGGTATGGTTTGGGAAGAATACAGCATGTGACACGCAGTGTTTTGCCCTGGACGGCGTCGTATTCGACAGATAAAAAGAGACCGAATACGATTCCTGTTTACAATTCAAACCTCAATAATCCATATACTTCAGTAAGTTAACACCAAAAACCCACTAAAAAACACCTCCTGATACTTACTATTGCAATCATTCAAGATCAATCAGTTGCCATTGGTTTCGTGGCGCCGTCGGGAAATCTTCGGGATCAAAACTCCAGGACAGAAATTTCTACGGCACGCCGTTACGCATGCTATCTGTAATGTGAAAAATCAGGTGGCAGAGCTAATGCAACCAATATGACTGCACGCGCCCATTCCATCAAAGGTTGGTATGGGAGAAGCGGCAAAAAGGAATGTTGGGACCGGGATAAACCAGATCCCTGACATGAGCAAATGGACATCGCTGAAAGCGGATTACGGGTGGCGGTTGACTCCAGACGGATTTCTGGAGCAGTGGGGGCGCGGTAATTATGGAAACGGCGATGGGGACTTTGTCATCCCGTTCCCTAATCGTTGTGTGTTCGTTTTGATTAGCTCAGATCCAAATGACACGTCATATGCTGAGATTTCACAGGCATTCCCTGTCAGTAACTCAAAATTCAGAGTTGGCTGCGCAACCGCAGAGGGTAATAACGTGAATCCGGCAAATTTGACATGTAACTGGTATGCGAAGGGGTGGTGATAATGAATATTTACTTTTATAGCGCGTCAACGAATCAATTTTACCCGAAAGTATTACTCGATGCATACCGTGCAAATGGCGTTTTGCCTGATGATATTAAGCCCGTCGATGACGATATGGCACTGGAGTTTTTAGGTGTACCACCGGAGGGAATGAAGCGTGTTGTGGGTAGCAATGGGCTACCCTCGTGGGGAATGGCAAACTAAACGGACAGTTCAGGCCATTTGATATCGGGGGCTTTTGATGTATCTACGCGCATTAACCGCACCCGGTACTTCTTCCATTCAGACAACGCGGCGGTTTCTTC
>NZ_SZXC01000001.1:0-8567 GCF_005281055.1 Citrobacter sp. wls711 | reverse complement strand
TGAAAGCGGGTGGATAGCCGCGTCAGCGCTTTATCCGTCCTGCAAAAATCCGTCCTGCCCTCCTCGTAAAAATCCGAAACCTTTCCCTGCTAATTAAAAATGTGATATATATCCCATAATAAAAAATAACAATTATATAACATTTCATTCACTAAAAATGCACTAGACATCATTGATAAATTCACAAGATCCTTGGCAGGGGTACAATTCTAATGGCTGATAGCAGTGTAACTGAGAATCGGGTGCTGACGGACAGCGACACCCGTCGTCGTATATGGGCAATCGTAGGGGCATCATCAGGGAATCTGGTCGAATGGTTTGACTTCTACATCTACTCTTTCTGTTCCCTCTATTTTGCCCATATCTTTTTTCCTTCAGGAAACACCACCACACAACTGTTACAGACTGCTGGGGTTTTCGCCGCAGGGTTTCTGATGAGGCCTATTGGCGGATGGATTTTTGGCCGGATAGCCGATAAGCACGGACGTAAAAAGTCCATGTTATTGTCAGTATGCATGATGTGTATGGGATCGCTGGTGATCGCCTGTCTGCCGGGGTATGAAACCATTGGCACTTGGGCACCTGCGCTGCTGCTGCTCGCCAGATTATTTCAGGGGCTGTCTGTTGGCGGAGAATATGGCACCAGTGCGACCTACATGAGTGAAGTCGCCGTGGAAGGTAAGAAAGGGTTTTATGCCTCATTCCAATACGTGACCTTGATTGGTGGGCAACTTCTGGCATTGCTGGTTGTGGTGATATTACAGCAAACGTTAGAAGACTCAGCGCTCAGAGCATGGGGCTGGCGTATTCCCTTTGCGCTGGGAGCCGTACTGGCGATTGTCGCGCTTTGGTTACGTCGTCAGTTAGATGAAACCTCAAAACAGGATGTGCGTGCGCTGAAAGAAGCAGGCTCCCTGAAAGGGCTATGGCGTAACCGCAAGGCCTTCGTGATGGTGCTTGGATTTACTGCTGCGGGTTCGTTGTGTTTCTATACATTCACCACCTACATGCAGAAGTACCTGGTGAATACGGCAGGTATGCATGCCAACGTGGCCAGCGGTATAATGACGGCGGCACTGTGCGTGTTTATGCTGGTACAGCCGCTGTTCGGCGCGTTGTCAGATAAAATTGGCCGCCGTACCTCGATGCTGTGTTTTGGCGCATTAGCCACGTTGTTTACCGTTCCTATCCTGACGGCGTTGCAGAATGTGACCTCCCCGTATATGGCATTTGGTCTGGTCATGTGTGCCTTGTTGATCGTCAGTTTCTACACTTCAATCAGTGGCATTCTGAAGGCCGAAATGTTTCCGGCGCAGGTTCGCGCGTTGGGGGTAGGATTGTCTTATGCAGTGGCGAATGCCTTGTTTGGTGGATCGGCCGAATATGTTGCGCTGTCGCTGAAGTCCGTTGGCATGGAAACCACATTTTTCTGGTACGTCACCGCTCTGGCCGTGGTTGCATTCTTTGTCTCATTACTGCTGCACCGCAAAGGTAAAGGCCTGCGCCTCTAATGGTGGGCCATTTGCCAGACGGCATAGCCGGTGGATGCGCCGGCGACATCCCAGGCAAAATCTTTCCAACTCCAGCCGCTTCCTGTGGGGCGGCTGTCCCAAAGTTCTTTTGATGCGCCAAGGCTAATGGAGAACATGAAACCGATGGCAGCGCTGCGATCGGCGCTGTTTCCCTGATGCTGAGCGTACTCGTTACCGGCGGCGGCCAGCATGGCTGAGGCAATAAAGTGTTGTGCTTTGTCTTGCCCACTCCAGTTGTCGTTCGCCATATGGCTACAACCAGAAAGTGTCAGGATACTGGCGAGAATAAACAGGCGCACCGTCGTCTCCATAGGAAAAACCCCGTCAGCGACGGGGTTCAGGTTACAGAATACGGCTGATTAATCTGTCGATTCGGATACGGCGGAGTCGACGGATGAGCTTACGCACTTTAACCGGATAGTCGGCAATACTCTGCAGGTCGCGATAGTGCTTAACAACGGTAGTATGTGTGCGGATGAGCTCCAGCTCTTTCTCACGCTGAAGAGTCAGTTCCTGCTTAGGATCGTGGATCAGAATGGCATTTTCCAGATCCAGGCGCCAGGCGCGAGGGTTAAGGTTGTTGCCGGTGAGCAGCATCCATTTATCATCCACCCACATGCCTTTCAGATGATAAGTATTGTCATCATCTTTCCATAAGCGTACGACCAGTTGATCGGTATTAACGTAATACTGCAGTCGGCTCAGGAAGCGGCGAAGGTTTATTTCATACAGATAGGGCAGCGCGCCGATAATCTTAAACGGCTCATCTTCCGGGATGAAAAAGTCGTTAGCGGTCTTATCGCCCACGATAATTTCAACCTTTTTCCCTTCACGCAGAAGCTGGATAATATTGCGCACCAGTATGGCTGGCAGGTTGAAATAAGGGGTACAGATTGTGAGTTTCTGCTCTGCGCAGGGCATCAGATGGAAAATGGTCTTATTCAGCAGACTGGATTTTCCGAGCCCAACCAGAGGCGTCACCGACAGCTGTTCATTATCCGCATTACCCTGGAAATGGAATGACGCATCACGTAATTCCTGACGATACAGGCGGATGTCGTTTTTAATTTCCGGGCTTTTAGGGCGATTGATATCATCAAGACGATTCACGCCGCGACCATTCATCAGGTTCTGCGTGACCCAGTCGAACATGATGTCAGCCATTTGCGCATTGCGAATCAACTGGTAGCGATCGTAGCGATATTTATCATGCTGATGTAGGTAAACGTCGTTCAGGCTGGCACCGCTATACAGAACGCTATCATCGATGATAAAGCCTTTGAAATGGAGGACGCCAAGCGCTTCACGGGTGTTAATCGGTACGCCGTAGACCGGAATATCGATCCCTGGATTTTCTTGCGCCATGCGGCAGTACCAGTCAGCGTTGGTATTAGACGCTACTGCGCCAATGCGTCCGCGCTGGGCACGATGCCAGTCGACAAGCACCCGGATATCAAGCTCAGGACGCTGCCGCTTAGCCGCATAAAGCGCGTCGAGGATGCCTTTGCCACCGTCGTCCTGTTCCAGATACAGGGCGATGATGCAAATACGTCGCGTCGCGCTGGCTATTTTCTCCAGCAGAGTCTCCCTGAAATTAGCGGGAGCATAAAAGAAATCTACATCATCAACTGATTGAGAAATCTTCGGTAGTTGGGCAAGGTGTTGTTGATGTTTATTACGCTTAAATTTTGACAACATCACAGTGCATTTCTTCTCTGTTCATTGAAGGGTCCTCTGTGCTATGCAGACGACATAAGCGAGCAATGATAACACCAGTACCCGTTAAAGTGGTCAACATTTCCAGTACCTTACTCACGATTCCTCATATTGGGCCAGATTAAGCGTTAGCCCAACAATTCCCTCTTCGAGCTGGACGTCTACAGCAAACCCGAGTTTTCGGGCCAGGGCGACCATCCCCCGATTGTTCGGCATCGTAATACCATTCAGACGTCTCAGTCCGTGATCTCGGGTGTAGGTAATTAATTTTTCCATCAATCGCCGCCCGAGCCCCAGCCCTTTGAGATCCGATCGTACCAGTACGGCAAATTCGGCATCGACGTTATCGGGATCGGAAATTGCGCGCGTCACGCCGAGGATCTCTTCAGTGTTATCACGGCAACGTACCGCCACAAAGGCCATTTCCCGATCGTAGTCGATCTGCGTCATATTGGCTAAATCTTCATGGGTAAATTCATTGATCTCACTGAAATAGCGGTAATACAGATCTTCCTTCGTCACTTGTGAAATGAACTGCTGCAGATGGGGTTCATCCTCCGGCAGAATAGGGCGGAACAGGCAGCGTTCACCGTTTTTCATTTCGACCCACTCTTCAAGCTGATGAGGATAGGGACGCACGGCCAGTCTGCTTTCGTTGTCGCCCGTGAAGGGGGCAATATCCAGCGTAACATCGAGGGCGGTGAATTCACCGGCGGATGCCAGTAATGGGTGGATATCCAGACGTTGAATTTCCGGGCAATCGACGATCAAATTGGACACCTGAACCAAAAGTTGGCTTAAACCGGCGACGTCTAAAGGGCGTAGCGCACTGCGGGCGCGGATCTTTTTGTTTTTGATCCCCTGGATAACCAGATATCGTGCGAGGTTCATGTTCAGCGGCGGCAATGCCACCACGGCTTGCTCTTCCGGTCGCCACTCTACGCCACCTTCTCCCAACATAATGAGTGGCCCAAATACCGGATCGTGTTCGACGACCACGCGCAGTTCCTGAGCCCCCGCGCGGTTAGCCATACTCTGGACAAGCAAACCGTGGATACGCGCCTGCGGCCAGGCCATTTTCACCCGATCAAAAATCGCATTGGCTGCCTGCTGAACTTCGGTTGCCGTTCGCAGGTAGAGCATAACCCCTTGAACTTCCGATTTATGCGGGATATCGGGAGAACGTAGTTTGAGCGCTACCGGATAACCAATTTGCTCGGCGATGTGTACGGCTTCTGCGCTGTCGCTGGCAATCCAGGTGGGCAGCGTGTGCAAGCCATAAGCGTGTAAAATAGGCTGAACTTCATGCGTATCCAGCGATGTTGCCCCGTCAGTAATCGCCTGTTGTAACAGATTATGTGCCTCGGCGGTGTTGGCTGTCAGGCTGTCAGGGAGCACTGGTGTTTCACGCAGCTGCTTCTGGTTACGCCGGTATTCAACCATATGCATAAACGCGGTGATGGTGCCTTCCGGTGTACGATAGGTGGGTAATCCCGCTTCACTAAACAACCTGCGGGCTTCCTGGGATGAAAACTCCCCGCACCAGTTAGTGAGTAAGGAGACAAACTTGCCGCGCGGATGTTGTTTCACCGCCTCAATCAGCGCCTGCGCGCTTTCGGTGCCAGGTGCGGCTGCGCTAGGCGAGTGGATGACCATCAGGGCGTCGAAATCCTGGCTGGCGAGTAAAATATTCAGCGTTTTAACGTAATGCTCACTGCTGGCATCGTCGCGCAAATCCAGTGGGTTGGCGATATCAACGTGGGTTGGTAACGCATCGCGTAGTTTCTGGCAGGTCTCTTCGCTTAGCGTGGCCAGTTTGCCGTTTCGTGACCACAGCTCATCTAAAGCCAGCGCAGCAGGGGCGGCACCATTGCTGATGATCATCAGCCTGTCGCCACGTAAAGGGCGCATGTGGCTGAGGGTTTCCACCGCTGAGAAAAGCTCGTGTGTGTCCTGCACGCGCAGCAGACCGGCACGCTGAATGGCGGCGTCCCAGGCAGGGTCCATCCCTGAGCTGGTATGCAGCAAGCGCTGAGCCGCCGGGCTGCGACCGCTTTTAATCACCAAAATGGGTTTGTTACGCGATGCGCTACGTGCCGCCGAGACAAAACGGCGGGCATCGCTCAAATGTTCGAGGTAGAGCAAAATCGCACTGGTTTTACTGTCGCGGGCCAGGTAATCAAGCAGCTCATCAACGTCAATATCCAGACTGTCACCCAGGGCAATAAACCAGGAAAACCCCATGTCGCGCTGCTGCGCCCAGTCCAGAATGGTGTTGGAAATCGCCGCCGACTGGGAAATAAATGCCAGCTTACCGCGTTTAATCGGTACCGGTGAAAAACTGGCGTTAAGCCCTTGCCAGGGGGCGAGAAGCCCCAGACTGTTGGGGCCGAGCAGACGTATTTTATAGCGTGATGCGCAGGCCAGCAGTTCAGCGTGCTGCGCCGTGGGCGCTGACAAAATAATACAGGTTTTGCAGCCTTTCTCGCCTAGCGCCTCCAGCAGCGTCAGGTTGCGGCTGGCATTGGTACACAGCACGGCGAGATCGGGAGAAAAAGGCAGGCTGGCGATAGTGGGCCAGGCCAGCACGCCCAACACCGCTTTCCAGGCCGGCGTCACCGGTAAAACCGGTCCATTGAAGCCGCCGGCCAGTAAGTTACGCATCATCAGGTAACCCGCACGATTGGGCTTCATTGACGCCCCAATCACCGCAATGGATTTTGGTCGCAGTAGCGCTTCCAGACCACGTTGACTCATATCGGCTTCCTTAATGACACCAGTGACCGAATGATTTTAAACGTTTTCTGTCGAGTCTGCTGTGACGCTTCCCTGATGTTGGGTTTTTCCTGCCAGGTAGCGAGTTTTAAAAAGCGTGAAGTGCTCACTTAATCCTTCGGCTGCCTGCGTGTCTCCAGCCAGATCCAGTAAGGCAATCGCCACTTCGGCGGTGCAATACTGCCCCTCGGCATGGGCTTCGCGCAGACGGTAAGCGGAAAGACGTGATAAATCGACGGAGATAACCGGCAGGTTATCGAGGTACGGACTTTTACGGAACATTTTGCGTGCTTCTGGCCAGGTGCCATCAAGCATAATGAACAACGGTGTTTTACCCGTAGGTGGCGTGAAAATGACCTCACGGCCCTCGTCGGCATAAGATGCCGGGAAGACCACCATCGGTTGATAATCCGGATTGTTCACCAGTTCAAGCAGCGCTGACGGCGGCTCGGTGCGAGACCACTGAAACGCGGCGGTATCCGGCAGAATATCAGCAATCAAACGCCCGGTGTTGCTGGGTTTCATCGGTTCGGTGTCAAACATTACCAGGCAAAAACGACTCTTCGCCTGGGCAGGTCTCAGCGTTTCGCACAGGCACAGTTTCAGCGGCAGTAAGCAGCGCTGGCAGCGGCGAATACGGTTACCTCGGGCAAGAAAAGGGCGCGTGGCGCGCGCAAGGCGCTCGGCACGTAACTGGAGAACGGCGTTATTGGTCATCGGGAAGCACGTTGAAAAATGCTATTGTCGCAGAGGACAAAACGGGGCACAAGATGTGCCCCGTAGAGATTATAATGATTCGTTAAGCCAGCTATCAAACGGGGCTTTAGGCACTGCGCCATTGAGCATATCGACGACTTCACCTTTCTTGAATATCATAATGGTCGGAATGCTGCGGATGCCGAAACGTGCGCTGAGTTCGCGTTCAGCTTCGGTATTCACTTTAACAAAACGCACTTTACCGCTACGCTCTTCAGCGACATCTTCAAAAATGGGGGCGAAGTTACGGCATGGGCCACACCATGGCGCCCAGAAATCGACCACCACCGGAAGATCGTCTTTTAACAGCTTATCCAGCGTAGCACCGGTCGCATTGATCACCTCACCGTCAAACAGGTCGTGACCACAGCGTCCGCATTTGGCCGTATCCTGAACACGATCTTCGGGGATGCGGTTGATAGCCTGGCAGCTGGTACAAACGGTATTCATAACTAACCTCTGGATGAGTAGGGTGGACTTCGCGGCAATCACGCCGATATGTTTCTGTTATGTTACATATTATCGGGGAGACTGTTTTAAACAGCAATGCGTTTTATTCAATGAGTACAATAGTCATAAGCTTTTAAATGAAATAATGGCTAACGACGTGCACATCGGGTAATCTGCGCGCTTCGCGCAGAGCAGGTGGAGAAAAGAAATGAGCGACGAACTGAAGAACAAAAACGGCAAGGTCAAAGTGATGTACGTCCGCAGTGACGATGACTCGGACAAGCGCACCCAAAATCCACGTACCGGTAAAGGCGGCGGTCGCCCAGGTACTTCCCGAGCCGAAGGCGGTCGTCGCCCTGCCCGTGATGACAGAAAGGGTCCGAACAGTGAACGTGGCCGCGATCGTGGACGTGACCGCGATGTTGAACGCGACCGTAAACGTGAAGACTCACCGTGGCGTACCGTATCCCGCGCGCCGAGCGATGACGTAGCGGAAAAAGCCGATCACGGTGGGATCAGCGGCAAGAGCTTTATCGATCCTGAAGTATTACGTCGTCAGCGTGCGGAAGAAACCCGCGTTTACGGTGAGAATGCCTGTCAGGCGCTGTTCCAGAGCCGTCCGGACGCCATTGTCCGCGCCTGGTTTGTCCAGAGCGTGACACCACGATTTAAAGAAGCATTACGCTGGATGGCGGCAAACCGCAAAGCCTACCACGTGGTTGACGAAGCCGAACTGGCGAAAGCTTCCGGTACTGAACACCATGGTGGCGTGTGTTTCCTGATTAAAAAACGTAACGGTACAACCGTTAAGCAGTGGGTTGGCCAGGCGGGGGCGCAGGATTGCGTACTGGCGCTGGAAGATATCGCCAACCCGCATAACTTGGGCGGCATGATGCGCAGTTGCGCTCACTTCGGTGTGAAAGGCGTGGTCGTACAGGATGCCGCGCTGCTGGAATCCGGTGCAGCTATCCGTACCGCGGAAGGCGGTGCCGAGCACGTGCAACCGATCACTGGCGACAGTATTGTGGATGTGCTGGATGATTTCCGCAAAGCAGGCTACACGGTCGTGATGACCTCCAGCGACAAAGGTAAGCCGTTGTTCAACACCACGCTGCCAGAAAAAATGGTGCTGGTGTTAGGCCGCGAGCGTGATGCGCTGCCGGAAGCGGCATGTTCTGCAGACGATCTGTGCGTCGCCATCGACGGTACGGGCAATGTAGAAACGCTCAATGTCTCCGTCGCGACGGGCGTCCTGCTCGCGGAGTGGTGGCGTCAGAACAAAGCCTGATAGTAAAAATGCCAGCGAATCGCTGTAATGCTGATCAGTTAAGGATCGGT
>NZ_SZXC01000078.1:0-5487 GCF_005281055.1 Citrobacter sp. wls711 | reverse complement strand
CCGATCCTTAACTGATCAGCATTACAGCCCGAGGGCTGCCGTTTTGCATTCAGCGAGGAATCAGGTATTGCTGCTGTTGGCGGCAATAATTTTCGCCACTTTTTCGGCCTGTGCAGTCATCTGCATCTGGCGATAGGCGTTTTCCATCAGCGGTAAGGCATCACGTGTTGCCTGGGTATCCGGGAAGTCACGCAGCATACCTTCTACGCGGTTCACCACAGCAACCCACGCGCCGCGTGCGGTGTAGTACTCAGCAACGGAGTACTCATATTTCGCCAGGCGATCTTTCAGGAATACCAGGCGCTTGGTGGCGTCCGTTGTGTACTGGCTATTCGGGTAGCCACGTACCAGTTTGGAAAAGTCATTAAACGCAGCTCGGGCGTGCTGTGGATCGCGATCGCTGCGATCAACACCAAAGAATCCTTGCAGTGCGCTATCATCCAACGCCATATTGGTCAGGCCACGCATATACATGACATAATCAATGTTAGGGTGTGTCGGGTTCAGACGGATAAAACGATCGATGGCGGCCTGAGCGAGCGGCAGATCGGCATTTTTGTAGTAGGCGTAGATGAGATCTAATTGCACCTGCTGAGAATAAGGTCCAAATGGATAGCGATTATCCAACGCTTCCAATTGCGTTATTGCCTGTTTCCAGTTACCGTCCTGCAGCTTTTGCTGAGCAGTCGCGTAGATTTCATTTGGTGGGTTATCGGGCACCTCTTCCTTTGAACCAGAGCAACCCGCCAAAAACAGGCTCAACGTGGCTGCTGCCACCAGGTATTTCATGCGCGTCATGACGTTTTGACTTTCCTCAAAATGTTTTACGGGAGATTCTCTGTTCCTGCTCCCGGTTAAGACCAGCTACAATAGCACACTATATTAAACGGCAAAGCCGTAAAACCCAACGTTAAACGAAGAAGCAGTTTATGGCACAACGAGTAGAACTCACCGCAACAGTCTCCGATAATCAGCTCGGTCAACGCTTAGATCAGGCTTTGGCCGAATTGTTCCCTGATTATTCGCGTTCTCGCATAAAAGAATGGATCCTCGATCAGCGCGTGCTGGTAAACGGGAATCTTTGCGATAAACCGAAAGAAAAAGTTTTGGGTGGAGAACGTGTCTCCATCAATGCTGAAATTGACGAAGAAATTCGTTTTGAAGCGCAAGATATCCCGCTAGATATTGTTTATGAAGATGACGATATTCTGGTCATCAACAAACCACGTGATTTCGTGGTACATCCGGGCGCCGGTAATCCTGATGGCACGGTATTGAATGCGTTACTGCATTACTACCCGCCGATTGCGGATGTTCCTCGTGCAGGTATCGTGCACCGTCTGGATAAAGACACCACCGGATTAATGGTGGTAGCAAAAACGGTTCCGGCGCAAACGCGTTTGGTCGAGTCGCTACAGCTGCGTGAAATTACGCGTGAGTACGAAGCCGTAGCGATTGGTCATATGACAGCCGGTGGCACTGTAGAAGAGCCTATCAGCCGTCATCCCACCAAACGTACGCATATGTCCGTGCATCCCATGGGGAAACCTGCGGTGACGCATTACCGCATTATGGAGCACTTCCGTGTACACACGCGCCTTAGGCTGCGTCTGGAAACCGGACGTACGCACCAGATCCGCGTGCACATGGCGCATATTACCCATCCGCTGGTGGGTGACCAGGTCTACGGCGGCCGTCCACGTCCACCGAAAGGCGCATCGGATGAATTTATTTCTACGCTGCGTAAGTTCGACCGCCAGGCGCTGCATGCCACCATGCTGCGCTTGTATCACCCAATCACAGGTATCGAAATGGAATGGCATGCGCCAATTCCGCAAGATATGGTTGATCTGATTGCCGTGATGCGTGCCGATTTCGAAGAGCATAAGGATGATGTGGCCTGGCTATGAGTAAGCTAATTGTCCCGCAGTGGCCGCTGCCGCAAGGCGCCGCGGCCTGTAGTTCTACCCGTATTGGTGGCGTCAGTTTGCCGCCGTACGATTCGCTGAATCTGGGGGCCCATTGCGGCGATAACCTGGAACATGTTGAAGAGAACCGCAAACGACTCTTTGCTGCGGGCAATCTGCCTTCAAAACCGGTCTGGCTCGAACAGGTGCACGGTAAAGAGGTTCTGAAACTTACCGGCGAGCCTTATTCTTCTAAGCGTGCGGATGCGTCTTACAGCAATACGCCGGGCACAGTGTGTGCAGTGATGACGGCGGACTGTTTGCCCGTGTTATTTTGTAATCGTGCTGGCACGGAAGTCGCGGCGGCTCATGCGGGCTGGCGCGGGTTATGTGCAGGCGTGCTTGAAGAGACCGTTGCGTGTTTTGCTGATAAACCCGAAAACATTATTGCCTGGTTAGGCCCGGCAATTGGTCCCCGTGCATTTGAAGTGGGGCCTGAAGTGCGTGATGCGTTTATGGTCAAAGATCCACAAGCAGACAGCGCATTTGTGCCACGTGGTGAAAAGTACCTGGCAGATATTTATCAGCTTGCTCGCCAGCGTCTGGCACATGTTGGGGTTGAGAACCTCTACGGCGGTGACCGCTGTACGTTCAGCGAAAGTGAGACTTTCTTCTCTTATCGTCGCGACAAAACCACCGGTCGTATGGCAAGTTTTATTTGGCTGATATAACCTAAAGAATCAAGACGATCCGGTACGCGTAATTTTCTTTTCACATAATTCAGGTCATTCACCTTGAATAATTGAGGGATGACCTCATTTAATCTCCAGTAGCAATTTTGACCTGTTATGGGAGGAGTTATGCGTCTGGATCGTCTTACTAATAAATTCCAGCTTGCACTCGCCGATGCCCAGTCACTCGCACTGGGGCACGACAACCAGTTTATCGAACCACTTCATCTAATGAGCGCCCTGCTTAATCAGGAAGGGGGATCGGTCCGTCCTTTGTTAACGTCTGCTGGCATTAACGCCGGCCAGTTACGCACAGCCATTGATCAGGCATTGAGCCGCTTGCCGCAGGTAGAAGGCACCGGCGGTGATGTGCAGCCTTCTCAGGAGCTGGTGCGTGTACTGAATCTTTGCGACAAGCTGGCGCAAAAACGTGGGGACAATTTTATTTCGTCGGAACTGTTCGTTCTGGCGGCGCTTGAGTCACGCGGTACGCTGACCGATTTATTAAAATCAGCGGGGGCGACGACCGCTAATATCACTCAGGCAATTGAACAGATGCGTGGAGGTGAAAGCGTGAACGACCAGGGGGCTGAAGACCAACGTCAGGCCTTGAAAAAATACACCGTCGACCTGACCGAACGTGCCGAGCAGGGTAAGCTCGATCCGGTTATCGGTCGTGATGAAGAAATTCGCCGCACCATTCAGGTGCTGCAACGCCGTACTAAAAACAATCCAGTATTAATTGGTGAGCCTGGTGTCGGTAAAACGGCCATTGTTGAAGGGCTTGCGCAGCGCATCATTAATGGCGAAGTGCCGGAGGGTTTAAAAGGCCGCCGTGTACTGGCGCTGGATATGGGCGCGTTGGTGGCCGGGGCGAAATATCGCGGTGAATTTGAAGAACGTTTAAAAGGTGTGCTGAACGATCTGTCGAAACAGGAAGGCAATGTCATTCTGTTTATCGATGAGCTGCATACTATGGTTGGCGCAGGTAAAGCCGATGGTGCCATGGATGCCGGGAACATGTTGAAACCGGCACTGGCTCGTGGCGAACTGCACTGTGTAGGGGCTACAACACTTGATGAGTACCGCCAGTACATCGAAAAAGATGCGGCACTGGAACGTCGTTTCCAGAAAGTGTTTGTTGCCGAGCCGAGCGTGGAAGACACCATCGCCATTTTGCGTGGGTTGAAAGAACGCTATGAGCTGCACCACCACGTGCAGATCACTGACCCGGCAATTGTCGCGGCAGCGACGCTATCTCATCGTTACATTGCTGACCGTCAGCTACCGGACAAAGCCATCGATCTTATCGATGAAGCGGCGTCCAGCATTCGTATGCAGATTGACTCCAAGCCGGAAGAACTGGACCGACTCGATCGCCGAATCATCCAGCTCAAACTGGAACAGCAGGCGTTAATGAAAGAGTCTGACGAGGCGAGTAAAAAGCGCCTCGATATGCTTAATGAAGAGCTGGATGACAAAGAGCGTCAGTATTCTGAGCTCGAAGAAGAGTGGAAAGCGGAAAAAGCGTCACTCTCCGGTACGCAGACGATTAAGGCTGAACTGGAGCAGGCGAAAATCGCTATCGAACAGGCTCGTCGGGTGGGTGACCTGGCACGGATGTCTGAGCTGCAGTACGGCAAAATTCCTGAGCTGGAAAAACAGCTGGAAGCAGCCACTCAGTCTGAAGGCAAAACCATGCGCCTGCTGCGTAATAAAGTGACGGATGCGGAAATCGCCGAAGTACTGGCGCGTTGGACGGGGATCCCTGTTGCCCGCATGCTGGAAGGCGAGCGTGAAAAACTGCTGCGTATGGAGCAGGATCTGCATAACCGCGTCATTGGTCAGAACGAAGCGGTGGAAGCGGTATCCAACGCGATTCGCCGTAGCCGTGCAGGGTTGTCCGATCCGAATCGTCCGATCGGTTCGTTCTTGTTCCTTGGGCCAACCGGTGTCGGTAAAACCGAACTGTGTAAAGCGCTGGCTAACTTTATGTTCGACAGCGACGACGCGATGGTTCGTATCGATATGTCTGAGTTTATGGAGAAACACTCTGTCTCTCGTCTGGTCGGTGCGCCCCCGGGATACGTTGGCTATGAAGAGGGCGGCTACCTGACAGAAGCGGTGCGTCGTCGCCCTTATTCCGTCATCCTGCTGGATGAAGTGGAAAAGGCGCATCCGGATGTGTTCAACATTCTGTTGCAGGTGCTGGATGACGGTCGACTGACTGACGGGCAGGGGAGAACGGTCGATTTCCGTAATACGGTGGTCATCATGACTTCTAACCTGGGGTCCGATCTCATTCAGGAACGTTTTGGCGACCTGGACTACGGACACATGAAAGACATGGTGCTGGGCGTGGTCAGCCAAAACTTCCGTCCGGAATTCATTAACCGTATAGATGAAGTTGTTGTCTTCCATCCGTTGGGTGAACAACACATTGCGTCTATTGCCCAGATCCAGCTGCAGCGTCTGTATAAACGTCTGGAAGATCGTGGCTATGAAATCCACATTTCTGACGAGGCGCTTAAACTGCTGAGCGCGAACGGGTACGATCCTGTTTACGGGGCGCGTCCATTGAAACGTGCTATCCAGCAACAGATCGAAAATCCGCTGGCCCAGCAAATCCTG
This sequence comes from Citrobacter sp. wls711, assembly GCF_005281055.1. Classification (NCBI taxonomy): domain Bacteria; kingdom Pseudomonadati; phylum Pseudomonadota; class Gammaproteobacteria; order Enterobacterales; family Enterobacteriaceae; genus Citrobacter; species Citrobacter sp. wls711. The sequence continues at coordinate 218 of NZ_SZXC01000078.1, read as the reverse complement.
TCGGGTGAGCTGGTTCCTGGCAAAACGATTCGTCTGGAAGTGAATGACGATCGCATTGTGGCAGTGCAGTAAGTCACAAAATACTAAAAACGGGCCCTGCGGGGCTCGTTTTTGTTTAAAAACCAGGCGAAAATAACTTTCCATTACTAGTTTTGATGGAAAAGTAATCGGTTGATAAGTTTTTTGTATTTTCCCCTTGTCAGCCTGAAATAACTCCC